>CAIQQH010000137.1 GCA_903873915.1 uncultured Flavobacteriia bacterium | reverse complement strand
CGAGTTTAACTGAATCTACCTACAAGTACAAAATTGCGCATTGGCTCGAAGAAATTGCTCATTCGCGCATCAGCTTTAAGATGGCCGGAGAAAGTAAGATGCATATTGATAAGACAAATTCGTTTCTTCACCATTATCTTGATGCGCGAAACACCCATTTCAAAATCTTGGTTAAACAATATGCGTATCTGATTGCATTCAAAGTTGCCATTGCACTTACCTTATTGATCGCAGGAGGCTTCTTAGTCATTCATGGTCAAATCAATATCGGTCAATTCGTTGCTGCTGAAATTGTTATCCTACTCGTGCTCTCCTCTGTCGAAAAATTAATCTTGAGCATCGAGATTGTTTATGATGTCCTAACAGCTGTTGAAAAAATAGGTCAAGTGACTGATTTAGAACTCGAAAATTACACTGGTGCCGATATTGAAAACAATCAGTCGACAGGTGTGACCTTAAAATACAGCAAGGTTAGTTACCGTTTTGAGTTATTAAATGCAGATGTATTGGCTGATGTCTCCTTTGAAGTGAGTGCCAACGAGAAAGTCTCCATCGTTTCGGAATCGAGCCTAACTGCCAACGCTTTGTTTTGTTTGACCACTGGACTTTACGACACCAACAATGGAAACATCTCATTGGACGGGATTCCGATTAGCAATTTAAACAAATCCCTTCTTCGCGAACATATCGGTACCCTGCTCGCTCAAGACCAGTTGGTCTATGCCACTATCCTGGAGAACATCACCATGGGAAGAAAATCGATTTCCTTGCAAGAAGTCGTAGCGCTTTGTGAACAACTCGAGTTAACGGAATTCATTGAACAATGTCCCGACAAGTTCGAAACCATGCTCAATCCAGAGGGACACTTTATCCCTGCCGACGTAAAAAACAAACTGTTTATGGCGCGCGTCATCATCGGTTTACCTCGATTAATCTTGTGCGAAGAACCAAGCCATGGTTTAAGTCCTGCGCAGTCCAAATCAATGATTGAAACATTCAAAACATTGAAGAATCGAACGATTATCATGGCCACACATGATCCCGATTACCTTAAAATTTCAGATCGAATTATCCATTTTATAAACGGAAAAATTGTTTTTACAGGAACCTATGAGTCGTATCTAACACACATGAAATCATGCTAAATCTCTCGCCTCAAAACCCCAATGAAGTTGATCAGTCACCTATGACCGCTTTACATGTTGTCGAAAAACAGAAATCCTCCAAAAAGTTGATTCGTGCACTGGGCTTACTGTTTTTTGCGGCTTTCATTGTCACCCTACTTCCATGGACGCAGAACATTCAGTCCTCAGGAAAAGTGACCACTTTACGTCCAGAGCAGAAACCTCAGACGATCAATACTGTGATTTCGGGAAAAGTAGAAAAATGGTTTGTCAAGGATGGAGATCCAGTTCGAAAAGGAGACACGATTTTATTCATCTCCGAAATAAAAGACGATTATTTCGATCCCAACTTGGTCGATCGAACTGAACAACAATTGAAAAACAAAGAACTATCCGTGATTTCCTATTCAGACAAGGTAAGCTCGATGGATACGCGCGTCGATGCCTTAATCGAAACAGGACGCTTAAAACTCAAACAGGCAAAAATTAAACTCGACCAAACCAGGTTGAAGTTAAAAACAGACAGTATTGAGTACCATACTGCACAGGTCAATTGCAAAATCGCACAAACACAATTTGATCGTTTCGAAGCACTCGTTAAGGATGGTGTAAAATCTCAAACTGACCTTGAAACGCGACGGTTGACATTGCAGCGTGCGCAAGCAAATCAAATCGCTGCCCAGCAAAAACTATTGCAGAGTGGGAACGATATTTTAGACGCGAAAGTAGAATACAATTCTGTGGAAGCTAAATTTCGCGATGAAGTGGCAAAGGCCGAATCGGATAAATTCACTGCACTATCAGACATGTATCAAGCGGAGGTGGATGTGACAAAACTTCAGAGCCAAGTCATGAACTATTCCATTCGAAACGGGATGTACGTCATTTTAGCTCCGCAAGATGGAATCGTAACGAAGATTCTTTCAAATGGAATTGGAGAAACCATAAAACAAGGAGATGCCATAGCGACAATCATGCCTTCTGTTTATGATTTAGCAATCGAGATGTATGTTAGGCCGATGGATCTTCCTCTGTTGGCAAAGGGTCAACATGCGCGTATACAATTTGATGGTTGGCCATCGATTGCCTTTTCAGGATGGCCAAATTCGAGCTTCGGAACCTTTGGCGGTGAGGTCTTTGCGATCGATAATTTCGCAGGCGAAGACGGAACATTTCGCGTATTGATTTCCCCTTTGAAAAATGATAAGCCATGGCCAAAGGCTTTGCGTGTTGGTGGTGGAGCACATTCAATGATTTTACTAAATGATGTACCTATTGGGTATGAGTTGTGGCGTTTAGTCAATGGCTTCCCACCTGAATTTTATGCAAAGAAAGAAACTAAGGAAAAATCGAAAAAATGAAAATTTTAGTCAATTTTATTCTCACATGCCTCGTTCTTCAATGTGGCTTCGCTCAAACGACATTTTCAGAAGAACGTTTTTATGCCTTAGTAATTGAGAATCACCCTTTAGCCAAACAAGCCAATTTGGAAATACAATTTGGTGAGAAATCCGTTTTGAAAGCACGCGGCGGATTTGACCCGAAGCTTTACAATCAATTGAACCAAAAATACTATGCCGGTTCTCAGTATTACAGCTTTTTAAATGCGGGATTAAAAATCCCGACATGGTATGGGATTGAGGTAAAATCTGGATTTGAAATCAATCAAGGTGCCTACCTAAACCCGGAGGAAAAAACTCCCAACGGCGGACTTTGGTACGGTGGGGTTTCGGTGAATCTTGGTCAAGGCATGTTCATCGATCAACGACGCGCAGAACTGAAAAAGGCAAAAATCTATCAGCAAAGTACCATCTTTGAACAAAAACTTCAATTGAATGAATTGATGTACGAGGCAGGTTATGCCTATTGGAACTGGTTCCTTGCCTACCACTCCTCCCAACTACTGCAAGATGCTTATAATTTAGCTAGACAAAGATTTGACGCCGTTAAACGAATGTCTTATTTAGGTGATCGGCCAGATATCGATACACTAGAAGCGAATATACAGGTACAAAATCGAGAGGCAATGTTCCGTAATTACCGTACAGATTTTCAAGGCACTGGTTATAAATTAGCCACTTTTCTATGGGATCAAAATTCTGCTCCTTTAGAATTGGATAGTCTCACTCGTCCGCATGCGATGGACAGTGTTTCACTAAATGCCTCTTTCATTCTGTTGAATGAAGAAATTGATTCAGCAATCTTGAATCACCCCTACTTGTCGATTACGAATTATAAAATTGAAAGTTTAAAGGTGGATAGCCGTCTAAAAAAGGAGGCCTTAAAACCACAATTGAACCTGAGTTATAACCTAATCAACGAACCCATCAATTACAATCCAATCACAAATCTGTCGGTCAACAATTACAAATGGGGAGTTACATTTGAAATGCCCGTATTGCTGCGAAAAGAGCGCGGAGATTATGCCATGGCCAATCTGAAAATTCAAGATGAACAATATAACCTGGACAATAACCGTGCTTATATAAAATACAAAATCCGCAGTGCATCCGTCGAATACCAGAACGCTTTAAGCCAAGTGGAGATTTACCAAAGAACCGCTGAAGATACTTATCGCCTACTCGAAGCTGAACGCCTCATGTTTGAAAGTGGAGAAAGTTCTTTGTTCTTGATCAATGCACGAGAAACAGCGTACATTCAAGCAAAGTTAAAACTCATAGAAGTTGTGGTAAAAAGTCAGCAGGCACTGCTCTCTTTGAAATATGCTTTGGCTCAATTGGTTTAATTTTTTACAACGGCATATTCATCCACCCAAGAAAAATGATTTTGAATGATGGATTGTTTTTCTGCATTGAGGTAATCAATGAACGCCTGCGCTGCAGGGAACATTCTTTTTCCTTTGATCCATACAAGATTCCATTCGGAAACAATAGGCAGACCCTCAAGAGGTAAGCTAAACAATTGTCCATTCTTTAACTCATTGCGGATCCCAATGATGGGCACAATTGAAACACCTAAATTGGCAATTACGGCTTGTTTTACGGCTTCGTTGGATGTTAGTACCAATTTCTTCCTTACAGAAAGACCATGTTTTTGAACGTACTCTTCCATTTCTTTTCGTGTTGATGAACCTTCTTCACGGTAAATGAATTGAATATTTGTCGGCAAGTCCTTAATCGATTTCACTTGATTCAGCGCTTTGCCACTCACTAAATGTAAGCTGTTCGACATCAATGAAATCTTTTCTACATTCAGTGAATCAGGAAGAGTTGACAATAGAGAAACATCCACCATGTTGGTAATGAGGTCTGTTGTGATTTTTGATTCGTTCGATACATCCAATTGAAGTTCGATGTCGGGATGTTTTTGCAAGAAATCACTTAAAAGGTAGGGAATCACGTACTTTCCAGTTGATACAACAGAGACTTTCAGGGTACCAGAAATCTTCCCTTTAAACATCGCCGTTTTAAAGTTCATTTCATTGACTTCATTCAAGATTTTTTCGGCTGTTAGCGCCACTTCTTTGCCGAAATCTGTCACAAACAATTTGCGACTGACGACCTGAGTGAGCGGAATATCAAATTGATCTTGAAAATTCTTTAACTGAATAGAAACAGCAGGTTGCGATAAAAACAACTCCTGAGCAGCCTTCGTTATGCTCTCATTCTGAACGACTTTTAAAAAGATGTTCAACTGATTCAAGGTGTAATTCATAAGCAGACGTTATAATGTAGTTCCAAATATAAATAAAAACTTATGATTAAGAATCCCGAAATTTGAAAAAAAGTTGACAAAATTGTCAATTAAACACCTCATCGAACAATGGATTTTTCAGACAGAAGAATAGTCATTGCGACCATGCATCGAAAGGAAGAAGTTATTGCACCACTCTTGAAGTCAGAACTTGGTTCCAAAGGTTTTCGGCAAAAAGAAAATTGCCTTTTTTTGAAAAATTGTTACCTCACCGATTTCTGCTGTTTTTAAGGAATCCCTTACCGTTGAATCTTGAAGTGTTATCGAATTTACTTGGGCATTCGCAAGTTGAACGGAAAGAAGAAATATGCCACAAAGAATGATTTTTTTCATGGTGTAAAGAAAATATAGTGGAGTCCTTTTGACAATACCTAGAAAATGGTATTTAGAATGATTCTTAAT
>CAIQQH010000136.1 GCA_903873915.1 uncultured Flavobacteriia bacterium | reverse complement strand
ATCGCTTACGGGAATCAGCAATGTGAAATCCTTTACAAATGAGTTCTTTATCCTCGGGAAATACAACGAAAAAATTGAGCAAATCCGAAACATGAATGTGAAAAGTGGGGTGTGGCGTGGCTTGTTCATTTCGTTCATTATCTTCTGCTTGTTTGGCGCCATTGTTTTCATCGTTTGGCAAGGATTGTTAATGACCCAAGGGCCAAATCCACAATTGAATCCCAAAGATTTTTTCTCCTTCATCATGTACACCATCATGATGGGCGCATCGATTGGTTCACTTCCTGACTTGTATGCAAGCATTCAAAAAACCATTGGTGCGACAGAAAATCTGATGACATTGATTGGTCAACCGGGTGAACAAGAACTCTTGCCTGGAAAAAGCACGCCCAACATTACTGGAGAAATTCGTTTCGATAATGTAGAATTTTCTTATCCACAGCGCAAAGACCTTCCGGTGCTTCAAGGAATTAGTTTTCACGCCCAGCAAAATGAAACGATTGCCTTTGTAGGTTCATCAGGATCTGGTAAATCAACCATTTCCTCCCTCCTGCTGCATTATTATGATACGGATGGGGGTAGTATTCAATTTGATGGCAACGACATTAAGTCAATCGATGTGACGCATTTGCGCAAGCACATGGCCATCGTTCCTCAAGAAGTCATTTTATTTGCAGGTTCTATTCGTGAAAACATTCGTTTTGGTGACACCGATGCCAGCGAAGAAGAGATCATTGAAGCAGCAAAAAAAGCCAATGCTTGGGAATTCATCAGTTCCTTCCCTGAAGGACTAGAAACACAAGTGGGTGATCGAGGAATTCAGCTCTCCGGAGGACAAAAACAGCGCATCGCCATTGCACGAGCGATCATTAAAAATCCTGCCATCCTTATCCTTGACGAAGCAACATCGGCATTAGATTCAGAATCAGAACGCTTGGTTCAGGATGCCTTGGACAAACTCATGCAAGGACGCACATCCTTTGTGATTGCACACCGCCTCTCCACCATTCGGAATGCGAATAAGATTTTGGTTATTCAACAAGGTCAAATTGTTGAGCATGGAACCCATGAAGAATTGATTTCACAAAATGGCATTTACACCAATTTGGTCGAATTGCAGGGCATGGATCAGGGGGACGATCTACAAGGTTGAGACGAATTACCAATGATGAATTACTAATGACTAGTTACTAATGAATAGTGACTAATTACTAGTTACTAATGACTAGTTACTAATTACTAGTTACTAATGACTAATTATTAGTGACTTAAAGTTCTGAATTCGTGCATTCTTCGCTCCTCACGTGTCCGCTGAGGCGGAGCCACCAATCTCGTAATTCGTAACTCGTAACTCGTAATTTGTAATTAGTAATTAGTAACTCCACCTTAGCCCTCGTGTTCCTTAAAAATCTTGTTGAGCCATTTCAGCATCACGAAAAGAATCAAGGCGGCGGAGCCTAAAAGGGCAAAGTTCACGTAAAAGAAATTCGCTTTGTCTTGGTAGCCATCCCAGAACGAACTTAAGAGACCCGACAGCTTGTTGCCAATCGACGTTGCCAAGAACCATCCACCCATCATCAAGGCTGTCAATCGCGGCGGACTCAATTTGCTCACCATAGACAAGCCCATTGGGCTTAAGAAAAGTTCACCTATGGTAATGACCGCATAAGACGAAATAAACCACCACGCGGAAGATTTAACGCCTCCATTGTTGCTGGCATAAACGGCACCAACCATCACCAAACAAGAAAGTGCGGAAATCACCAAGCCAAAAGCGATTTTCTGAGGTGTCGTAGGTTCTTTTCCTCGACGGCGCATGAAACCAAAAAATGCCAAGACCAATGGGGTCAATGCCACCACCCAGAAGGGATTGACCGATTGAAATAGATTGGTATTCAGGGCGTACACCACCTCGCCATCTTTTGGCAATTTTTCCTTGGGTAAATTCTTGAAGTAATCCGGATAATCAATGACCATGACAGGCTTATCGTCCTTTGCCACCTGAGGACGAAACTGTTTGTCGGTCAATTGAATCGTATCCTTTACATATTCGTATTGCTTCACAAGTTTGAGTCCGTCCAGAACAGGAACAGAAGATGCTGATACTTGACGGTCCGTGTATTGGTCAGCCCATGTATTGAGTGTTGAACCATTTTGTTTAAACACCGCCCAAAAAGCAATCACCACAGCAAAAATCGACAACATGGCCGCTACCGGTCGTCGCTCCTCTTTCGGACTTTTTACCAGAAGATACACGTAAAAGAAGATCACAGGAATACAGCCAAATAGGAAGGCATCCGTCGTGCGTGTTTTTACGATAGGTTCAGGCAAGAAATAGCCGATCAATCCAAAAGCGATTGCCGGGAGTAAAATAATTCCAAAGATCTTGGCCAGTGACATGTCCGATTCTGCTTTTGGTTTAATGACATCGGCATGCTTGAAATGGCGCGTTCCCATCCAAAAAATTATGATCCCCAAAAACATCCCAATTCCAGCCGCGATAAATGCCGCTCCCCAACCAATCATGTTGTACAAGGCCGCCCCGAAGAAATTACAAATGAACGCCCCAACGTTGATTCCCATGTAGAAAATGCTATACCCAGAATCTTTCAGCGACTTGTACTCCTCGTTGTTGTACAAATTACCCAGCAAGGTCGAGATGTTCGGCTTGAAGAATCCATTCCCCAGAATAACCAAGAACATGGACAGATAAAGCATATTTAGATCATGAATCGCCATCAAGCAATAGCCTATACCCATTAACAGTCCTCCTATGGTGATCGAACGGCGATAGCCCAAAACGCGGTCCGCGAGTAAGCCTCCAATAAATGGCGTTAAAAACACGAAAGCGATGAATGTACCGTATAGATCCGATGCATCTTCCTCGCTCATGGAAAAACCATCGGCTTTATCCTTCAGGTAAAGGGTGAAGATTCCAATCATAAGGTAATAACCGAACCGTTCCCACATTTCAGAGAAGAACAAGTAGGGTAAAGCTTTAGGATGTTTATTTGCTGGCATTTTTTAGGGAATAAGTATGCTTAATATTGAACAAGACCATTCAACAGGTCTTCAATGGTTTTTTGATACTTAGGCAACAGATTTTGAGAGGTATATCCGATAAACTGGATGGTGCCTTTTTCACTTGTAAAATAATAGCAGTAATAACTGAACTTGATCCCGCTAAGAGTGCCATTCATCTGCAGCATCAAGACTTTAAGTCCGTTCACTATTCGGTATTCCTCTTTTGCGACGTAAACATCTGGAGCAACATCACGGGCATTTTCAATGGCGATTTCTTTGAGCGACTCCAAGGGGATTTCTACCTGCTCGGTTATCAACATGGCATACAAATCACCCTGATTCAAGGTCAATTGGTACTCATAGGCATCGTCGCCCTTGCCTTTTTCAATGGTCCATTTCTTTGAATCCAGGTAGACCCCAATGTTAAATTTTGTGCTTTTCAAGAGAAATGTAGATGTCGCAGGACGTACGAATTTCAAGGGGTTCATAAGAATTTCTTCTTCAGCCACCTCAGTGCCTTCTGTGTATTCCCATTGTCCATTCTCAAAAAGAACGACCTCCTCCCCATTCTCCGTTATCGCCTTAATTTGGGCGTTAGTTAGTCCACAACATACGGTCAATGCGGCAGCGAAAAGAATCTTTTTCATATTCATTAGGTGTAAAAAAAGCAGCCCCTATTGAGGCTGCTTTTCAAAAATACTATAAATTCTACTTAACGCACACCGTGCATCATTTTCATCAACTTTCTACTTAAGAAAAATAAAATTATGGAAGCAATTCCTGCCATAAAGACGAAGACCATAAAGAAATCATAGAGTGTTGTAATTTTAAATCCAACAAAGGATTTTGAGTTATCTAATCTTGATTCAAAGACCTTTTTTGTAATTTCTCCTTTAATTTTTACATCGGTAATTTCGCCAAATGATATTGATGATACTGGGATAACCTTTTGACCTTCCAATTCGGACGCTTTCTTTTTATTAAATTGTTCTGGAATAAGAATAAAAGAACTTTCTTTTTCAATTTTTTCAATAACTGATACTGCAACAACATCTTCCGGGTATAAAGCACTTAATGTTCCTGCAAACTTATTCGCTGTTGCAGTGCTCAAAAACCAAACCCCCATCAACAAAGAAGCAAATTTTAATGGTGCTAATTTATTCACCATTGATAATCCAATTGGTGATAGACAAAGTTCACCAAAAGTATGAATCGTGTATAAACTCACTAACCACATCATACTCACTTTAACCCCAGGTTCTATGCCTTGCACACCAATAGCAATTACAACATAACCAAGTGCTAAAAGCATTAAACCAATTGATTGCTTGTAAGGTGAACTTGGTTCCATTTTTTTCTTACCTAAGAAACTCCAAATAGCAACAAAAACTGGTGCAAAAAGTACGATTGCGACAGCATTTACACTTTGGAAAGCACTAGCTGGAATAACATCAATACTCATATATCCTAAAGTTGTAGAACTGCTCCACAAATAAAACAATCCTCCAACAATTGCAACAATAAATAAATAAATCATAGTAGCCATTGGCCAACCTGTTTTATTCACCCAAGACTTATATACCTTACGAGAAAAGTATGCAGATATGGCTAGTGCAACAATTGAAATTGTCAACAATACAGAACTCGAAATTTTTAATCCAACCTCTCTAATTGTTTGTTCGTCGGCAAAATAAGTTAATGAAGCTCCAGCTTGTTCGAAAGCAGCCCAAAAGAAGATGACAAAAAAGGCAACAATATAAATAACCCAAATTCTTTGTTTTTCAATTTTGGATAAACTTGGATCAGAAATAATAATGCCTGGAGCAGCAATTGTTAGAGAAAATATAAAGGCTCCAATTATATCTCCTGCCAAAAGAAAATAAAATGCTACTAACAGAACAATCCAAATTCCAACCCACAACAAGATGGTATTCATAGACATTTTAACTTCTGGCACGTTCGCATGAGCAACTTTTTTCTGTGGTTTTGCACCTACTGCCGTCCCATCAGGTCCAACGACATAGTGATTTTTCATCGAAACAAACAATAAAACGCTAATGATCATACCGATGCATGCTAACAAAAAGCCCCATTTAAAATCACCAGGATTTCCAGTATCTCCAACTGCACCGCACAATAAAGGTGCAATAAAAGCCCCTAAATTGATACCCATATAGAAAATGGTAAAAGCTGAATCAATTTTTGGATCACCTTGAGGATACAATTGTCCTACCATAGTGGAAATATTTGGTTTGAAAAAACCATTTCCCAAAATCAACAATCCTAATCCGGAAAACATTAACGTTGCCGCTAAACCGCCTTCAGTGTAAAAACTGCCAGCCAAAAACATAAAAAATTGACCTAAAGCCATTAATAGTCCACCAATAACAATTGATTTCCTATTCCCCCAATATCTGTCAGCAACGTAACCACCAATAAGAGGTGTCAAGTATACTAAACCAGTATAACTACCATAGATTTGCGTTCCTAATTCTTTATCGAACAATAAAGCTTTCCCTAAAAACAAAACGAAAAGTGCCCTCATTCCATAGTAAGAGAAGCGTTCCCACATTTCAGTTGCAAAAAGAACGTATAATCCTTGGGGGTGTTTTTGTACAGAGTTTTCCATATATCAGAATAGTTAGGGCGTGAAAATATAAAAATTATTTAAAACTTCGCCTTTTGAAACTTAAGCCAATGTACTTCAATGCACATTCACATCATCATCAACATGCAAATCTAGAGGTGTACAACCTGCGCGTGGATGAGGAAATCTGTGCCAATTTTTCCATTGGAATTCACCCTTGGGATGCTTCAGAAGGCCTGAAATCACTGCCATTGGTCGAAAATTTAGTCCAAAAAAAGAATGTGTCGCCATCGGAGAAACAGGCTTAGATCGGATTCAAGGTCCAGACTTGGCCGTTCAAGAATGGATTTTTCGAAAGCACATTGAGTTGTCCGAAACTTATCAACTGCCTCTCATTGTGCACTGTGTGCGCTCTTGGAATGAGTTAAAAATGATCCGCAGAGAACTAAACCCAACCCAATATTGGGTCTACCATGGAATCTCGAAAGCAAACTTGATCAATGAGATTCTTCAAGAAGGATTTATTTTAAGCATTGGCGCTAATGTGTTGACGAATGAAAAGCTACAATTGGCAATAAAAGGGATTCCGTTTGACCAACTGCTTCTTGAGACGGATGATTCACTCGTGCCTATTCAAAACATATATCACAAAATCGCCGAGTTGAAAGGAATACCGGTCATTGCATTGCAAGAAAAAATAGCACGTACCTTTGAACGAATATTTAGCAAATGGAACAATGGTTAGAACGCACTGAGTTAATCCTCGGAGAAGATAAACTAGATACCTTACAAAAATCCCATGTTCTGATTGTGGGACTTGGCGGAATAGGCTCATTTGCAGCGGAATTTATTGCCCGCTCGGGCGTTGGAACCATGACCATTATCGATGGTGACGTTTTCGATCCGACGAACAAAAACCGGCAATTGACAGCACTCGATTCGACCATTGGCAGAAACAAGGCCGTGGTATTGGGCGAACGATTGAAAGACATCAATCCAAATCTAAGCCTTCACATTCTTGAAGAATTTGTTGAGCCTGAGCGTGTTTGGGAAATTTTAGCTGAATATAAGCCAGAGATTGTGATGGACTGCATCGACTCAGTAACGCCAAAAATCGAATGGATCGCCGCATGTATTCGTTTAAAAATTAAGATTGTTTCCCATTTTGGCGCAGGTGGAAAAATTGACCCCACACGTGTTCAGGTGGTCAATCTTCCAAGCACCTACAATTGCAAACTCGCTGCCCAGGTAAAAAAACGCTTGCGCAATCGGGGCATTACACCAAAAAATGTTCGGGCAGTATTCTCCTCAGAACTTCAACTAAAAAATTCTCTTAAAATGACCGATGGACTCAACTTCAAACGTTCATTTTACGGAACGGTAAGCTATATGCCCGCATTGTTTGGCTTGCATGGTGCAGCAGATGTATTGCGCTATTTAACGCGTGATTAAAACCCTTAT
>CAIQQH010000135.1 GCA_903873915.1 uncultured Flavobacteriia bacterium | reverse complement strand
GGTGAAGAAAATGGTTGCTTTACCTGAAAATGAAATAGCAGCAAGGTATACGGCTCATTCAGCCTATTGGAAATCTATATGGAATCGCTCTTTTGTTGATTATGCAGATGATTATCTTAATAACCTTTGGTATTTGACAATGTATTATGCGCAGGCTTCGCAAGGAGGAAAATATCCAGGTCGCTTCAATAATGGCTTATGGGGCTGGAATCACGATATTCAACAGTGGAATTTTTATTTTCATTGGAATCAACAACAACTTTATTGGCCCTTGAATGCCGCTGGTTTTCATGATATCGTTACTCCATATTTAGATTTTAGATTTAACTCGCTTCGATTTGCAAAAAAAGATGCGAAGGATTTTTAATTATCTAATGGGTGCAACTGTTATTTAATTGCGTCTGCTCGCTTCTTAAATTCAATGGCTTTTTCTGTGTTGCCAAGACTTCTATGAAGCTGATACAAAATGGTCAATACATCTTTGTCGTTTGGATTCTTAGCGATGTATTTTTCCAAAGGAATCAATGCTCTTCTGTAGATGTCATCTGCTTCTTTTAACAAAACATCATAACGGGCATCACCAAATTTCAATTGGTTCGCTTCAGTTTTCTTTTCTGCCGCCCAAGTCACAAGAACTGCCCCTAATTGAAACATCCCCCGTTCAAATTCAGGATCAATTTCAAGTGCTTTGTTTAACGCTGTTTCTGCCTTATCATGCTGGTTCAATTGGCTATAGATTGTTCCGATTGTATAGTGCAAAATTTTATTGTTTGGATCTGTGGCAATTGCAGCAGCAAGTGCGGCTTCAGCTCCCGCTTTATCACCTTCATCTATACTAATATTCACCAACTCCAGAAGTAAATCACGATCGGTTGGGAATTTCTTTCTGCCCTCTGTAATGATGGCTTTCGCTAAATCGCTTTTTCCTGCAAGACGGAAGTTTACGGATGCTCTCGCATAGGCATTAGGCAATTTGTAGTTGTAGCGTGCTGCTTGACTATATTTATCTCCAGCTTTCTCATACATCTTTGCTTTTTCAAAGCAAACTCCAGTGAAGTAAATCGTAGAAGTATCAACTTGTCCAACAACATCAGATAATTTTACTAGCAATTCACAAGCTTCTGCAGCTTCTTTATATTTTTCGTATTTGTACAAGGTGTCAATGTTCGATCCATAAATACTTCTTTGCTTAATGATTGATGTTTCAATATCACCTCTAAATTTACCACTAACTGAGAGTGATTGCTTATAAGCAGCTAAACCAATGTTTAAATAGTTTTCACTTTCTGTTTTTGCAAATACAGAATCGGTGGAAAATGCTATTAGATATCCAGTGTAAATCTCTCCTTTGTAGTAAAGAGTTTTTGGGCTGGTTTTTGTGGTTTCGTTTGCTGCAGCCAAGTCGATGAATTCCTTTGCCTTAGCAATTGTTGGTTGGATGATTGAAAAATCAATTTTACCCTCCATCATCATCATTTTTACCTGGTCTTTGAATTTTAAATATTCAATTGCTGCAGATGTTTCATTGTTTTTCTGAGCGAACGCACTTGACGAAAGAAGTGCTGCCCCGATAAGAATCGCTAGATTTTTCATACGTTTTTTCATTTTGTTTATTACGATGCAAATTTGTTATTTATTCCACAGCGCCGTCGTTGTCAACTTCTGTGCCACTCTCTGATTCCAGATCCGTTTCAATGGAATCAACTGGATTTTCACCATCGATTTCCATTTCTTCATCCTCGTCTTCACTTCTTGGAACTCTCGCAATTGCTGCGATTTCTGAATTTCCTTTGAGGTTAATCAAACGAACCCCTTGTGCTGCGCGTCCCATCGTGCGGATGGTATCGATGTGCATGCGGATTGTAACTCCTGATTTCGTAATGATCATTAAATCCTCTTCGTCATCCACATTCAAGATAGACAACAAAGGACCTGTTTTATCTGTGATGTTCAATGTTTTCACACCTTTGCCACCGCGGTTCGTGATGCGGTAAACTGGCTCTTGATCTTCAGGATCGTTTAAGAAAGTGCGTTTTCCATATCCTTTTTCTGAAACCACTAGAATGGTTGAGAATACATCTTCAACGCAAATCATTCCAACAACTTGATCGTGATCTCCTCCTAGGGATACTCCACGAACTCCAGATGCGTTTCTACCCATAGGACGCACTGTCGATTCATTAAATCGTATCGCACGGCCAGAAGATGTTGCTAGAACGATTTCATTTGTTCCATTGGTCAATTTTGCCTCGAGCAACTCATCATTGTCCCGAATTGTTATGGCATTGATACCGTTTGATCTTGGACGCGAGTAGGCCTCAAGCGATGTTTTCTTAATCACACCTTGTTTTGAACACATCACAATGAAGTTGTTCTCAACATAATCCTTGTCCGTCAAATCCTTCACTTTCACATAGGCCTTCACTTTATCGTCTTGTGGGATGTTGATCAAGTTTTGGATTGCTCGGCCTTTTGACAATTTATTTCCTTCAGGAATTTCGTAAACACGCATCCAGAAACAACGTCCTTTTTCGGTAAACACCAATAAGTAGTTGTGGTTTGTTGCCACGAAGAGGTGTTCCAAGAAATCTTTATCGCGTGTAGCAGAACCTTTCGATCCCATTCCACCTCGGTTTTGCACCTTGTATTCGTTTAAACTTGTGCGTTTGATATATCCTGCATGTGAAATTGTAATAACGACCTCCTCATCGGCGATCAAATCTTCCATGCGCATTTCGCTCGCTGAGTATTCAATGATCGAACGACGCTCGTCACCGTATTTCTCGCGCACTTCAATCAATTCATTTTTGATAATTTCCATGCGACGGCTTTCATTCTCAAGGATGTCTTTCAAATCAGCAATCAAGGTCATTAATTCATCGAATTCAGCACGTAGTTTATCTTGCTCAAGTCCAGTCAAATGACGCAAACGCATGTCAACAATCGCACGTGTTTGAATTTCAGACAATCCGAAACGCGTTGCCAAACGATCTCTGGCATCATCCGGACTTGCGGACGTCTTTATAATTTCGATAACTTCATCTATATTGTCAGACGCAATGATCAATCCTTCAAGGATGTGGGCACGTTCTTCGGCCTTACGCAATTCAAAACGCGTACGACGAATCACCACCTCATGGCGGAATTCCACGAATTTAGCGATCATGCTCTTCAAATTGAGCAATTGCGGACGACCATCCACCAAACAAATGTTGTTTACCGAGAATGAAGTTTGAAGTGCTGTAAACTTGTACAACTTATTCAATACCACATTGGCAATAGCATCTCGTTTGATTTCGTAAACGATACGCATACCATTGCGGTCAGACTCATCGCGCAAATCAGAAATACCTTCGATTTTCTTGTCATTGACAAGATCTGCGGTTTTCTTGATCATTTCCGCTTTGTTCACCTGGTACGGAATTTCCGTCACGATGATTTGCTCACGGCCATTGTGCTCTTCAATTTCTGCTTTGGCGCGAATAACGATTTTGCCACGACCTGTGAGCAAGGCTTCACGTGCCCCATCATATCCATAGATTGTACCACCAGTAGGAAAGTCAGGAGCTTTGACGTAGTTCAGAAGTTCTTCGTCATCAATATCTTTATTGTCCACATAAGCGATGATTCCATCCACAACCTCTGTTAGATTGTGTGGAGCCATGTTCGTGGCCATTCCCACCGCGATCCCCGATGCACCGTTCACCAAAAGGTTCGGGATTTTCGTAGGCATTACCGTAGGTTCTTCTAGACTATCATCAAAATTCGGAGCAAAGTCTACCGTGTCTTTGTCAAGGTCATTGAGCATTTCCTCCGCAATTTTACGAAGGCGTGCTTCAGTATATCGCATTGCCGCAGGGCTATCGCCATCGACCGATCCGAAGTTACCTTGTCCGTCAACAAGAGGGTAGCGCAATGACCACGGTTGTGCCATACGGACCATAGTGTCATACACAGAGCTATCGCCGTGAGGGTGGTATTTACCCAAGACTTCCCCAACGATTCTCGCTGACTTTTTGTGTGGTCGGTTAGACAGTACACCTAGGTCTTGCATACCGTACAATACGCGGCGGTGCACTGGTTTAAAGCCATCCCGTACATCTGGTAAGGCTCTAGAAACGATTACGGACATCGAATAATCGAT
>CAIQQH010000134.1 GCA_903873915.1 uncultured Flavobacteriia bacterium | reverse complement strand
TTGGTTTTAGACAAAAGACACTTCTTCGCTCTTTGAGCTTCGAAGTTTGAAAGACAAGGGAACAAAGACAAGAGACTTGATCGTGCTTCGAAACTCGTAACTCGTAATTAGTCATTAGTAACTAGTAATTCGCGGCTTCGAGATTGCTATCGCACGTCACGTGTCCTTTGCGGCGGAGCCACCAAATTCGTAACTCGTAACTCGTAATTAGTAATTGGTAACTAGTAATTCGCGGCTTCGAGGCTGCTATCGCACCTCACGTGTACGCTGCGGCAGAGCCACCAAATTCGTGACTCGTAATTAGTAACTCGTAATTAGTAATTAGTAATTGGTAACTCGTAACTATTCAACAACAGCTTGCATTTTCTTCGAGCCGTCATAGATGCTGTACTTTCTGAAGCTGCATTCAAGTTCACCGTTGAACATCTTAATTTTCTTGTCTGGCTTTAAGCCAAGAGATTTGAATCCTTCTTCGCTTGAAGAAATGACCCAACATTCAAAGCCCTTCATTTCGTGCTTCATCCATGTCCCCAAGGCATCGTACATCTCTTCCACGTCCACATCCAAGCGTTCTCCATAAGGAGGATTGGTAATCATCGTTCCGTGATCTTCTGGACGCTTCATCTCTTCAAAACTGCACACCGAAGTCTCCACAAATCTTCCAAAAGAGAATCCACGCAAATTGCGCCGTGTCTTGGTAACCATATCATCGCTGACATCAGATCCAATGATGCGGCAAGGCAAACTTCTCACTTTTTTGTTGGCCTCTTCATACATTTCATCCCATACCTCAGCATCGTAATTCAATAGATTCTTGAAAGCATAATGCTGACGCTCAATATTTGATGGAATTCCAGTTGCTAACAACGCGGCCTCTATCAAGATGGTTCCAGATCCGCAGAATGGATCCACAAAAGTCGATTTACGGTCCCAGCCACTCATGCGAACAAGCGCTGCAGCCACAACCTCGTTGATTGGCGCCTCCCCAACTGATTCTCGATAACCTCGCTGGAATAAAGGCAATCCACTCGTATTCAAAGAAATCGTAGCCGTTTTGTTGTTGACATACAGATCGATCATCACCTGAGGCGTTTTCACATTGACATCGGGACGCTGCCCGTATTTGTCGCGAAATGAATCAGCGATTGCATCCTTCACCACTAAAAATGGATATTGGGAATGACGAAACAAATCAGAAAATATCGCCCCTTTAACGGCAAATGTTTTGTCTTTATCGAAGAGCGATGTCCAATTCATCTTTGCGCAACGCGTGTATAAATCATCTTCTGATTTCAGTTCAAAAACGGCCAATTGAAGTAAAACTGAAATCGCACATCGGCAATGCAAATTTAAAAAATACACATCATTCCAATTTCCTTTGATTTGAACGGCGCGGTTTAAAAGTACAACATCTGAGAAGCCCAATTCCTCCAATTCTTCTTTGAGAATCTCCTCCAAACCGTAAAATGTCTTCAGTGTAATCACCATTTTACGGTCTTGCTCCTTCATCTCTGTTCCCATCTTTGCCTTTTTATGATTAATTTCCTTTTACTTTGTACAAAAGAACGAATTTGAACCCAATAAAACGTCATGTTTTCTGTCTGTGCCTCTTGCTTTGGAGTGGAATTTCGCACGGTCAAAAGGTTGGTCTCGTTTTGAGTGGAGGTGGTGCAACAGGTTTGGCACACATTGGTGTCCTTAAAGCACTTGAAGAAAAAGGCATTCCAATAGACTACATTACCGGCACATCTGCGGGGGCTCTGGTTGGCTCACTCTATGCTAGCGGATTCAGTCCTACTGAAATTGAAGCGTATGTATTGAGTGAAGATTTCCAATTGATGACATTGGGAAAATTAAAAAGTACCCAACACTTTCTTTACAAGGAACAAGAGAACAACGCATCAATGGTCGATCTATCTTTCTCCGGAGATAGCATCATTAAAAAATCCTTACCAACAAACTTTATTTCCTCTTCGTTTCTGGATTTTGAAATGTTAAAAATACTCGGGACAACGGGTGCGTCATATGGAAATAATTTTGACAGTTTATTTATTCCTTTCCGCTGCGTAGCAAGCGATATCACCCATAAAAAAAGTGTCGTGTTTGACCATGGCCCACTCAATCAAGCCGTTCGTTCGTCGATGACCTTTCCCTTTTATTTGTTTCCTATTCGGGTGAATGGAACTCTTCTCTTTGACGGTGGACTTTACAACAATTTTCCAGCGAATGTCATGTATACCGACTTCAACCCTGACTATATCATTGGTAGCAATGTGTCCAATAATGCAAAACCTCCCTCCGAAGATGACCTCATTAGTCAATTGACCAACATGCTCGTTTCCTACTCCGATTACAATCTTCCATGTGATGCAGGCATCATCATACAACCTAAGACTGATGTTTCAACCTTTGAATTTGAGAATGTGAAACGTGCTATTGAAGATGGCTATCAAAATGCACTTATGTATATTGACTCCATCTCACAGCATGTCACAAGGAGAGTTACGTCAGAAGATTTAGCAGAGCGACGTAAAGCATTCCGAAATGGCATTGCTCCCTTGAATGTGAGTTCCATTAATTCGGTTTCAGGATATAAGCGGCCATTAAAATTTGTGACATCTTCATTGATCCGTGATCGAAAAGATGAAGTGTTGACATTGAAACAATTTGAAAAACGTTACTACCGTCTCAATGCGACGAGTCAACTTGCATTTCTTTATCCACTCATTACCCTAAAAGACAGTACCTATCACCTCAACCTTGAAGCAAAAAAATCAAAAGCATTTAAACTAGAAGTGGGTGGCCATTTTTCATCAAGGCCAGTAAACACAGGGTTCATTGGCTTATCGTACCGTGTTATTGGTAAAACTGCTTCGACCATTCGTGCCTCTTCCTACTTCGGGAAATTTTACGGATCGGCAAAACTCGAGTATACCATTGATTTTCCTTCTGTTTATCCCGTCTCACTTTCAGGATACTTCACCATGAACCGTTGGGATTATTTCCGAAGTTTCGCCACATTCTTTGAAGATGTAAAACCTTCATTTCTTGTTCAGAATGAAATGTATTACGGTGCACGATTTGACCACCCCATTGGAAATACGACAAAAAGCTCCTTCGACGCACGCTATTTCATCCTCGAAGACGATTACTATCAATCCGAAAACTTCAGCAACAAAGACACTTCGGATGTCACCAATTTCAACGGGTACACCTACAGTTGGCAATTTGTACAAAACTCCTTGAATCGCAAGCAATTTGCTAGTTCGGGTCACTATTTCATTTTCAAGGCAAGGTACGTTACTGGAAAAGAAAAATATACCCCAGGAACAACATCACAAACGGATGAAATCGTTCAGAACCAGCACAGTTGGATCAACTTAAAAGCTGAATTTCAATCCTTCTTTATCGACCAACCCCTTTTTCACCTTGGCATTCACGGAAAAGGAGTCCTAAATAGTCAGTCGCTATTCACCAATTATACCGCCTCTTTACTAACACTCACGTCTTTTTCTTTGGTTCCAGATGCTGAAACACACTTTTTCAAAGAATACCGTTCCCCACAGTATCTTGGGATAGGTATAAATGCGATTTTTTCTCCGCGCAAGGATCTTGACTTGCGTTTTGACGGTTATTTTTATCAACCATTTGTTACCCTTCAGCAAAACAGCGATGGTACATTTGGGTATTCCAAACCCTTCAAAGGAGAGACGTACATGTCCTCGGCATCTGTGATTTACCATTCCTTTGCAGGCCCAATACGAGCTACAGTCAATTATTTTCCTAAACAAGAAACTCCTTTCAGTTTTCAGCTAAGTTTTGGCTATGTTCTGTTTAATGAAAGGGCAATTCGTTAGGTCAACAATAGTATCTTTGCGGTCATTGAACTAGATTATGGAAAAGATTATCTGTGGAATTCAGCAAATGGGAATTGGTGTCCCTGATGTGCAAGCGGCTTGGAAATGGTACCGCACTTTTTTCGGCGTGAACGTGAGGGTATTTGAAGAAGCAGCAGAAGCACCTTTAATGACGCGTTACACAGGAGGAATAGTTCATTCGCGCACGGCAACCCTTGCACTAAGTATGGAAGGTGGCGGCGGATTTGAAATCTGGCAGTTTACTAGTCGTCCAACTGAGAAAGCTGATTTCACGATCCAACCAGGAGATACGGGATTGTATATCTGCAAGATCAAATCAAGAAATGTTGCCGAAAGTTATGCGTACTTTAAAAAAAATGAGGCACCTGAATTGAGTGAAATATATACCGCAGCGAATGGGAAACCTACCTTTTATTGCAAAGATCCTAATGGGAATATCTTTCAGATTGTAGAAGGTCGTGGGTACTTTTCAAAATCCGGTCATCCCTCCTTGTGTGGAGGAGCCGCGGGAACAGTGATAGGTGTTCGCGACATTGACAAAGCATTGACCTTATACCAGGATATTTTAGGATATAACCAGATTGAGTCGGACATAACAGGGGATTTTGAGGATTTAAACCGTTTGGGCGGAACTGGGAAATACCGAAGAGTTTTGTTGATACACAGTTCAGAGCGCAGGGGTCCCTTCGCAAAATTATTAGGTCCTACTGAAATTGAACTTATTCAATCTCTAGATCGCACTAACGTTCGCCCCATTTTCGAAAATCGATTTTGGGGAGATTGGGGATTCATTCATCTTTGCTTTGACATTCAGGGAATGGATCAATTGCAGAAAGAATGTGAAGCAAAAGGCTTTCCTTTTACAGTTGACAGTTCAGGCACATTTGACATGGGTGAGGCCGGTGGACGATTCTCCTACATCGAAGATCCTGACGGAACATGGATTGAGTTTGTTGAAACCCATAAAGTTCCTGTCATGAAAAAATGGGGATGGTACATCAATTTAAAACACAGAAAGCCAGGTAAATATTTACCAAACTGGATGCTTCGCGCAATGGGCATGAACAAAGTCCGCGATTAAGGTAAATTATACGATATACTCCGTTGTTTATTTCAGTATATTTGGAATCTATTCAATCAAGCCAATGAATCCGTTTAAATACATTTTTGCAGTTGTAGCCCTTGTTTTCTTAAGCATTTCATCATGCTCTGAGGACATCAACTTGGTGGGTGACTTTAAAGAAACTGCTGTTATTGTTGGACTTCTTGATCAACAAGACACCCTGCATTATGTAAAAATCACACGAGCATTTATTGGCCCTGGAAATTCATTAAACATTGCTCAGATTCCTGACTCTAGTTACTTCTCTCAAGTAGACGCAACCATTCAAGAAACAAAAAATGGTGCTGTTTTCCGTGAGTGGACTTTGGTTGACACCATCATCCCGAACAAAAGCGAAAATGGTGTTTTCTATGCACCAGAACAAAAAGTATATTACTTCAAAACATCTTCGAGCGCTCCTCTGGATGCATCAATGACATACAACTTACATGTTTCTTTGAATGGTGGTGAATTTACAGTTGATGGAGAAACCAAATTGGTGAATGGAGTGGTAGCAACAGCTGTTGACCTGCAAAATTTTCAATTCAAATTTGCCGACAATCCCGGAAGTTACATTGCATCGGGTGTTTCTGTAGCCAAAGGGAATGCGCGTGTGATGAATACGAAACTGAAAATTAACTTTTACGAGCGTATAGCAGGGACCTATACCCTCAAATCCTTTGATTGGAACCTTGGTGAAACGGAAACGGTGGATGGTTCTCCTTCTGTTTCGTTTACAGCGAACGGTAAAATTTTCTTCGAGTTAATCAGGGACCATATCACTAGCAATGCAGCTATTGATCAGCGTCGCTTCCACTCAATTGAGGTAACATGCACTGGAGGATCTGATGACCTTTACAACTACATGACAGTAAATCAACCGAGCTCCTCATTGGCGCAAAGCAAACCAACATTTACGAATCTTGTCTCGAGCAATGGTCGAGTAATCGGCATCTTCTCATCTCGACAAACCTACAAGAAGGAGAAGTTCTTCGTGAATCCAGACAATCCGAATGTTCGAATGCTCTCAGGAAAAACAACCACAGAATTGTGCAATGGTCCAATAACCGGAACCTATTTGTTCTGTAGCCAGCATCCTGGAGATTTGTCTTCGTCAATTGCTTGCCAATAATTTTCAACAATTTCTTTCGGGACAATCATTCTTGTAACTTTACATTATGAGTGAACGGAGAACGTTATTTGTTGATGTGATCCTACCGGTTCCTATCTACACTGAATTTACGTATCGTGTGCCTTTCGAAATGAATGATTTCATTCGCATTGGTGGGCGTGTCATCGTACCTTTTGGAAGGTCAAAGCTGGTTACTGGAATTGCTATTCGCACCACAGAAGTGGCTCCAACAGCGTATACTGCGAAGTATGTAGCGCATTTTCTAGACCAGGAACCCATTGTCACTCAAGAGCAATATCAATTTTGGCAATGGATTTCAAATTATTACATGGCACCAATTGGAGATGTGATGAACGCGGCTTTGCCTGCCAACTTTAAACTCGCCAGTGAAACAAAGGTAGTGCTGCACCCCGATGCCGACCTTATCAATACCCCTTTAGACGATCGAGAAACCTTGATTGTTGAAAGTTTGGAATTTAGTGAGCAACTTGATTTGAAACAAATTGCTGAGATTGTTGGTATTCAGACCATTCAACCCATCATTAAGCGACTCATTGATAAGAAAATTGTTATTTCCGTCGAAGCACTAAAGGATCGATTTTCGGCAAAGACTGCTGTTTACATTTTACTTTCTGAGGACTGCGCCAATGAGGAAATTCTCAATGGACATATTCAACGGCTTGAATCAAAAAATTCAGCAAAGCAGCAACTTGACACCCTTTTGACCATCCTTCAAGAAGGAAATCATAGTGCCTTGGGGATAGAACCCATCGAACGAAAAACACTTCTTGACAAAGGCATCTCCCAATCAACCTTGAACACATTAGAAAAGCAAGGGATCATTTATCAGGAACGTGTTCAAATTTCACGTTATACAAAAAGTGGCTTGGGTGATAAATCATTTAAAGCCCTGTCAGATGATCAACAAAGGGCCTTAGAGGAAATTCATCTGAGTTTTAATACACACAATGTAACACTTTTACATGGCGTAACTGGTTCGGGCAAAACAGAAGTATATGTTCAATTGATCCAAGAACAACTGGACAAAGGAAAACAAGTGCTTTTTCTTTTGCCCGAGATTGCACTTACAACACAATTGATTCAGCGCCTATCGGCCTATTTTGGTGAGCAAATTGGCGTGTACCATTCTAAATTCAACCAAAATGAGCGCGTTGAAATCTGGAACCATGTCTTGCAAAATGACCCCAATAAATTTCGAATAGTTCTTGGTGCCCGTTCAGCAGTATTCTTACCCTACAGGGACCTTGGGCTCATTATCGTGGATGAAGAACACGAATCAAGTTTCAAGCAATACGACCCTTCTCCACGTTACAATGCGCGAGATGCTTCCATTGTATTGGGAAACATTCACAAAGCGAAGGTATTGCTTGGATCGGCTACCCCTGCGATGGAAAGTTACTACAATGCGACGACAGGCAAATACGGACTTGTTGAACTAAATTCCCGTTTTGGTGGACTTCAGCTCCCCGAGATATTCTGTGCAGATGTGAAAAAGGAACGCAGACAAAAAAGCATGCAATCCGATTTCACGACCTTTTTGGTGGAACACATGCGGGAGGCCTTAGGCCGCAAGGAACAGATTATTTTGTTTCAAAATAGACGTGGATATACCCCACTTTGGAGCTGTGAGATTTGCAACTGGACACCAAAATGCACCAACTGTGATGTGTCATTAACCTATCATAAACATTCCAACTCCTTAAAATGTCATTACTGTGGTTACCATTCCCCACCCGTTGGTACATGCCGTTCATGTGGAAGTAATCGTTTGAAAATGATTGGCTTTGGCACGGAGAAAGTGGAAGACGAATTGTCCTTGATTTTCCCTGGCATCAGCATCAAACGGCTTGATTTGGATAGTACACGTTCAAAGCATGCCTACGAAACCATATTAAGCGATTTTGAAAACCGAAAAATTGATGTATTGATAGGCACCCAAATGGTGAGTAAAGGACTCGATTTTGACAATGTCAGTTTGGTGGGAATTTTAGATGCCGACATGATGCTCAATCGTCCAGATTTTAGGGCATTTGAGCGCTCTTACCACCTCATGTCTCAGGTTGCTGGCCGATCTGGCAGAAAAGGCAAACGCGGCAAGGTGGTGATTCAAACCGGCGACCCTGAACATTGGGTCATTCGAAAAGTCATTGATCACGATTACATTGGATTTTACAAGAGTGAAATCATCGAACGCAAAAACTTCTTTTATCCGCCATTCTTCAAGATTATTCAGTTTACCTTGAAGCATTCCGACGAGCACTTGGTTGATCAAGCTGCGGCTGAATTGGCAAAGAATCTGCGGACTGTATTTAACGAACGTGTGAATGGTCCAGAATTCCCCGTGGTACGACGCATACAAAATC
Source organism: uncultured Flavobacteriia bacterium (assembly GCA_903873915.1). Classification (GTDB taxonomy): domain Bacteria; phylum Bacteroidota; class Bacteroidia; order Flavobacteriales_D; family Crocinitomicaceae; genus M0103. The sequence goes on along the minus strand of CAIQQH010000134.1, from coordinate 4,449 downwards.
TTTATTTGAAAACGATACAGCTCCGCATTGAGCGCGACATATCCGATAAAAAGATAAAGGAGCGCATCAAAGAGTTTGTTGACTCTTTTTACAGCGCTCCTTCATTTAAATCGATTCGACTAATTGTTGATGTGGATCCCGCTTAACCCAGGTATGATTTTAACATCCGGCTTCGGGAAGCATGTTTCAATCGTCGAATTGCTTTTTCTTTTATTTGTCTCACCCGTTCACGTGTAAGGTCGAAACGTTCTCCGATTTCTTCCAAGGTCATGGGGTGCTTTCCATTTAATCCATAATAAAGTCGCACAACATCCCCTTCACGCGGAGTGAGTGTTGAAAGAGAGCGCTCAATGTCTTTTCTCAGCGATTCAACCACAAGTTCCTTTTCGGGGCCAGGGAGTGAATCATTGGTCAATACATCATACATGCTCGACGATGATTCATCGCCATCAATAAGCGGGGCATCCATTGAGATGTGTCGGCCTGTATTGGCTAAAGATTGGCGTACCTCTTCTGTCGAACATTCCAAAAACTCCGCGAGCTCTTCCGCCGAAGGTGGGCGCTCAAATTTCTGTTCCAATTCAGAGAAGGCACGATTTATTTTGTTGATTGTACCTATTTTATTCAAAGGCAAACGCACAATTCGAGCTTGTTCGGCAAGTGCTTGAAGAATCGATTGTCGAATCCACCAAACCGCATAAGAAATGAATTTAAATCCGCGCGTTTCATCAAAACGTTGTGCTGCTTTAATAAGTCCAAGGTTGCCCTCGTTGATAAGATCAGGAAGTGACAATCCTTGATTTTGGTATTGTTTCGATACTGAGACAACAAAACGCAAATTGGCTTTTGTAAGTCTTTCTAATGCCGCTTTGTCGCCTGCTTTGATCTTTCGGGCGAGTTCTACCTCCTCCTCAGCGGTAATCAGCTCTACTCGGCCAATTTCCTGCAAATACTTATCAAGAGACGCTGTCTCGCGATTGGTTACTTGCTTGGTAATTTTTAATTGTCTCATGGTAATAATCGATTTTTGGTTTCATTGTAATCATATAACGTTTAAGGTACACATTGGTTGGTTTGATTCCTAATAAATTAACTTTATTTCTCTGCTTAATGAACAAATGCATCTTACCAATGAATATATAAAGCTTTTCACGGAATAAGGATTGCATCTTCAACGAAAACTCATCGTTTTGTTATCTTTGACAAATGAAAATCCTAATGGTTTGTCTAGGTAACATTTGTCGATCACCATTGGCAGACGGATTATTGAGGGATAAAGTCCAAAAACGAAACCTACAAATAGAGGTTGATTCCGCAGGAACATCCGCACATCATTTGGGAAATAGTCCAGATTCGCGTATGGTTCGAACCGCGAATCAGTTTGGACTTGACATCAGCAATCTTCGTTCGCGACAATTTACCGTTGCCGATTTCGATGGTTTTGACCATATTTATGTCATGGACAAAGAAAATTTTCGGAATGTTTCCAAATTGGCACGAAACACGGATGACATGAAAAAGGTATCTTTGATTTTAAATCTTATTGCTCCCAATCAAAACCAAGAGGTCCCTGACCCATATTATGGCGGAGATGCAGGGTTCTTAGACGTTTATTCGCTCCTCGACCGTGCGACAGACCACATTATTCATACAATGACCACCAAATGAAAACAGGTAAACTCTATTTAATTCCAAACACACTAGGCGGTGAAACGCTTCAAGACATCATTCCTGCTGACGTCATAAAACAAACAATTGGTCTGCGCATTTTTGCTGTCGAAGAATTAAAGTCTGCTCGTCGTTTGCTGCGCAAGATGGATCGTGAATTTCCCATTGATGAATGTACATTCTATGCCTTGGGAAAACATGCAGGTGTTGATGATTTGCCTAAAATTCTTTATGCCTTGCGCAATGGAAATGATGTTGGGATTCTTTCAGAAGCTGGTTGCGCAGGAATTGCTGATCCGGGCGCTGAGGTTGTCGCCATGGCACACCAAAATGACATCCCCGTGGAAGCTATGGTTGGCCCCTCGTCTATTTTACTTGCGCTTATATCCAGTGGCTTTTCAGGGCAAAATTTCACCTTTCACGGATATTTACCTAAAGAAAGAAAAGATCGCGTTCGCCGCTTAAAAGATATGGAAGGAGACAGTCGAAGAACTGGGTCAACCCATATCTTTATGGATACACCCTTTCGAAATATGCATGTACTTGACGACTTATTAAACGAATTGGCAGACCCGACTTTGGTGTGTATTGCCTCTGGTTTGACCTTACTCGAGCGATCGGTGAAAACAATGTCTGTTAAAGATTGGAGAGAAAACGCCTACGATTTAGCGAAAATACCAACCCTATTTTTGATCGGTTCTTATGCTTAAAGCACCTTTAAAAGCTATTTAAATCCACGTTGCTTCTTAATGGCTTCGTAGGAATCTTGAATTTGCTGAAATTTCTCTTTCGCACCTTTCTGAAACTCCTCGCCCATTTGCGCAACCTTATCTGGGTGAGATTTAATGGCCATTTGACGGTATGCCTTCTTGACCTCCTCATCCGTGGCTGTTGCTTCAACACCTAAAACCCGATAATCTGAGTTAGTATCGCGGTAAAACATGTTTTTCAAACTTTCGAACTCAAGCGTTGGAATCTGCAATAAATTTGAGATTTCTCGGATTACATCGATTTCCAGTGATGAAACATTTCCATCCGCTTTGGCTATTCCAAAAAGATAGTGCACCAAGTGAATGCGCGATTCTACAGGCAAGCGCGAGCGAATATCTTGACAAATCTGTTGTGTTGGAATTTGTCCAGAATCTAAAAATCGCTTTAAGGTTTGAAGGTGAGCAGGAGAAAATTGACTTCCAAATTGTTGGCTAAAAAAACCCTTTACATAGTCCAATTCTGCCTTGAGCACTTTTCCATCCGCACGCATTACTGCTGCAGAAAGTGCCATGAGCATAGACTGAACATCATTGTTGGATGTTCGCTGTTGGTAATATTGAAAGAATTCTTCAGACGAAAATTCCCTTCCCTCGCTTTTTGCTTGAGTGCGGGCTCGTGCCATTGCTTTCTGGTAGTTATCGATGATCGACCCAATAAAAAAGCCAAGAATAGCTAAGCCGAAGTTTCTTTTAAATAGGAAAAATGCTCCTATTGCTAAAATCCATTTAAACAAAGTATGTCGTTTTAAGCGCAGGGGGCAGATTCACACCCGCCCCGTTTGATGCGTTCTATTTGCGATGCGAATATCAGGAAATTTGTTCAATTGTTCGTTCTATGAACTGATCCAAAGCCACTCCTTTTAACATTCCTTGAGATAACATGGCTAAATCCGTCAATTGTCGAACATTTTCCGTTTGTGTTTCTTCAGATTTCTCGAGCAATGAAACAACCTTTGAATGGTTGGTATTCACCACAAGATTGTACATCTCAGGGAAAGCTCCGAAGAACCCTGCGCCACCTGTGCGCTGCTGCTCCATCATACGTCGAATAAACTCTGGTTGAGTGATTACAATTGGTGCATCATCGTCATTCAATGCCGTCATTTGCACCGAGAATTTATCTTTGTTCACCGCAGTTTCAAAAACTGGCTTCAATTTTTCTTCATCTTCTTTGGAAATTTTTGAAACAATCTCATCCGTTTTCTTGATTAAGTTATCTAAGGTGTCTGAGTCCACACGTGCAAATGCCACATTTTCCATGTCTTGCTCCAAACGTGCAATCCAATGCGACACAAGCGGACCATTCATTTCCAAAACCTTGTATCCCCGATCTTTGGCTTTCTTCACATAGGCATATTGAGCCTCTTGGTCATTGGTATATAAGAAAACAATTTTTCCTTCCTTATCTGTTTGAATTGGCGCGACCAATTCCTTGAACTCTTCGAGCGTATGGTATTCCTTTTCTGTTGTTTGAACCAAAGAAAATTGTGCTGATTTCTCTTTAAACTTATCATCTGACAAGGCGCCATATTGCACAAAAATTTGAAGATCATCCCATTTCGATTCGAAATCAGTGCGGTCTTTCTTGAACATTTCCGCCAATTTATCTGCCACCTTCTTGGTAATGTGAGAAGATATTTTCTTGACATTGGAATCACTTTGCAAGTAAGATCGGGAAACATTCAATGGAATATCGGGAGAATCAATCACCCCATGCAGCAAGGTTAAAAATTCAGGCACAATCTCCGCAACACTATCGGTAATGAAAACTTGATTGGAATAGAGATTAATTTTATTTCGCTGGACTTCAACATTTTCTCGAATTTTAGGAAAATATAAAATCCCTGTGAGGTTGAATGGGTAATCCACATTCAAATGAATATGAAACAGTGGATCCTCAAAACTCATTGGATACAGTTCCTTGTAGAAGGAAGCATAATCCTCATCCGACAAATCAACAGGGGCTTTGGTCCAAGCTGGTGAAGGGTTATTGACTTGATTTGGCACATCA
>CAIQQH010000133.1 GCA_903873915.1 uncultured Flavobacteriia bacterium | reverse complement strand
TTGTGTCAAAATCTTGCATACTATCCACCTTTTATAAACTTGGAGTTGAATAAAAATAAAGATATAACCTTGCGAATTGAAAATTCAGAATATGTACAACAGTTGCTCAACAATAGAAAGGATGGATTTGCTATGGAAATCGTCATTTATGATGATTACTTGTGTGATAATCAAATTTATTATTCCAAATCGAGCAGAAGAAATGGAGAACGCAAACTGAACGGGATCATTACAAAGCCAAAATATAAATTCGAATTACAAAGTGGTTTTAAAAAAAGAAACAAAAAGAAGTCGGTAAAATTTGTGGATTATATTTTCAAATCAGACTCCGTTCAATTTTTTAAAAGGTTCAAAAAGTTCAATGTGGACCGCTATAGCGACACCTATTTTGAAGTCAATTTTAAAATACCTAAGAAATTCAAATCTACTACGGGAATTATAGGCCATAATCTTGTTTATATTCAAGACAAGCAGATTTGCCACATCCACTTTTGGGGACAATATTGTGTCGAATTATCCAAAGACTTTCTTGAAACCAAAGACATTTACTTTCCAGCAGAGGGAGATTACGATTTCAGTATCGAAACTAAGCAAATTAAAGATGAAGTTGAGTTTAAAAAAAATGAGCACACATTTTCAGAAAAAGACCTAATCCAGTTTACCAATCAAAAAGATGGATGGCAAATTGATTCCATTCAAATCGTTGCTTTTTCTTCCGTTGAAGGGGACTCATTGAAAAATTACGAATTGCAACAACTTCGAGCCCAGTCAATTGCAGATATCATTGGTAAAAGCCAGAAAAATCATATCAAAACAACCATCAGTAGTAAAACAGACTGGGAAGGCTTTTATAAGGCAATAAAAACGAATCCCAATTGGCCCCATTTATCCAATAAATCGCATGCTGAATTGATTGAGTATTTTAATAAAAATGGTTCAGCTGAATTCGAAAAAATACTTTCGAAACAAAGGCGAGGGTTAGTCACCGTATATTACTCGAAACCCTGTAATCAAGAAAATTTGGCTTATTACATTAAAACCGAGGCCAATCGATTGAAAAACAGTTTAAACAATAAAGTCAAGAAAGACAAAAAATTGGCTTCAGAAGAATATGAACAATTCACAAAGCTATATACCTACGCTCATCGCGCAGTGCTTGAAAAAATAATTAAATCATCCATTTTAGCGAATATAGAAATGCCCGCCAATTATATAACAAATAGTGATTTGGCTCAAAAATTTGTACTGTATGGATTGGAATTTGAAGCAGAATTCAGCGATAAAAAAGATTGGAAAGAACGTCACGAACAAGTCATCTCACAACTATCAAAAAAGGAATTCAGCCTCTTAACCGCCCCCTTTAATTATTTCTTAGCGCGAAGAGAAGTGGAAAAACACAGAAACATCGCTCCAAAAGACATCAATAGGTTTGAGGAAATTGTTGAAATTTTGAATCAGATGAAACCCATCTATATTAACGATTCGATCACGCACACACAAATAGACCGTTTGAATGTGAATGCCAATTACATGTTATTGTTTTATCTCTTAAAATCTGATCCCCAAGCAAATAGTAAAACAGCTATTCAAAGTATTTCACAGATCTATGAATACTACAAAAAAAACAATGGATTAAGTGCTGAAAAATTAATTTCTCTAGCCAAGATGGCTATCTACTATGACAATACAGAATATGGGTTGAATATGATGGCTCCTGTTAAAGCGATAAATGACAGTATTTATGCGTATTACATGAGTGTCGAGTATGTGAACATTGAATACCCTAGAAGCGACCTCTATTATTCAGAACTCTTACGTTTGAACAAAACAATGGACAGATCCATCTGGTGCAATATGTTTATTAACCAATGCGGCATTCCCTTTCAAGCTTTCGATTACGAACCATTACGAAAAGTATTTTGCGAACAATGTCTGGATATAAATCGGTCAATCATTGATCTTCACAAAAAAGATTGAATCCATAATCCATGATGATGTTAAGTTTGGATTGGATAGTTAACCCCACCTCCTTCGTATTGAACGCATGAGCATTCTAATTCCCAAAGGAAAACACTGGCAAAAGCTGAGCGGATCCATTAAAATACACATCGACAACAACTTATTTCTAGATAATTCCGATGAATGGATTCCAATGAGCACCTTGGTTCCCTTTCCATTGGATGAGGACCAAGCGCTCGAAGCGGTTTACGCATCTTTTGTGGAATTTGACATGAATGCGAAGGCCGTTTACAAGCGGATTGTGAGTGAGGTGAAGGATGTTCACGTGGAGGGGTAAAAACACCTGCCACGAAAAGTGATTTGGACCATTGAGCATGCTGAAAGAACTAAAGATCAACCCATCATTTTCGAAGTATTTTCATTTTTTCAATCGATCCCTGGTCACCTTGAATGCTTTTACTATTTTCGGGGAACTAGAAATCTGAACATGAAGCACATCTCTGTTGTTGCCGCTGTTATTATCCACGAGAACAAGATCTTATGTGTTCGACGTGGACCTGCGAAATACGCGTACATCTCCCAGAAATGGGAGTTCCCAGGCGGCAAGGTAGAAGAAGGCGAGACCAAAATCGAAGCCCTCAAGCGCGAGATCAGCGAAGAGTTGCACATGGACATTTCCGTTGATGCCTTTCTGACGACCGTACAACACCCCTACCCTGATTTTCACCTCACGATGGATACTTTCTTGTGCAGTTGTTTAGATGGCACACTCACCTTAACCGAACACAGCGAATTCAAATGGCTCGATAAAAGCGAATTGCACACATTGGATTGGGCTGCAGCCGATGTTCCGATTGTGGAGAAAATTTGTGCGGAATGACGTGGCTAAAGGGGGATTTATTCGAAAGTCTTAAAACAGGATTCGTTGATAAAGTGGTTCAATCGAACCGCGAATATCGGCCGCAACTACTTGTCAACGATAAAGGTAACGGGAGAAAAGTCCTGACGACAATCGAACGCGAACTTCGCACCTGCGATGAATTCTGGCTCTCCGTGGCATTCATCACGACAAGTGGACTTGCTACATTAAAAAACACCTTAATCGAGCTTCAAGAAAGAAAAATCCCTGGGAAAATCTTGGCTTCTCAATACCTCAATTTCACTCAACCTGAGGCATTGCGTATGATCTTGCAATTCAAAAATATTGAACTCAAGATCGTTACCGATGGAGACTTTCATTCGAAGGGCTACCTTTTCAAGAAAGGTGACATGTTTGACCTCATTATTGGAAGCAGCAACTTAACTGCCAATGCGCTCTGCACCAATAAAGAGTGGAACCTCAAAGTGACAGCTTCTGAAGATAGCGACCTCATTCTTCAAACAGCCATAGAATTTGAACGTGAATTTAAAGATGCGACTCCTGTCGACGACAAATGGATTACCGGCTATGAACTTTATTACAAAAGTCAACTTGAATACAACAAGAAGATCCAAGAGCGGACCCAATATCCAGAATTTCATGAAGTAAAGCCCAATCTGATGCAACGTGAAGCATTGGAAAACATCAAGCATCTTCGAAAAAAAGGCAAAAACAAAGCGTTGCTCATCTCTGCCACAGGTACTGGAAAAACCTATCTCTCTGCTTTCGACGTGAAGGCTTTTCAGCCAAAGAAATTTTTGTTTATTGTTCACCGCAGAACCATCGCCGAAAAAGCCATGGAAACCTATCAACACTTGTTTGGCAGCCATATCAAAATGGGAATCTATTCCGGTGCTTCGCGTGAATTGGAGGCCGATTTCATCTTTTCAACGGTACAAACCATCTCCAGAGATGAGCATATTCGACAGTTTTCGAAAGACCATTTTGACTACATCGTCATCGATGAAACCCATCGAGCAGGTGCTGCATCCTACCAGAAAATCATGGACTACTTCACCCCTGCTTTCATGCTCGGGATGACCGCTACGCCAGAACGTATGGATGGACTTGATGTCTTTAAGCTGTTTGACAACACGATTGCCTATGAAATCCGGTTACACAAAGCGTTGGAAGAAGAAATGCTTAGTCCCTTTCATTATTATGGGGTTACAGATCTGAGTATAAACGGTGAAATCATCGAAGACAAGAGCGACTTCAACCTGCTCACAGCCCATGAACGCATCGAACGGATCCTTGAAAAAGCAACTATTTACGGCTGCGATGACGGGAATGTACGTGGACTGATTTTTTGTTCCTTAAAAAATGAATGCCACGAGCTGTCAAAAGCATTCAATCAACTTCGAAAGAGAAATGGTGCTTTTTACAACTCAGTAGCGCTAACAAGTGATGATTCAGAAGAAACACGTGCGGAAGCAATTCGCCGACTTGAAAGCGACCAACTTTCCGAAAAACTCGATTACATTTTTACTGTTGATATCTTCAATGAAGGAATCGATATTCCGCGCATCAATCAAATCATCATGCTCCGTCCCACGCAGTCGGCGATTATTTTCGTTCAACAGTTGGGACGTGGATTGCGGAAAGTCAATACCAAAGAATATTTGACGGTGATTGATTTCATCGGAAACTACAGCAACAATTACCTTGTTCCCATCGCCTTATACGGAGATACTAGCTACAACAAAGACACCCTGCGCAATCTCATTTCAACGGGAAGTCAATTCATGCCTGGTACTTCCACCATCAATTTTGATAAAATCACCAAGGAGAAAATCTTTGCTGCCATTGATTCAGCAAATCTTCAACTGAAGAAAGATTTAATCTCGGACTACAAACTGTTGAAACACAAGTTAGGAAGAGTACCATTGATGATGGATTTTGTGCAACATGGATCTCGTGATCCTTTTGGTTATGTGGATTATTCAAAGTCCTATTACAACTTCCTCCGTCTGATCGAAACCGATGTTGAACATGTGTGCTCCAAAGATCAAATGGAGCTTTTAGCCCTATTCTCACTTGAAATAAACAATGCAAAACGAGTCGAAGAAAGTGCATTACTGAATCTTCTTCTAGAAAATGGTCACGTTTCACTTTCAGACTTCAATGCTTACATGACGATAACATTTGGCTATGTTCCAAGTGATGAAACGATGCGCTCGGTTTTGCAGAATCTCAATTTTGCCTTCGTCCGAAAAGCAAGAAACATAGTCGAATTTCAACATAACACCTTTTCATTAACTCCAGAATTCAACCTCACACTTGCCAAAAATGATTTCAAGCACTACTTGATCGATAACGTTCAGTATGGTTTGCATGCCTTCAAGAAACGTTTTACGCTTACTAAGTTGACTAATGGATTTGTCTTGGGTCAGAAATACAGCCGAAAAGATGTGTGCCGCATTCTTAATTGGGAAGCAGATATCAGCAGCACCGTTTATGGATATCGTACTCAAAATAAATGCACCCCTTGCTTTGTCACCTATCAAAAATCAAGTACAATTTCGAAAAGTACCCAGTACAATGATCATTTTGTTGACCCACAAACCTTTGCTTGGGAATCACGTTCAAACAGAAAAATATCCAGCACTGAAATACAGGCCGTACTTGACTCCAAACTCATCATCCTCTTCGTAAAAAAATCAGACGGTGAAGGCACTGATTTCTATTGTTTGGGGCCGGTCAATATTCTTCCTGGAAGCGTCAAGCAAGAGAAAATGCCCGTTTCCGAAGAACCTGTCGTGCACATGACCTATAAACTGACAACTAGCGTCGAGGACCACTTGTTCGATTACCTCACCGATCAAGGTGCGTAATTTCTACTGCCACCGCACTCACTCTCCACTCTCACTCTGCGTTTCCGCCGCTTTCTTCGATTTACTGAAAAATCAATCTATATGCTATTGCATATAAAAAATATTAATTGATAATAAATATATGCATTAACATATAATATTGTATTTTTACAAACTATTATATCTAAAAGCATATAATGAAGAATATTGCAGAATTTGTAAAAACACGCCGCAAGGAGGTGGGAATGACACAGGAAGAGTTTGCTGAACGAATAGGTGTGGCGCTCACGGTAATCCGTAAAATTGAGCAAGGAAAAACGAATCTCAACATGGATAAGGTGAATCAGGTGCTTAGCATGTTCGGTCATGAATTGGCTGCGGCTCGGAGTGTTGAGCTTCCAAAATAAAACAACACCTTCAATGAAGCAATCCTATCTCACTATTCTAGATGAACGGTATGGGCGATTATTTGGCTAAATACCACCGCACTCACTCTCCGCTCTCACCCTCTGCTTCCGCCGCTTTCTTCGATTTACGGTACGTATAACTGTCGTAAATAAAACGTTTTGCAAAGCGCACAGGTTTGTCCGTGCTCATGAACTTTTTGAATACGTTGGCATTCACCCCAAAATACTCGTAGGTCGAGCCGTCTGTAAAGGTGATTTCCAACAAAAGTCCTTTGTGCTTAAAATCGTAGATCCCACATTCCATGATGGTTTTCTGGTATTCGGGCAAATTGATTGAAGTGGTCTCTGGCGCGATGCTCACTAAAAAATGGTAGCCATCCACCACTTGTCTCCCCATCAAGGTCGCCTCCTCTTTCATCGGATCTCCATCCTGGTATTTGTCCGGATGCCACTGCTTCACCAACTTGCGGTAGGTCGATTTCAATTCGGCCAGATCGATTTCGTTTTCAATCTGAAATAATTTTTTGTACTCGTTGATGCGTTTCATAAAGTGTGATGTCGGGAGCGTCCCAATGGGAATGTGTGTAAATCTGTTTGTCGAAATGAATCGGCTTGTTGGTTCATGTTTGGTTTGTCTCTTTAAAAATAAAAATTAGAGACGCCGCAAAGGTAGCAAGAAAAACGGGTTTGGGAGTTGGCTATCAGAAGGCACACAGGTCACACTAGAAAACACGAGCATTGAACATGAAACATATCCCAAATACGGAGCATTAATTTTTAATCCAGTCCGGCAAATCAATATCTTTATCGATTTCTTTGGATATGCGCATGACATTTGCCATTGTTTCCTTTGTCGAAGGATGTTCAAGTCCGAATACAACCAACTCAATATCAAGGCATTTCTTATAAAAATCCAAAGCGTGTTCTAAATTCCTGTAGTGATCAAATACTAAAGCAATGTTGCAATATGTGTTGGCAACGGATATCGTTTCATTTCCGAGTAAATGGGTGTAAATCTGCAAGGCTTGGCCGTAATGCTTTAATGCTAAGTTACCATCGTTCAAATTAAAATATGTCGTACCTATATTACTGTATGTATCAGCAACTTCCAAATGAATTTCAGTAAAGCACTTTATGCGAATGTCCAAAGCCAAATTAAAATACTCCAAGGCTTTATTGTGATCTCCTTTTTTGTTTAACGTCATTCCTATGCTATTGTAGGAATGTGCTATTTCGGGATGTCCATTGTCCAGTTTTGTCTTACGAATGAGCAAGCCTTTCTGGTGATATGCCATAGCTTCTTCAAACTCGCCTTTTGTATTCAAAATGAAACCAATTTGGTCATAGGTATAAGCAAGAATTGGATTATCTTCACCAATTATTTTTATATCGATAGCGAGGCTTCTGCGATAAAATTCAAGTGCAGCGTCGAATTTACCTAAATTATAATTTACGATTCCCAGATTAGATAATGTCATTGATACCCCTTGCTGGTCCTCCCCCATTGTTTTCAATAGGATTTTTAATCCTTTACTCAACATATCATGGGCATTCGTTAGGTCTCCTTTGTCCATGAAAACCAATCCCATATTTCCATATACTCCTGCGACGTTCGGGTGATTTTCTCCGTAATTCTTAAAATCAATAGCAATACTTTTGCGATAAAAGTCTAGCGCTTTATCAAATTCCGAATGGGCTCGGCACGATGTCCCCATGTTGTTGTATGCATGAGCGATATCCGTATGGTCTTCTGGGAGTGTTTTTAATCTCATGTTGAGGCTTTTGGTGAAAAAATCAGCCGATTTTG
>CAIQQH010000132.1 GCA_903873915.1 uncultured Flavobacteriia bacterium | reverse complement strand
CGCGTAGTTACGGTTTTATATTTCGATTGTTTATACCTGTGTAATTTCAAAGTTGGGGGGTGGTTTGTTCACGAATCTTCACGCTCACTTTGTTCGCGCTCGTTCTATCGGAAAGGATTAAAGATCCTTTCAAGACCGACGTGCAGTGGATGAAAGCTCTTCAAGCCTTCCTTTGGAATACTTGAACTTTTTTCGTTTCCTTGCGCTTACGAAAACGAGGTTTTCGATGCGCTGGAAACGAAAAATGCTCCTTCAACTGTCGTTGAAGGAGCTTTCATCAGAGTGATCCCGAAAGGATTCGAACCTTTGACCTTCGCCTTAGAAGGGCGTTGCTCTATCCAGCTGAGCTACGGGACCGAAGTAATTTTCAAAAAAAAAACATCAAAAAAAAATGGGGGATGATCGCTCATCCCCCACGTCGGGGCGGCAGGATTCGAACCTGCGACCTCCTGGTCCCAAACCAGGCGCGATGACCGGACTACGCTACGCCCCGAGCTAATCATCTTTTTTTTTCAACAACCCTCGAATCGTTTTCCGAAAGTGGAGTGCAAAAGTAAGAAATTTCTCGACTTTTACAAATAATCTTTGACGAACATTTCAGTAAATATTCAATCTTGCGGTGGGAGCGGGATTATCTCAAACCTCCTTATCGTCGGTTTTCGATGGTCTCCGCTGCGCTCCGGCACATCCGTCAGCTGACGGACTCTCATCCCGCAATTTTAAACACTACCAATAATTCTTGCGGTGGGAGCGGGATTCGAACCCGCGGTACAGTTACCCGTACGTCAGTTTAGCAAACTGGTGGTTTCAGCCACTCACCCATCCCACCGAAGTGTTCAATGAACTAGGGGGCAAAAATAGTAAAACCCTTGATAAGTCAAAGTGAAAATCTGTATTAATTCTCAAAAGTTATGCTTAAATCAACAGCATCGCCAATTTCATTGCATAGAGTCCAGCCAATAATACCCAAAGCTGATGGGTGGGCGCAAAGGGTTTCCAAATGATTGCCACAATTCCCATTCCTACATAGGCTATTGTTTCTAAAATGGGGTTGTAAGGTGCACTCGAGATGAAGAGTGTAAGGGGAATTATAAGTGTCCAACTGCGGGAATAAACGTTTGAAATAACGGTTCTTAAACTAAAGAAAATGAGGATCAAGGTGATTGCCAAATTCATAAGTTTAAAGATGTCTAGACAAATGCCATGATAAAGAAATTCCCAGGTTTCTTGATCAACAAACAGGGACCAGAAAAATTCAGAAGCCATCAGCGCACTTAAAGCTGAACAAAGAAATAAGCCTGTGATGAGTCTGAATTGCTTTTGGTTCCAGATGAAAAATTGAATGGAAACAATCAAAAACACAACTTCATTTAAAGGGAAAGGGTAGATGAAGCTTCCGAACTCAAGGAAGACGAGAAAGGCAAAACCGATCAATGTCAAGACACCAAGTAGAACTGCGCGCTCCTCGCGGATCATTTTTTCTTTGCTAATGCTTCTTCGATGTAATCGAACGTGGATAAAATCACGGGTTGACCATCAACTACTGCGATATCATGCTCGAAATGTGCGCTAGGCAAACCATCGGCTGTAACAATCGTCCAATTGTCGTCCATTTGAACTACTTTCTCGGTGCCCATGTTAATCATTGGTTCAATCGCAATGGTCAATCCATCTTGAATCTTCTTACCACGACCTCTGCGGCCATAATTGGGCACTTGCGGGTCTTCGTGTAATGTTTTTCCTAAGCCATGTCCAACCAAGTCGCGAACAACGCCATAGCCATTCTTCTCTGCGTGCTGCTGTATCGCCCAACCAATGTCTTCAATACGATTGCCGACAATACATTGCTCTATGCCCAAGTACAAACATTCTTTGGTGACTTGAAGCAATTTTCGCACTTCGGGCTTTACATTTCCAACCTCAAAGGTGTAGGCATGATCTCCATAATATCCATTGTAAACAGATCCACAATCGACAGAAACTACATCTCCATCTTCAAATGGTCGATCGGTGGGTAAACCATGAACGACTTGCTCATTGACGGAAATCAAAAGTGTACTTGGACAGCCATACAATCCCAAAAATCCGGGAATCGCATTTTGAGAACGGATATACTCCTCAGCGAGTTGATCGAGAAATTTAGGGGTGACCCCAATAGCTATGTGCTCAGCCACTTTTCCAAGTGTACGACTAACGACCAATGCTGCTTCGCGCATGATCGCAATTTCGTTTGCTGTTTTATAAATAATCATATTCCGATTGAAAATCCCCACGCCAGTCCTATGCTTTCAACGATCAGCGTTGAACGGTTGGAAAATTAAGAAAGCACTTCTTTCACAAGGTCAGCTGCTTCTTGAAGCAACACCGCTGAATGCACATTCAATCCAGACTCGTCAATCAATCGCTTCGCTTCAACAGCGTTTGTTCCTTGAAGTCGAACGATAATTGGAACGGGAATAACCCCCATGTTTTTGTACGCATCAACTACACCTTGAGCTACACGGTCGCAACGAACGATACCTCCAAAGATGTTGATCAATATAGCTTTTACATTTGGATCTTTCAAAATGATGTGGAATGCTTTCTCAACACGCTCAGCATTTGCAGTTCCTCCAACATCCAAGAAATTTGCTGGATTTCCTCCAGACAACTTGATGATGTCCATGGTTGCCATTGCCAATCCCGCTCCGTTCACCATACAGCCAACGTTACCATCTAACTTCACAAAGTTCAATCCTGCAGCATCTGCCTCAACTTCTGTTGGGTCTTCTTCTGTTGTATCTCGCATGGCAGCGTATTCAGGGTGGCGGAACAATCCGTTTCCATCCATTGTTACCTTCGCATCTACTGCAATGATTTTATTGTCTGATGTTTTTAAGACAGGGTTGATTTCAAACATGGAAGCATCAATTCCTACGTACGCATTGTACAACGAAACAATAAACTTTGTCATTTGCTTGAAGCCCTCACCAGAAAGTCCTAGGTTGAACGCAATTTTGCGCGCTTGAAATCCTTGGATGCCAACACGAGGATCAATTACTTCTTTGTGAATTAATTCTGGCGTGTGTTCAGCAACGTGCTCTATATCCATTCCACCTTCAGTAGAATAAATGATGACGTTGCGTCCTTTTTCACGGTCCAATAAAACAGACATATAAAACTCAGATGTTTCTGATTCTCCCGGGTAATACACATCCTGAGCGATCAACACTTTATTTACTTTCTTGCCTTTTCCGTTTGTTTGCAAGGTTACTAGATGACCACCAAGGATTCCTTTCACTTTCTCCTCCACTTGATCAATACCTTTCGCAAGGACAACGCCATGAGAGCCTGTTTCTTCTACCGTTCCTTTTCCACGACCACCTGCATGGATTTGCGCTTTGATAACGTACCAGCTTGTGCCGGTTTCTTCTGTCAACTTTTTTGCTGCTGCTACTGCATCTTCAACTTTGTCAACAACAACGCCTTCTTGGACAGCGACTCCATAGCTTTTAAGGATTGATTTCCCTTGGTATTCGTGTAAGTTCATCTGTTTATTTTTTGCATTGTAAAAGTAGAATTTTTATCTTCAATAATTCGTTCTGTTGAGAATACTTTTTTCACTAGGAGCGCATATTTTTCCATGAACTGCTAATTTCCCGCGAAGCATATTCTTTGGCATGTCTGTCTTGGATGGAATCCCAAATTTGATCGATGCTGTGAAGGAGGGCATCCTGCTCTTCTTGCATGGCGGTATGCATAATTTTCGGGTCGCTGAAATAGTGCTTCACGAAGTTTGTATCGAAATTCCCACTCCGGAAAGCATCGTGTTTCAATACATATTTCCCAAAATCTAATGTGGTCTTAATCCCAGAGATTTGATAGTCATCAATCGCCTTCAACATGCGTTCGATGGCCTTTTCTCTCGTAGGCCCCCAAGTAACAAGCTTCGCGATCATCGGGTCGTAATAAATCGGAATGTCCATGCCTTCTAAAAAACCATCATCTACACGTACATGGTTTCCCGAAGGAATACGGTAGCGTTTCAATGTTCCGATGTCAGGCGTAAAACCATTCAATGTGTCTTCGGCATACACACGCACTTCAATGGCATGGCCGTGTATGCTTAGTTCATCTTGAAGCTTTGGCAATCGTTCTCCACGCGCAACGCGCACTTGCCATTCTACGAGGTCCAAACCTGTGATTTCTTCGGTAACTGGATGTTCCACCTGAAGTCGAGTATTCATCTCCAAGAAGTAAAAATTCATGTCGGCATCAACGAGGAATTCAACAGTTCCCGCCCCTTCGTAGTTGCATGCCTTGCATACAGCAACAGCTGATTCGCCCATTTTTTGACGCATCTCTGGGGTGAGTATGGCACTTGGTGCCTCTTCAACTACTTTTTGGTGTCGACGTTGAATCGAACATTCCCGTTCAAACAAATACACGGCATTCCCATGTTGATCTGCAAAGACTTGGATTTCAATGTGACGAGGTTTATTGACAAATTTTTCAATGAAAACGGCATCATCACCGAATGACGAACGTGCTTCATTCTGCGCCATGCGCATTTGCTCAATGAATTCTTCAGAGCGTTCAACCAGACGCATGCCTTTACCGCCGCCACCGGCAGATGCTTTGATCAGAATTGGATAGCCTACTTCTTCGGCAATTTTTATGGCTTCTTCGACATCCGTAATGGCACTGTCTACGCCTGGCACCAATGGGACATTGTAACTTTTTACGGCTTGTTTAGCACTCAGTTTATCACCCATCACATCCATAGATTCAGGAGATGGACCGATAAGTTTCATGCCGGCATCTTTCACTTTTCGGGCAAAATCGGCATTCTCTGATAAAAATCCGTAACCAGGATGAATTCCATCGACATTCAACTCCTTGCAATACTGAAGAATCACATCTTGACGCAAATAACTCTCCGAGGACGGGCTTGGTCCAACGTAAACTGCCTCGTCAGCTTCCATGACATGGGGTGCTGATCTGTCTGCATCTGAATAAATGGCCACAGTGGCTATATTCATGCGTTTTAAGGTGCGAATGACGCGACGAGCAATCTCTCCACGATTCGCTATAAGGACTTTTTTCATAGGTCTAAGGTCGGAATTTTCAAAGGGTAAAAATAGAGATAATCTCACGAATGTTGTTCTTTCCGCAGACGAACAATTGATCCACTATCTCCAGCTGTTGGAACAGGTGTTTGGCGTCTTTTTCGTTTGGTCGGGAACTTTTTATTTTGCTTCGATCGGAAAATATCTAAGAAATACTGTCCGATTTTAAAGTTTTGCCAGGTATCAAAATCTTCTTGGTAATGCAAACCTGCACCTTGGCTAAAAGGACCTAAGTTTTTGTCCTGAATAATGCTGTAGTCGTTCGACTCGTTGAAGACATTGATACGGAATGTGCCGCTTTCATTGATTAAATATTCCAAACTTACATCTCCGATGAGTGCGCTTTGTCCTTGCTGCTGCTGTGCGCCTGAACTGTTTTCTACACCGAAAGATCCTGTAAATATGAGTCGGTCGTCAATAAATCCTTTTTTAATTCCAAATTCAAATGAACTCTCACCTGTGTTTTGGTCGGCGTCGAGGTTGACATTCATTTTGTAATCTTTCGATACTTTGTCAAGGATGGAGTTGATTTGGTTGGATGCAAGGTCCATTGCGGTTGAACTACCCGATGCTGCCGAACCTTTGAGCGGTTGAAATTTCTTCAACAACATCAAAGAGAAGAACTGCCGATTCAATTCGTCTTTATCCCCTGTAATTCGATCGATGAGTGCTTTACCTGTTTCATCGGCTTTGGGTGCTTTGATGTTAAATCCAATGGTTGGCTTTAATAGACTTTCTTTTAAGCTGAGGTAACAATAGATGTCTTGTTGATTCCCTTTGCTATTGCCTTGCAGCTGATCCGGAGAAATTTCATTGATGTTGGCTTTTACAATCAGATAGGTATTCAAGTCGATGTTCGCTGTGTAAGGATCTCCCGTCCAAGTGATTGTTCCTCCTTCTTCGACATAAAATTTCTGTTTTACACTTCCCATCGCAAAATTGTAAAGCCCATTTTTTACTCGGAAACTACCTTCCATGGATAAATCGCCAAGGTTGTCGAGCTGCATGCCAATATCTCCAGAACCCGTTGCATTAATTTCATCGCCCGATTGATCATTGAAGATGATTTTTAACTTCGCATCAGGCGTAACTCTAAAGTTTAAATCGAGCGAAACGCCTGAAAAATTGATTTTTGGTTCTGCACCATTACCTTGTGAACCCTTGGTTTTGAACCGTATAAATGACTCTTCCTCTGCTATTTCCGACACACCGAACATCGGGAAGTAAATCCGGGTTCCTTTTTCCGTTTTGATGTCTACGGTAATTTCTAGGTTGTCCGTGTAACCAAAGATATTGGCGGTTCCGGTTCCGTATGCTTTTCCATAATAGGTATCTCCTTCTTTAAAGTTGGTGTTCAATACCAAGAATTTCTGTAAAGGAAGTGGTCCATTTTTACCTCGGGCATAGTAGTCTTGCTCGAGGTCGAATTGCAAGTCGAAGTTCCAATCTTTGTATTGATTGTGATAGACTGACCCGATGAGTGAACCTGTGTTTCCTTCCTCATCTTTTACGGGCATGTTGTCGATGTAGAATCCATATTCATCGGCAGATATTTTACCGTTGAACCCGAAATTTACGCCCAACATCTCCATTTTTGCATTTCCATCTATGAGTTTCAATGATCCGTCGAGTTTCGGGAAATCGGGAGTTCCACTTACACGCAGTTTTCCGTCTAGCTTCCCACGGATATTGCTCACGACATCAGCATCAAGAAAGGCATTGGCAAAACGAATGTCTGTTTCTTCAAACACCAAATCGAGTTCAATGTTTTCTGCTTTCCGTTCGGTGAAATAATGTCCTTCAAAGACAAATGTTTCATGTCCCCGATAAATCAAGTCCCCATTCATTGCAATACTTTGTGACGCTTTGTTCCACCCGGATTGTGCATAAATGTCGCCCACTTCTTGATTGTTCAAATAAAGTCCCTCCACGCTGACATCGCCCAAATAGGTGAGGTTCTCATAAGGGTTTGAAATGTATCCCCAGCTGTTTAAGGAGCCCTTTAGATTCATCTCAGCCCCCAATAATTCCCCCAATTCGCCAAGGTCAAGGTCATGTACTTTGAAGTTCAATCTGTCTGCATCGTTTCGGGAAATGCAACCATCAATACTAACGAACTGGTCTTTCTTAGAGCCACTTGCTTCGTTATTCTTTTGCAGTTTTAATTTCGAAATGTGCACATCGCGGTCGGTAATCAATATATCCGATTGATTTTCAATGTCCCAGCGCATGTCGTTGATGCTGAAGTAGGAGGGCTCGAGCACAAAATTGATGTGATTGCTGCTGACTATGGTTGTTTTCCAAGCAATGTCCGTTTCGTTTTTTGTTCCTTTGTTCCAAGTGAGATCGGATGTTAATCCGGTCTTCCCACCGGTGGTGTTGAACCTCACATTGTCCAAGGAAATGCTGTCTTTGTATTGAAATTGCTTGAGGGAGTAAATGGCTTGAATTTCTGTCGATGTCATGGCTTGTTTCAAATCAATCCCTCGAAATGTAAAGTCTTGGTAGTGGATTTCTGGAGAAATAAAATCCATGGTAAAACTTTCCGTCTTTCCGCTGTAATTCCCAATCAGGACAGATTTTGGTGCAATCGAAAGTTCTGGAACAAAGATGGCCAAGAAGTCTTTCGTGTCCTTGGTGGTAAGGTTGTATGAAAAATTACTTTTCGTGCTATTCACTTTTTTGGCGTTGCCGCTTGCCGCTACAATCGAGGGGAAAACTTTTTCAAACTGCCTCATGAAATCATCAACAAGGGTAGAAAAATCAATTTTTCCAGTTAGTGTGATGTCGGCAATTGGACTTACAATGGAAAATTTATCCTCTGCAGTTGAACGCGTCACCGTAACATCAATATCCGGCAGTTGTATTTCATTGCTCCCCTCCTTGTACAACAATCCCTTCATCTTCACATTACCGGCCATTGTATTGGCTTCCTTGCCGTAGATATCGATAACGAATTTTGTTTTTAAGCTGGTACTGTCACGTTCCGCGATATGCAATTTACTGAGAAGGGCTTTCTTCAAATCAATGGTGAATGACATGTGTTGATTGTCAGCAAAATCAATAAAGCCATCGTATTCTAAATCCAGGTTGTCGTCTTTTACATCAATCTTGGCGGTGAACAAGTTGTCAGCAAAACTACCTTCCTGCACAATGATATTGGTGTAAGCATAGTCAAGGTAGTCAAAGCGGTTTACATTTCCGGTTATTTCGGTGAAATGAATGTCTGCCAAGGAAAATGCTTCACCCGTTAAGAAGAAAGTACCATCCACAACGCCCAAGCTTCTGTTGTCAAGAAACTGTCCGAGCTGGAATTGTTCCACCTTCACATCGTATTCACTGGCTTCTGAGTGTTGGAAAAGGAAGGAGTTATTTGCAAAGTTTTGGGTAAACATAATCCCGTTGTCCATGCGCACGGTGCCAAGTTTTGTATTCAACTTGTCCGTGGAAACTACAAATTGGGAGTAAAATCCATCCAAACGCAAATCGATGGCTTCAAAGTAGCCCAAGCGCTGCAAAATTTTGTCAAAGGACAAATAGGTGTTGGTGGAAGACTGGGGCATTCGAATTTTTTGCAAATCAGTCAATGAAATAAAGGCATAATCTAACTTTTCAGAGAAGAAGGCACGATTGAAATTTCTAAAATCGGGCAGGTTTATTGTGCCGCGAACTACGGTTCGTTTGCCGGTTTTTAGCTGAAGTCCAGAGATTTTCAAATCCTTAATGTGCTTGGAGACATCGGCTTTTAATTCAATCACTTCATCCATTCCCCACAAAGCTGTCGCGAAATAGGAAACATCCTTCAAGCTGACTTTACTCGTCCCTAATCGGGCGTCGAATGTTACTTTGTCGACGAATTCGCTCATGTCGGCATAATCGTTCATCAACAAATTAAGCTTAGGTGCTTTGATGTCAGAGTCGTCCGTTTTTATGGTCAAGGAGGACAATAAAATCCCTTTCGGACTCACATTGACGAGTGCACTCAGTTGATTTAATTTAAACCCAGACTGTTCTTCCGCACTGAAAGACATGATGTTTGCTGAAATTTTTCCGTTTACAATACTAAAGTCCTCAGCGCTTAAATTCACATCTCTGAAGTCCAAATGATCGAAATCAATTCCTTCTGCTTCATGTTTTTGACGGTAATCTGTGTACTTAAAATCAACGTTAGTAAGTTGAACTGTTCGAAGAGACAGGGCCATAGGCTTCGATTTCGAGGGCTTATCGCTTTTGAAATAATCGATGATAAATTGGAAGTTGAATGCCCCTAATTTTTTATCCCTGGACAAATGAATGACGCCACCATCGAGTTCTACCTCGCCTAAATCGAGCTCATTTTTCTTTAGGTCGAGCTTGTCAAGTGTCGCATAAAGTGTATGAATAGAGGCCAAGGTGTCTTTTTCATGGTCCAAAACGAGCACATCATCCAAGGCGACCCGATCGATGAAAATGATGGAAACGGAACCTACTTCAACGCGGGTGTTCCATTCCTTTGAAAGAAATGCCGCTGCTTTTTTTGCCAAATAGGTTTGAACAGGTGAGGTGCGAATAGCAAAGACAAAGGCAATCAACAAAATGAGAATCCATTCAAAAGAAATCCCAAGTGTTCGGCCAATTATTTTAAGTAATTTTGTCATTCGCAACACAAATTTACTGAAAGTTGAGTCAAAAAGAGATAATCATCTTAGGTATTGAGTCATCTTGTGACGATACATCCGCTGCAGTACTTAAAAATACGGCCATTTTGTCGAATGTAACAGCAGGACAAAAGATCCATGAACAGTACGGAGGGGTAGTGCCCGAGCTTGCTGGACGTGCACATCAGCAGAACATTGTTCCTGTAGTCGAAGTGGCGCTGAAAAAAGCAGGAATATCTCTCAGAGATGTGGATGCCATTGCCTTTACGCGTGGCCCTGGCTTAATGGGGTCCTTGGTCGTTGGGACAAGTTTCGCGAAAGCACTTTCACTCGGATTGAATATCCCCATGATCGATGTCAATCACATGATTGGTCACGTCTTGGCGCACTTTATTGATGACGAAGACAAGCCAAAACCATCCTTTCCATTTCTTTGCTTAACGGTATCGGGAGGACACACTCAAATTGTTTTGGTGGAGAATCATTTGAAAATGAAGGTGATTGGCACTACCATCGACGATGCCGCAGGCGAAGCGTTTGATAAAGCCGCAAAACTATTGGGTTTTCCTTATCCTGGAGGCCCATTGGTGGATAAACATGCTCAGCTTGGTGATGCCACAAAATTCAAGTTTTCGAAGCCGAACATTCAAGGCTACGATTTCAGCTTTAGTGGTTTGAAAACTTCCATTTTGTATTTCTTGCAGAAGGAAACAGCAAAGAACCCAAATTTCATTTCAGAAAACTTAAATGATTTGTGCGCCTCCATTCAAGCGACGATTATTGAGATTCTGTTGAAAAAATTGACAAAAGCGGCTGGTGAACTTGGCATAAAAGAAATTGCCATTGCAGGAGGAGTTTCAGCGAATAGTGGCTTGAGAAGTGCCATAAATGAAGTAGGTGAGAAGAACGGATGGAAAGTGTATATCCCACGTTTTGAATACTGTACAGACAATGCGGCGATGATCGCCATAACGGGGAAATACATGTTCGACAAGGGGCTTTTTGCCGATCAGACCATTGCTGCAACAGCGCGTTATTCCATTTCAGAAGTCAATGTGGACTAATGAACTTTAACAGGAATTTAACTAAGTTTAAAAAAGTGGTGTCATATTTCTCATTGCATTGCGTATTTTTGAACAACACGAAAAAACATGAGACTTTCCATTTTATTGGTTCTATTTACCCTGCTGTCGCTAACTGGTTTTTCCCAAAAGGAAATTTCTTGGAATGTAGCCTACAATACAGAAAATCAAACGATTGAATTTACTGCCACCATCGCTAAAGGTTGGCATTTGTACAGTCAACACATTGCTGATGGTGCAGGTCCTGTGGCAACTTCTTTTACCTTTAGCGAGTTGAATGGTGCAAAACTAAAGGGTAAAGTTGAAGAGCCAGAATCCATTCGGAAGTACGATCAAAGTTTTGAAGCAACGTTGAACTTCTTTGAAGGGAAAGTAACCTTTACGCAGCATATTTCTAAAACAACAAAAAACGCATCAACAATCACAGGATCAATAACGTACATGTTGTGCAACGACACCATGTGCCTTCCTCCTGTTGACGTACCATTCACCATTGAAATTCCGAATTAATCCTATCTGATATGATAATTTTTCGCTCACTATTCTCTGTACTATTCATTTTATTGACCGCAAATACATTTTCCCAAACCATTGAATTGGCAGAAGACAAGGTGAAATGGTCTTTTTCAATTGAACAAGATGGAGATGAAGCAACCATTGTTGCCCAAATTAGGATAGTAGAACATTGGCACATCAACGCCGTTAAATTGCCGAAAGGAAGTTTTGGTTTTCCGACAAGTTTAGACGTGAAAAAAGGTCCTCAGTTCTCCCTTCTTGGTGGTGTGATTGAGCCAAAACCCATTCAAATTCACGATGATTTGGCAGATGAAGATTTGGCGTTTCACGAGGGTAGCTTTCAGCTGAAAAGAAAGATAAAAGTTCTTACGGAAAAAGACTTTGAAGTCAGAGGAACTTTTTCCTTTCAAACCTGTGATGAGTTTAAATGCTTGCCAGATATGTCCGTCCCATTTAAGCTGAAGGTGAAAGGAGCCATCGCTTCTGCTGATGAAACTGTTGATACTACGGCAAGTGCGGGTTCAGAAACGACAGTTGATTCAGATGACACCGATTCAAAAACCGAATCAAAATCAGACGTGAAAGAACAAAAATCTGAGCGACGATCACTTTGGACAACCTTCATTATTTCCTTTCTGAGCGGTCTTTTGGCGCTGTTCACACCATGTGTATTCCCAATGGTTCCAATGACGGTGAGTTTCTTTACAAGGCAAAGTAAATCTAAGGCCCAAGCCATTCGAAACTCTTTGATTTTTGGAATTTCCATCATCTTGATTTATATCATTCTGGGTACAGCTGTCACAGCAATTTTTGGTGAGGAGGCCTTGAATAATATGTCAACAGATCCAATCTTTAACCTTGTTTTCTTTTTTATCCTCATCATTTTTGCCATTTCATTCTTGGGCGCATTTGAAATTCGTCTACCAAGCAAATGGGTCAACAAGGCGGACCAAAAAGCGGATCGCGGTGGATTGATTGGCATCTTCTTTATGGCACTTGCCTTGGCCTTGGTGTCATTCTCATGCACCGGACCAATCGTTGGAACGCTCATCGTTGAGGCGGCGCGTCAGGGAGGGATTACACCAATCATTGGCATGTTTGGCTTTTCATTAGCCTTAGCAATTCCATTCGGATTATTTGCTGCTTTCCCAGCTTGGTTAAGTACACTGCCTAAATCTGGAGGTTGGTTGAACAGCGTGAAGGTGGTGCTTGGATTCTTGGAACTGGCACTAGCCTTTAAATTCTTGTCCAATGCAGACATGACTTGGGATTCCCACCTGCTTGAGCGTGAACTATTCCTTGCAGTTTGGATCGCCATTTTCACAGTCCTTACCTTAAATTTATTTGGTAAGATAAAAATGCCCCACGATAGTCCAGTCGAGAATCTTTCTGTCGGAAGAGTATTGCTTGGAACGACGTCATTGTTATTTGTTATTTATATGATTCCAGGAATGTGGGGTGCGCCATTGCAAATAATCAGTGCATTTCCACCACCATTGGAATACAGTGAATCTCCACTTGGAGTAGGTGGCGGCGGTGCTGTCTCTGGTGAGGTAGGTCCTGAAGGCACTGTTCGTGGTCCGCAGAACTTATGGGTTTTCCACGATTATGACAAGGCCTTGGCCTATGCGAAGGAGGTGAACAAGCCTTTGTTTGTGGATTTTACAGGAATCAACTGTGTGAATTGCCGCAAGATGGAACAGAAGGTATGGGGCGAAGATGGCATCATCGAGTCTCTGCAAAATGATGTGGTGATTGTTTCCCTGCACGTGGACGAACGAAAAGACTTGCCCAAGAAAGAGCAAGGAGAATTTAAAGTGGGTGGACGAAAAATGTCCGTTCGCACAACAGGAGACAAATGGAAATTATTGCAAATTAAACGTTACAACATTCTCGCGCAGCCTTATTATGTGATGCAAGATCCCAACGGGAAAGACCTTTCCAATGGTTCTGCTGACTTTGAGCATACCAGTGATCCTATTGATTTCAAGAAGTGGCTCGACGCTGGAATTAGCCAATTTTCGAAGAATAAATAGGTTTTTTACACCCCCACTAAGTAGAACTACGTAGTGCACGTAGTAGTATACGCTGAAACTCACATTCATTAAAGGAAGAAGGTAGATTTGTTTGAAATAGATGTCGTTGCTTTGTTGAAAGAAAAACACATACATTATGAAAACGGCAAATTTTTCCTCAGCAATTCTCTTCATTCTCTTCACTGCTTTTGCATGGACAGCATCAGCAAAGGAAATGACACTCAACCTTACGAAACAAGATGTTTCTTGCTTCGGTCGAAAGGATGGGGCATTAACGTTAAACATTACAGGTGGAGTAGCACCGTACGCAATTGTATGGAACACTGGAGAAACTACAGCTTCTCTTTCGGGATTGTCTAAAGGTGCATACTCTGTTACCGTAACTGATGCGAAAGGTCTGAAAGCAGAAGCACAGTCGGTAATCGAAATGCCAAAACCTTTAATGTTGTATTATGACATGGACGAAGCTACATTCGTTGATGCCTTGAATGGCAGCATGAATGCGAAGATTGTAGGTGGAACACCTTGGTCAGCGGAGAAGGCACCGTTTTATTTCATTCGCTTAAATGGAAATGCAAATTTCACAGACCCAACGTCAATGACTGATGGAGTTTACGCCATGACAGTTGAAGATGCACAGGGATGTAAATTGAATGTAAAAGTGAACGCTGACTTTGAAGTACTTGGTGAACAGGCTCAAATTTCTGAAAATCCTGAGATGAATGCAAACTATGGTTCTATTCATTTCATGCTTAACACACCTCAACATTCCAACGTGAATAATACAGTCACAATGGATCTTGGAAAACTTTAAGTGATTTTAAAATCAAAATAATATACAGAAAGCCTCGGTTCATCCGGGGTTTTTTGATGGATAAAAACGAGAGTTTTTCTATATTTACGGAGTGAATGATTTTCTGAAAACCCCCATCGAGTTCTTGAAAGGTGTCGGTCCACAGCGGGCTGATCTCCTTCGTCAGGAATTGGGAATTCACACCTTTTCTGACCTACTGAACCATTTTCCATTTCGCTACATCGATCGTTCGCGCTATGTCACCGTTTCGGAACTTTCAACCATGGAAACTGCCGCTCAGCTTCGAGGACGCATCATTGCTGTTTCTGAAAGCGGTGTCGGACGAACAAAGAAACTTTCCGCAAAATTTCAAGATGAGAGTGGTATCATTGACTTGATTTGGTTTCAAGGGATAAGATGGATCAAGCCGCTTTTAAAAATAGGGGTAGAGTATCAACTTTATGGGAAAGCAAAAATCTATGGGAGCACTTGGAATATGCCTCACCCTGAATTGACGGAGTGGAAAGATGTCCTCTTAAAGACAGGATTGCAGCCAGTGTATTCTACAACGGAGAAATTGACAGCAAAAGGCTTGCATTCAAAAGGAATTGAAAAATTGACTGCAACACTTGTTGCTCAAGTCAAAGGTAAAATAGCGGAAATAATTCCTTCAGAAATACGAAGCAAACATCACCTTATTCCAAGAGAAGCTGCTTATATACTTGTTCATCTGCCTTCTGTTGAAAATGACTTTCACAGGGCACGTCTGCGTTTAAAGTTTGAAGAATTGTTTTTTCTTCAATTGGAGTTGTTATTGAGAAAATCAATTACAGCTCAAAAATCGAAAGGTTTTGTTTTTAATGAGGTAGGTGCAATTTTCAATCAATTTTATCAAGAGTATTTGCCCTTCCCGTTGACGGGCGCACAAAAAAGGGTAATCAAGGAGATCCGAAAGGATTTCATTTCTGGTCAACACATGAACCGACTCTTGCAAGGCGATGTGGGAAGTGGTAAAACTTTGGTTGCTTTGTTGACAATGCTCATTGCTGTAGGGAACGGATTTCAAACTGCACTGATGGCCCCTACCGAAATCCTTGCCTCCCAGCACCTTGAGACACTGTCGGAATTCTTGAAGGACATGCCTGTAAAGGTTTCCTTATTGACGGGTTCTGTGAAGAAAAAAGACCGAGTTGCGATTCATGAAGGTCTAGAGGATGGTTCAATTCATATTCTTGTGGGGACGCATGCCTTGTTAGAGGATGCAGTACAGTTCAAAAATCTAGGAGTGGTGGTTATCGATGAACAGCATCGTTTTGGTGTGGCTCAGCGCGCTCGAATGTGGAAGAAGAATACCATTCCTCCTCATGTATTGATTATGACCGCTACACCGATTCCTCGCACCTTAGCGATGACCTTCTATGGTGACCTTGAAGTTTCTGTCATTGATGAACTTCCTCCGGGAAGAAAACCAGTGAATACGGTGCATCGCTATGAAGCAAGTCGTTTGCGTGTGTTTGGTTTCATGAAGGAAGAAATCGCTAAGGGCCGTCAGATTTACATCGTTTATCCGCTGATCAATGAATCAGAAACGCTTGACTTCAACAATCTAATGAGTGGTTACGAAGCGATAACACGTTCTTTCCCATTGCCTGATTATAAAGTGAGCATCGTCCATGGAAAATTAAAGCCAGAGGATAAAGACTATGAGATGCAGCGATTCATCAAAGGTGAAACGCAAATCATGGTGGCGACAACAGTCATCGAGGTTGGGGTCAACGTGCCAAACGCTTCAGTGATGATCATTGAAAGCGCTGAACGTTTCGGATTGTCGCAGCTCCACCAGTTGCGCGGAAGAGTGGGACGAGGGGCTGAACAATCTTTTTGTATTTTGATGACGGGGATAAAACTATCCAAAGAATCCACTCGTCGCATGGAGACCATGGTCAGAACCAATGATGGATTTGAAATCGCAGAGGTTGATTTGCAATTGAGGGGTCCGGGTGACTTGATGGGAACCCAGCAAAGTGGTGCCTTGGACCTGCGCATTGCTGATCTTTCGAGAGATGGGCAAATTGTCATCATGGCGCGCGATGAAGCACGAGCTTTACTCACTCTTGACCCAGCATTGGAACGTCCTCAACATTTAACTTTGAAGGAGATTTTGCGCGAAATATTGAAAAGTAGACCAGATTGGGGTAAGATAGCTTGATTTACAGCACTTCATTTTTTTACCGCAGAGGCACAGAGAAAAAAATGAAACATCTCTTTAATGCCCATTGTCAACTGTACAATAAAAAAAACTCTGTGTCCTCTGCGGATCTGTGGTGGATTATAATCTAGTGCACCTTGAAACTCAATTGCCAATCCGATTTTTCTTTTTTGCCGCAGAGGCGCGGAGAGTGAATAATTTCTTATTGTAACATTTATGCGCTTACTGCGTATCCTTCGCGTTAAACTTTACGACTATGAAGGCTATTTTTCTCATCCTGTTTTTAAGCATAACTGGCATATCTACCGCACAAATTATAGGAGGCTCCTTAGTGGATGATGGTCGAAAGATGGTTTCAATATCCAATTTCACTGTAACGGATAGTCTTTACACAGGAACAGTGGTGATGTCATTGGCGGTCAATCGTAAAGGTGAAGTGACTTCAGGGAAAAACATTGCAGAGGGCACCACAATCACATCCACGCCTATTCGAATAAAAGTCCGCAATTATGCCATGAAATTAAAATTCGAGGAAGCTGTGTATTTTCCTGAATTTCATTACGTCACGGTTAAATTTATGGTTAAGAAACCCTAACTCACGTTTAGTTTTCAGCGTAAATTGACGCATATTCCTTTTGGTACCTCGCCAATATTTTCTTGCGTTTTAGTTTCAATGTTGGCGTTATTTCTTCTGCTTCAATAGAAAACTCTTTTTCAAGCAAAACGAATTTTTTGATTTGCTCCCAGTTGCCGAAACCTTTGTTGAATCCATCGATTTCTTCCTGGATTCGCCCAATGACATGCTTGTCTTTAGCGATGGAATGATTGCTTCCATCCCCTAAATCAATTTCTTTGCGTTGTGCCCATTCTTTGATAAAGTCAAAACTTGGAACAATGAACGCGGCCGGGAACTTTTCTCCTTCACCAATCACCATGATTTGTTCAATAAAACGAGATTCCTTGAACTTATTCTCCATTGCTTGAGGAACAATATATTTTCCGCCTGATGTTTTGAAAATCTCTTTCTTGCGGTCGGTAATTTTTAAGAATTTATCTTCAACAAACATTCCGATGTCACCTGTGTG
>CAIQQH010000131.1 GCA_903873915.1 uncultured Flavobacteriia bacterium | reverse complement strand
GCAGATTGCACTTATTCAACTACATTCATTTGATGAAATTCCTTGAAAATCCAGAGAAAGACTGGCTCAAAGAATACGACGCTCAACTTCAGCTTGAATTTAGCAGTTCTTAAAAGGGGGGGGGGGCTTACTTTTGAAAATGTTAAATCAATATCAATAAAATCAAGGCTTTCAGAAAGCAAAATGATTAATTCGTATTTTTATCGGACAGTAGTGATTAAAAATGAAGAATTAAAAATTAAAAATGCAATAAACTACAACATTACTTACATAAATCGAATTGAAATATTCATTTTTGCATAATAAAAAGAAATTACGCTATATGAATAAATTAATTGCGTTAAGTATGACATTGATTTTGGGTGCTTCTTGTTCTAGCACTTTTTATCAAGTCTTTCAAACGGAAAGCACTAATCTGAAAAGAGAAAACAACATTTTGGTCTATGAAGATTCAGTATGCCGGGTTTCATATGACTTGTATGCCAATAAAGGAAATGCAGGATTTTCGATTTACAACAAAACTGACAAAACCATCGTGATTGATTTGGGACAAAGCTTCTTTATTGTAAACAATGAGGCTTATGATTATTTCTTAAGCCGCACGTTCACTAATTTCGCTTCAAACTCCTTAGGCAAATCGAACGGAATGGGCTACTCTTCGAGTGCATCATTGGGAACCTCGGCAAGTAAATCAACAAGCAATAATGTTAATCGATCGACTTCAACAAGTTCAGGTAGCTTAAATACAAGCACCTTAAGTAGCTTGACTAGCAACTTTAGTTCAACAACCCATGGTAATGAGGTTTCATATAGCGAACAACAATTCGTAAAGATTCCAGCAAAATCAATCAAAACATTCTTTGAATATAACATTGTAAATAAGCGATTGTCAATTTGCAATTTAAATCGAGAACCTCTTAACAAGAAACCCGATAGTCTTTCTTTTACAAAAGAAACTAGTCCCTTGGTTTTTGAAAATAGAATTACATACTTGACTGATAGCCTATACAGTAAAAGCACGACCATCAATAACACTTTTTATATTACAAAAATCATCAACATGGTGGAGAATGACTTTTATCGATTAGACTACACTTACGGAACTTGCACGGGCAATCAATCTATTGATAAATCAGAAATACCTAATTATGATTCACCAGCAAATTTCTTCATCAAATACACGATTGAATATTAGGAAGTGAATTGAATTTCAAAGTAATTTTTTATCGTTCGTAAACATAAAGATACAATATCACCCTGCCCAAGAATTACTATCTTCGTACTTCAAATTTCGAAGAATGTCGATTGAGGTAAATCACTTATTCAAGTATTACGGAGAGCAAGCTGCCGTTCAGGACATTAGCTTTAACGTTGCAGCAGGAGAAATTGTTGGTTTCATTGGACCCAATGGTGCTGGAAAATCCACAACCATGAAAATCATAACGGGCTTTATTCCAAGCAGCTCGGGTGATGTGAAGGTATGCGGCATGCCTGTGAATGAAGATTCCATGCAAACGCGGCAACTCATTGGGTATCTGCCAGAGCACAACCCACTTTACCTCGACATGTACGTCAAAGAATACCTTGAATTCGTGGGTAAGATTTACAAAGTAAAAAACTTGAAAGCGCGCACTGAAGAAATGATTCATGCCGTTGGACTTGACGTTGAACAAAACAAAAAGATCGGTGCCCTATCGAAAGGATATCGTCAACGTGTTGGTTTGGCAGCAGCGATTATCCACGATCCCCAAGTGTTGATCTTGGACGAGCCCACATCGGGCTTGGATCCAAATCAATTGGTAGACATTCGGGAACTGATCAAGAAAATTGGAAAAGAAAAAACGGTGATGCTTTCCACGCACATCATGCAGGAGGTGGAAGCCATCTGTGACCGTGTGGTCATCATCAATAAGGGAAGAATTGTCGCCAATGACACTGCCTCTGTCCTTCAGCAATCGATGTCTTTACAGACAGTTTATGTTGAATTTGAAGGAAGTGTTTCCAAAGGAATGCTTGCAAAAATTCCACATGTTGGAAAGGTAGAAGCTGTCAAAGAAGGATGGTTGATTGAAACGCGTGATGATATCGATTTACGCAAAGAAATCTCCCTATTTGCTCAGAAAAATGATTTACTCGTGCTGACATTGCGCGCCGAAGAGAAATCACTCGAAGAAGTATTTAAAGAATTAACGAAATAAGATGCCTTCAAATTTCATTGAAGAATTGCGCTGGCGTGGCATGATCCACGACATGATGCCGGGAACGGAAGAAGCGCTCAACAAAAAAGTATCATCTGGTTACATTGGATTTGATCCGACTGCGGACTCCTTGCATGTAGGACATCTCGTTCAAATCATGACCTTGGTGCATTTTCAACGTGCAGGACACAAACCCTATGCGCTCGTTGGTGGAGCTACTGGAATGGTGGGTGATCCATCTGGAAAATCACAGGAACGCAATCTACTGGATGCCGAGACATTGAATCACAATGTCGCCTGTGTGAAAGGCCAATTGGAGAAATTTCTTGAGTTCAACGCTGGTGAAAATTCAGCTGAAATGGTCAACAATTACGATTGGTTCCGCGATATGAGTTTCTTGGATTTCATACGCGATGTAGGAAAACACATTTCTGTGAACTACATGATGGCGAAAGATTCTGTGAAGAAACGCCTTGAAACAGGGATGTCGTTTACAGAATTCAGCTACCAATTGGTGCAGGGCTATGATTATTACCATTTGAACAAACACCACAACTGCATCATCCAGTTGGGTGGTTCAGACCAGTGGGGGAATATTGTGACAGGAACGGAATTGATTCGCCGCAAATCTGGTGGTCAAGCATACGCCGTAACTACTCCATTGATCAAGAAAGCTGACGGGACAAAATTCGGAAAGACTGAAGGCGGAAGTGTTTGGCTAGATCCTGAACGTACTTCACCATATGAATTTTATCAGTTTTGGTTGAACAGTAGTGATGCTGACTCAGTCAATTACATCCGCATTTTCACCTTGCGTTCCAAGGAGCAGATTGAAGAATTGGAAAAAGAGCACGCTGAAGCCCCACACTTGCGCATCTTGCAAAAAGCGATCGCTGAAGACATCACGACACGTGTTCATGGTGAGGAAGCG
>CAIQQH010000130.1 GCA_903873915.1 uncultured Flavobacteriia bacterium | reverse complement strand
ATGTAGCAAAGTCAAAAGATACAATCGAGTGAACCGAGAATACAAGTGGCGTAGCGAGACCTGCCAAGACCAAAGAAACCAATTCAAAACGGTTCCAATGTTTTGCGCGGCCTGACCATCCAAATGCCAAGATCGAATACATTTTCTTAGATACGGGCTTCTTTGCTCTATCGCGAATGGTTGCGAAGTCAGGAATTAAACCAATGTACCAGAAAACCAATGATACCGAAAGGTATGTCGAAATCGCGAAAACGTCCCAGAGAAGTGGTGAGTTGAAGTTTACCCACAACGAACCAAACTGGTTTGGCAAAGGAAGTGTCCAGTAACCTACCCACAAACGACCCATGTGAATCAATGGAAACAATCCGGCCATGAATACCGCAAAAATCGTCATCGCTTCTGCTGACCGGTTGATTGCCATTCTCCATTTCTGGCGGAACAACAAGAGCACCGCTGAAATTAAGGTTCCGGCGTGACCGATACCTACCCACCATACGAAGTTTGTGATATCCCAAGCCCATCCAATGGTTTTGTTCAATCCCCAAACACCGATACCGGTTCCGAGAAGATACAAGATGCTACCTACTCCGTACAAGCCAATGATCAATGCAATCCCGAAGAGGATATACCACATGCGTGGCGCCTTATCCTCAATAGGTTTACATACATCCTCCGTAACATCGTGATAGGTCTTGTGACCTAAGATGAGGGGCTCTCTAATTGCTGCTTCCTTATGCATTACAACCGATTTATATCAATTAATGATGTTTCTTTTTATTCCCGTGACCTTTCGCTGCATGGTGTCCTTCCGCAACTTGCAAAGCATCCAACACATCGTTTTTCTCATTGCGTACTTTCACTTTGTACCAGATATTCGGACGAACACCTACTTCTTCAAGTGCTTGGTATGAACGCTTGTCTTCGGCACTTGAGCGTACCATAGATTTCAAGTCATTCCAGTCACCAACAGTGATTGCGTTTGTAGGACAAGCATCCACACATGCAGAAGCGAAATCACCATCCATCACTGGACGAGACTCTTTCTTCGCCACAAGCTTACCTGCTTGAATACGTTGAACACAGAATGAACATTTCTCCATGACACCACGTGTACGAACAGTAACATCTGGATTCAAGACCATTCTACCTAGGTCATCCTGTGCAGGATTCACTTCAGTAAACTTCTTGTATGATGGGTAGTTGAACCAGTTAAAGCGACGCACCTTGTACGGACAGTTATTCGCACAGTAACGTGTACCGATACAACGGTTGTAAGTCATTTGGTTCAAGCCTTCATTGCTATGTGTTGTTGCTGCCACCGGACAAACCGTCTCACATGGAGCGTGGTTACAGTGGTGACACAACATTGGCATGTGAACAACCTTTGGATTCAAGGCTGCAATTTCTGCCTCATCAAAGCTAAAGGTCTCTGCATCTTTACGTGTTCCAACTGCTGCTTCTTCTTCTGAAGCAAAATAGCGGTCGATACGCAACCAGTGCATTTCACGACCTCTTCTCACCTCATCTTTACCTACAACAGGAACGTTATTTTCAGATTGACAAGCGATCAGGCAGGAACCACAACCAATACATGATGAAAGGTCGATTGTCATTCCCCAACGGTGTCCAATTTTTTCTACAGGATGTTCATCCCAAAGGTCAAATTCACTAATCGGTCGTTCAACGTGGTTGCCATCCTTGTCCAGCTTTTTAAGCATGTGTGCAGGATTGTACGCTTCCTTGTCCTTGTTTGTAAATGTATCCAATGTTGTTTCACGTACAATGGAGAAACGACCCATCACCGTGTGGTGAATTTGTGTCGCTGCAATACTGTATGTACCTTCTGCTTTCTTGATCGAACCAGAAACTTCATACGCCATTGTTCCATTTTCATTTTGTACGAAACGGAAGACGTTGGCGCCGATTGGAATCAATTTCCCATCCTCAGATTCTGTGTAACCACCGTATTCTTTCGTTTGGAATGCCGCTTTACCGATTTTTTCACCATTTTCACCACGACCATATCCAAGTGCGATACCTACAGTACCCGGCGCTTGTCCTGGAAGAGGATAAACTGGCAATGTCACAGATACACCTTCAACAGTTACTGTTGCTTGGTTCAATCCGTGCTCTTGATCGAATGTAGTTACGTAACCACCTTTCTCCATTTCAGATGGATTCATGGTGATGTAATTGTCCCAAGTTACTTTCGTCATTGGATCTGGCAACTCTTGCAACCAAGGGTTGTTTGCTTGAGTACCTATTCCGATTCCTGTTTTTTGATACAAGGAAATCTCCAATCCAGTTGCAGTTGGAACAGCTCCAATATTCGCATCTGTAAATACCAATGGAACAGCATCAGCAGCTTGTGGTGCAGTTACACAGCTATTGTGCACTGCCATATTCCAGAAATTCGATAAATCTGCCACACCTTCAGCTGTTGTCAAAAGTGGTGAAGTCTGCCAAGTCGAACGAATAAACTCGTGTGCTGTTTTTGAATCTTTTCCACTACGTGAAGCTTTACCCGCCCAAACCAACATTGTTTCCAAAGCCGAAGCCGTGTTGAACAATGGTCGGATCGTTGGTTGCGCTACCGCGAAGTGAGAAGTTGTAGGGTTATAATCGGCCCAAGATTCCAATGCGTGGTGATCTGGAGCACTATACTTACAATGAACTGCTGTTTCGTCAGCATGAGAAGCAAATGAAACAGACATTTTCACTTTCTTCAAGGATTCACCAAATGCTTTTCCATTTGATAAGGTATAAACAGGATTAACGCCCAAGAAAAGAACAACATCAGATGCTTTTCCAGCTATGACATCCTTCACGAACGCGTTCATCTTCGCATCTTCCGATTTAAACAAGTTCACCTTTTCATTCAGGTCAATTGTTACTCCGTAAGCACCAAGTTCATTGTTCAATTTATTTGCGAGCAATTGAACCGATTTATTGTTCGATCCAGCTACAACGATAGACTCACCTTTCGATGCTTTCAATGCTTTCACCGCCGCATCAGCAATTTTCATAGCATCTGCAGAAAGTGTTGTTGACACTCCCGTTGACACATTGAATGCCTTTAAGATGTACGCCAATACATTTGCTTGTTCAGACGGCTTAATCATTCCACGGTAATCCGCGTTAGATCCAGTCACTGACATGTTTGATTCGAATTGGAAGTGTTTAGACATCCAATCTCCATCAGGATTTCTGCGCATACCATATTGCGTAGCAAACGCCGTTGGCATCAACCATGTAGACAAGAAATCAGCACCAACACTAACGATTGTTTTCGCTTTCGCGAAGTCGTATGAAGGAATGATTTCAGCTCCAAAGTTGTCTTTGTTTGCCAAGCGCATTCCAGCATATGAAACTGCGTCGTATTGGATATGGTTTAATTTTCCATTTTCAGGAGTTGCTCCAATCGCTATTGCCAATTGATCAACCGCCGCTTTAAATGAAGGGCTGATGATCGTATTTGTAACGATGGTCACTTTCTTTGCCGACTTCAATCCAGCCATTACAGCTGAATCCAACTGTTTCCATGTTGTTTCAGAACCGCTATACATTGGTCCTTGAAGGCGAGCGCTGTCGTACAAACCTAGAACAGATGCAATAATTTGAGCATTCGTTCCACCGTTAGTAATTCCAAAATCCTTGTTTCCTTTGATGTAAATCGGACGACCTTCACGCGTTTTTACAATGATACTTGCGTATGATTGACCATCATAATAGGTAGACGCATACAACGTCGGCATCCCTGGCGTCACATCTTCTGGCTTGTTTACGTAAGGAATTACCTTAGTTACTGGTGCTTCACATGCTGCAACAGTTGCTGCAGCTACACTAAAGCCCAGGAATTTAAGGAAGTCGCGACGTGCTGTTGAAGTCTCTTTCAGATTTTCATCCGATAAAAAATCTTCCACTGACATTTGTGAAGGAAACTCTTGTTCTTTCGACTTGAGGAACTCGGGGGTCTCTTTTAACTCTTCAAGACCTTTCCAATATTTTCTTGTCATTCCCATATGATTTTCGACTACTTCGATTCGTTAATTAATAGTGGCATTTAGCACATTCCCAACCGCCAAGTTCACTTACGGATACAATTCCATCCTCCAAATACTGACCATAAAGTGCTTTCGCCTTTTTATTTTGCAGCAATCTTCTGTGGATTTCATCGTAATATCCATCTTTCTTCGTGTCCAATGCGCCCAAAGAAATTTCTTTCTTGGAGTGACATTCGATACACCATCCCATGGTCATGGTAGGTTTTGTCAATGGAATATTTCCTTCGATTTTGTTGAGTTCAGAAACAGGTTGAACTTTAACCGCTTCAACTTGCTGCGTCATGTCACCGTGGCACTGCTTACAATCTACACCTCCAACAACAACGTGTTGAGAGTGATTGAAATAAACGTGATCAGGAAGAACGTGTACCTTGTTCCAGATGATCGGCTTGACCTTACCCGTATATTTTCCGGCACCGCTTGGATCCCAACCTGCTGCATCATACACCTTCGCAATTTGTTCTTGCTGAGCTGGCGTACGACCGTTCACCTGTTTGTGACAGTTCATACAGACATTTACTGAAGGAATTCCTGCGGATTTCGATTTTGTCACTGAGCTGTGGCAATATTTACAATCAATTCCATTCACACCTGTATGTATAGCATGTGGGAATGCGATCGGCTGTGACGGTTGGTAATCCTCGATCACACCAATTTGATACAAACTCAAGAAAAGAGAAACAATGATACTGATCACAATGACCAAAGATCCAAGTCCGACATACAAACGGTATTTCCAAGCCCACGTTTTGAACTCTTCGCCGTATGTCATTCCTTCTTTGACATCTTCACCGTCTGCATCTGATGACGCAATATTCAATTGGCGACGAACACCGCCAACCGCAAGGATAATTGTAAAGAAAATTACACCAAGAATGATCCACATCCATCCGAGACCTTCCTCTTCAGCTGCCGCACCATCCATTGGAGCCGAACCATCTGTTGGCGCTGCACCACCGGCCGCAGGGGCTGCCCCTGGCTCTGGTTGTGCGTCCACCCAATCCATGATCGCGTTAATGTCCTCCTTCTTCAATTCTGGGAAGAAGCTCATCGCTGTTGCTGACCATGTAGATACTGTTTGCGCATACGGATCGCTCGCCGCTGCTGATTGCCAGTTGTTTACCCACTGATAAATCGAACCGTCTTTTGCTCCTCCATCTGCCCATTTCTGACGCACCTTGAAAAGCTTCGGTCCAGTACCATTTTTATGAGGTTGGTGACAACTCGAGCACTTTGCTTTAAAAAGTGCTTCACCCTGTGCATGTGATGTAAAACTTCCCGCTACAAAGACGAGCGCAAGCGTACCATAACACCAATTTTTTAAATTTCTAAACATCTGACTAATAGATATTTTAGTGTAAAAATGTTCGTCTAAGGTCAAATTAGACACTATATTGACGGTTGCAAATTTAGAAGAAACCACTCATTCGATGACAGTTTTATGACAATTTTCGAGTTCGACTGTTTAATTTAAAATGATTCTAAATAAGGGTTTGTTTAAGATCGCACAACATCCACCTAAAAACACCGTAGCATTCGCTTAATTTTCTTCGTACTTTAGAACAAATTGTTACTTTTGAAACGTATTATGAAACAGTATTTTCTCATTTTCATCGGTTTTTTTATTTGCTCTTTAGAAGCTCAGGCGCAAGTGGGTGAGGTAAACATCATTAAGGATGCGCGCATCGATGCCATGGTGAGAAAACAAGGCACTCCTGTTCCTCCGGCGAATGCGCCACAGATGGTAGGCTACCGCGTTCAACTTTTCTTTGATTCGGACAAGCAATTGGTAGATGAAGCACGCAGCAAATTTATCACTCAATTTCCAAAAGTGGATACGTACATTGTCTTCACGGGACCGAACTTCGTCTTGAAAGCAGGTGATTTTCGCTCGCTCTTGGAGGCTGAACGAGTTCGAGAAACATTGCTACATGAATTCCCCACAAGCTTTGTGATTAAAGAGCTCATTAATCTGCCGCGTATTGACCAGGAATAATGCCGAACACATGGATCAATCATTTGGTAAGGAATATAAACTGTGCAGTAAAAAACTGATTGATTCTCTCTTTGCTGAGGGACAATCTGTGAAAGCATTCCCCTTTACCCTCTTCTTCCTCATTCATGAAAATTCAGTGAATGTTCCTTTTCAACTGGTCATTTCTGCTCCGAAAAGAATAAATCGTCACGCACATGATAGAAATCGCATCAAGCGCATAGTTCGTGAAGCCATTCGAAAGAATAAATTTATCTTAGAGGACTTTTTAACAGAAACAAACCAACAATTAGCGCTCTTTCTGGTGTATACGAGTAAGGAGGAACTGACTACAGACCAATTGGATAAGAAATCAAAAAAGCTATTCACCCAACTCATTGAAAAATTACAAAATGATCATTAATTCTCTCTTCCGTCAACTGTCTGCCCTTGCAGTGGCATGCATACTTTCTGCTCAAGTATTCGCTCAATCGAATGGCTTCGAAGTCATTAAGAACATGGAGTTGATGGATCAAATCTATCAGCACCTGGAAATGTATTATGTGGATGAACCACAAGCAGGAAAATTGGGCAAAACGGCGATAGACGCAATGCTAAAGGGGCTAGATCCATACACCGTGTATTACCATGAGTCAAACATCGAGGACTATCGACTGATGACCACAGGTCAATACGGTGGAATTGGGGCACTCATTCGCAAGATTGGAGACTACACCTTTATTGCAGAACCTTATGAAGGAAATCCTGCACAAAAATCTGGTCTTCAAGCGGGGGATAAGATTATTTCTGTGGATGGAAAAGACATGTTTAAAAAGGAATCGGATGATGTATCCAGTGCATTGAAGGGTCCAAAAGGAACGACCATTGTCATTGAAGTGGAACGCGAAAATGAAGGGAAAAAGAAAATCTCCGTAACGCGCGACGAAATTAAACTGCCCGACGTCCCCTACTCAGGGATGGTCAATAGCACAGTAGGATACATCAAATTGAACAGCTTTACACAAACCGCTGCTTCAGATGTGCGCGCTGCATTTCTTGAGTTAAAATCACAAGGCATGAAAGAGGTCATCCTCGATCTTCGCGGCAACGGTGGAGGATTGCTCATTGAAGCAGTTAAAATCGTGAACATGTTCGTGAAAAAAGGCGAAACCATTGTCACAACGAAGGGACGTGTGGCCGAAGAAAATCGCGTGTATACAACACTTGAATCACCTCTTGACACAGAAATTCCACTCACCGTATTGATTGACGAGGGTTCGGCTTCTGCGAGTGAAATTGTTGCCGGCAGCCTCCAAGACCTTGACCGAGGCGTTGTGATTGGTGAAACATCCTACGGCAAAGGACTTGTTCAACGGACTTATGACTTAAAGTACGGGTCAAAAGTGAAGTTGACCATCGCCAAATACTACACACCTTCTGGTCGTTGTGTACAGCGCTTGGAATATTACGAAAAAGAAGATGGCGAGCGCCCAAAAGAAATCGCAGACTCCTTGCTTAAGGTGTTTAAAACAAAGAATGGCCGCGACGTCATCGACGGTAGAGGGATTGAGCCCGATGTGAAAGTAGAATTGGAGAACCTCAGCCGTTTGACAGCCACCATTTATGCCAACAATTTGATTTTTAACTATGCCACACGCTATCACAATTCCCACGTAAGCATAGCGGAAGCCGGTAAATTTGCCTTGACAGATGCCGAGTACGACGAATTTAAAAAATACGTGCTCTCCGAGGAATTCACCTATTCCACCGCCTCTGAAGAAATGCTCAAGAAAATGAAGGAGACCGCTGAAAAGGAAGGATTTTATGAAGATTCCAAAGCTGAATACGATGCCTTGATGGCGCGTGTTGTTCCATCAAAGGATCGCGATTTGGAGAAATTTAGAAGCGAAATCAAATACTTGCTTGAGAATGAGATTATTTCAAGATACTACTATCAAAAAGGTCGTGCGATTGACGCTTTTCGGAATGACTTGTATGTGGAAAAGGCCTTAGAAATTTTAAAAACACGCAGCACCTACAATACTATTCTCGGAATTTAATCGTTTCACCACCGGAACTAACTGAATTTAACGATGGCATTGCTCCGTTCCGGATCTTCATTTTACACAAACTTTCATTTCTTTGGAGCCATCGTTTTGGCGATTGGAATTCCCTGCAGCACGGTGCTGATGTCCATTGGAACGATGATTCTGGCTCTGGCTTTCCTGCTCGAGTGGAACTGGAAAGAAAAATGGCAGCACCTTCGCCTCAACTTCACCGCAAACACCCATCAAGCTTCAGGAGGAAAGGCGCTCATTCATCTTTGTTTGGCCTTTTTCGCCCTGCATTTTATTGCTTTATTGTATTCGTACGACATCAATTATGCATTGAATGACATTCGGGTTAAACTACCCCTGCTCGTTCTGCCCTTGGTACTCGGTGCACGAACTCCGTTCGACGCAAAACAGCTTCGGATCCTTTTGCTCTTGTACGTCCTAACACTTTTTGTCACATCACTCCTCAACTTTTTATCCTATCAACACATTCTAGGAAACAAGACCTATGACGACATCAGAGGCATGTCGCTCTTTGGTTCACACATACGCTATGGCATCCAAATCGGATTTGCCGCAGGCTTATCGTTTTATTTTATCCGCATTTTCTCGAAAAAATGGATTCTTTTCTGGATTCTACTGATTCTCTGGTTTGTGTTTTACACCTATTACAGTCAGATACTTTCCGGAGTTATTTCACTCTTGATCTCACTTGGGATGATGGCCTTCGAATTTCTACGCAAGCGAAGTAAGAAACTAGCCTTCGCCTGCCTGACTTTGTTGGCTTCATTGCTTGTCATTCCTGTTGTTTACATCTTAATCCCTGTAAAACAAACCCATTATTCTTTAGAGAAATTGGACAAATACACAGCTCAAGGAAATCCTTATACACACGATTTACGGTCAGACATGTTTGCGGAAGGCAAAGCCATCTTTGTCTATGTCTGTGAAAAGGAATTGCGCAGCGCTTGGAATTCACGTTCCACACTGAGCTACGACAGTTTGGACATCAAAGGTTTTCCAGTGAAGTTCACACTCATGCGCTACCTCACCTCTTTGGATTTGCGAAAAGATGACTTAGGTGTTTCTCATTTATCCAACGCAGACATCCGAGAAATAGAAAAGGGCGTGGCCAGTACTGCAGAGTCAAAGTCTGGTTTACTCGGACGCATTGAAGGCATTCGTTATCAAGTACATCATCCAGGAGAGGCAAATGGTCATTCCTTGAGTCAACGTATTGAATATTGGAAGACGGGTATTCAGATTCTAAAAAAGCATTGGTTGATTGGGGTAGGAACTGGGGATGTTCAACATGCCTTTGACCAACAATATGCTGCCGATCATTCGCGCCTTCTTCCAGAAAATAGGCACCGCGCGCACAACTCCTACCTTACTGCGTGGATCAGTTTCGGGGTGCTGGGATTCTTGATTTTCCTTTGGATGATTGCTCGATTTTTACGCGTCCAATGGAGAGTGCACTACTTTCCTGGTCTCGTATTTATACTAATCAGTATCGTGACTTTTCTGATCGAAGACAGTCTAGAAACGCAGATGGGCCTTACCTTCTTTGCGTACTTCTATGCGCTCTTTATGATTCCACCGCAGGAACAAGATCCTTCGCATCCTGATCCATCCGCTTAAAGGCCCATTTCAGCAGGAACGGTGTCGTCAATGTCGTCACCAATCCCATCACCACGAGCATCGAGAAGATTTCTACATTGATCAATCCGGCTCGGAAAGCAATGTTGGCAATAACGAGTTCCATGATTCCACGAGCATTCAAACCAAATCCCAAGGTCACGGCCTGGCGGTGATTCAATCGGGCAAAACGACCTCCAAGGTACCCACCGATGATCTTCGATGCAAAAGAAACAGCGATGATTGAAGCCAACAGCCAGTAGTTTGTGATTGACCCAAACTTGAATTCTAGACCAATTCCCGCGAAGAAAATCGGTGCCAAGAAACCCATCGCCATGCTGTTGGTGGTTTTGTGAAAAGTTTCCAAGTGTTTTTCTCCTACCAAATCTTTGCTGAGTAACATCGACGCGAAGAAGGCACCGATGATAAAGTGCAAGCCAATGGATTCTGTCAATGTGGAGAATATAAGGATGAACACGAAGAATATCGCAAACAAGGATTCTTTACCCCGCAATACTAGGAGCAATCTGTTGAGTTGTGACTCAATAAAATTCTCCCGCTTCGCAAAGCTTTTGATGATGCGGTACACAATAGTCACCACCACTAAAAACAAGACCAATTTAATCAAGGAGAAAATTGTTGCTTGCGTAATTGCTCCATAGGTCTTGTCTACATCTTTCAATGCCAACAATACCCCCAAAATCGACAAGGCCAATACATCATCAAAGATGGCCACACTAATGATCCGTTTCCCTATGGGACTGTTCAACTGTTTTAAATCCATCAACATACGCACACTCACTGGCAGCGCCGTGATTGCCACACACAAGCCAATAAAGATTGTTGACATCACATCCTGTCCAAAAGCCTGTCCGACTAAAAATCCAGACCCGATGGGTAAGAAAAATGCCAAAAGCGAAATAACGATGCTTCGTCC
Source organism: uncultured Flavobacteriia bacterium (assembly GCA_903873915.1). Taxonomy (GTDB): domain Bacteria; phylum Bacteroidota; class Bacteroidia; order Flavobacteriales_D; family Crocinitomicaceae; genus M0103. The sequence goes on along the minus strand of CAIQQH010000130.1, from coordinate 6,491 downwards.
GCGCACTGATTTGAGGATATCATCGAAATTGATTTCAAGTCCTGCGATGATCACCACCAAGAAAACTCCTAGGTCAGAAATCACCTTTAAATCCTCGGTGCGGTGGATGTAATTCAACAAGGTTGGTCCAAGGATTACCCCGGCAAGGATTTCACCAATCATTGCGGGTTGCTTAAACCGCTCAAACACCTCACCCAATACACGCGCTAAAACCAACAGTATCAGCAAGTTTGCGAAGAAAGGCAGCTCTAAAGAAGGTACATCCAAATCCATGGAGCAAAAGTATTTGTTTTCTCAATTCAACAAGTCGTTTTGGGCGAAATAAAAATGAAAGTTTTGTCACCAGAAAATTAAGTTTTGTTCATTGACCAATCTCCCAAACACTGCGACCCGAAAAAAAAGCAACCTTCCCTTCTGTTTTCCGTATCTTTGCAAAAAATTTAAGATGCGTTTCGAACTGAACAAAGAATTCCTCGAGAAGCTCCGCGAAAAGATTGCGGCTGGGGATACTGCGTGGATCAGTGAGCACGTATTGGAACTGCACTACGCCGATATTGCTGAAATTCTCGATCGTTTAAACAACGACGAAGCGAAGTACATCTACTTCCAGATGGAAGAAGAAGTGCAAGCGGACGTCTTGATGGAGCTCGACGAGGATATTCGCGACCGATTCTTGGCATCGCTCTCCTCAAAAGAAATCGCCGATCAGCTCGAAAACCTCGACTCCGATGATGCAGCCGACATCCTTGGTGAACTCTCCGAAGAAAAAATTCAAGAGGTCATCTCTCAAATGGAGGATGATGAAGCTGCAGAGGACATCGTTGACCTCCTCAACTACGACGAAGACACGGCGGGTGGACTCATGCAAAAAGAGTTCATACGCGCAAAGCTCGATTGGCCAGTTAACCGCTGCTTGGTGGAATTGCGCCGTCAAGCAGAGGACGTTGAAAAAGTCTATACCATTTACGTCGTTGACGATTTGAATAAACTCGTGGGTGTACTTTCCCTCAAACGACTCCTCTTTGCCAGTCCAAAAACGAAGATTGTCGATTTGTACCAAGGGAAGAACATCATTTACATGAAGACCAACGACAGCAGTGAGGAAGTGGTGAAGATCATGGAGAAATACGACTTGGTTTCCATTCCTGTAGTCGATTTACAAAACAAACTCGTTGGCCGCATCACCCTCGATGACGTGGTCGACATTATCAAAGAAGAAGCCGACAAAGACTTCCAGTTGGCTTCAGGTATCTCCGAGCGGATTGAATCGACCTTTAGCGTTTGGCGAATTACCCGTGCGCGCATACCGTGGTTGTTCATCGCCATGTTGGGTGGAATTGTAGGCGCACAAGTGATCTCTACCTTCAAAGGCGGCATCACCCAAGTTCCCGCCCTCGCCTTTTTCATTCCTCTGATCACTGCGATGGGAGGAAACGTGGGCGTTCAGTCCTCTGCCATCGTGGTACAATCCCTCGCCAAAGACAATGGTCTGTTTGACAGCATCCTACAAAAGCTCTTAAAAGAAGCCCTCGTTGCCTTGGTCAATGGACTCATTCTATCCGCCTTCATTTACGGCATCGCCTATTACTTTGAGAACGCCACCTTGGGAATGGTGGTAAGCATCTCCCTGTTCTGCGTGATCATCTTCGCCGCAATTTTTGGGACCATGATTCCACTCGTCCTCAACCACTACAAGATCGATCCCGCCCTGGCGACGGGTCCGTTCGTGACGACGCTCAATGATATTGTGGGCTTGTTTATTTATTTTACTGTGGGAATGTTGTTGTACCATATTTAGGGGACGAAGGACCCGCCCGTCTGATGACGGACTTAAAGACAATGGACAAAAGACTTGCTATTGGGAAACAAGACCGCTGCGCTGCAAGACAATTCTCCTTCGCTTTTTTAAGCTTCGGAGAATTAAAAAGACAAAGGACAAGGGACTGGAGATTTTAAGACTTGGGCTGAGGTGCGCTAGCAGACTCGAGGCCACAGAACACTTTTTCCATACTTCGGTGGGTGAGGTTCCAAAGGAAGTCTCGAACTCACAATATGTCGCATAACACTTAATTTGATGCTGCGCAATTCAGAATTTGATTGCTTCGCAAATTGAGTGTAGAGGATTTTAAAAGGTTCAGACTTGAACTCGTATTTCATAACTCCTCTGTAAGCAGGCATCAAATTCCTGAAAGGAACAAATTCACTAGTGGGAGAGTACCTATTTTATTAAACAATTTCAACTTAAAAAGATTTGTTGAAATACTGCTCGCAAATCTAAAGGTTAAAATTAAAATCCTGATGATATGCTTTTAGGGGATTAAAAGGTAAATTATACCTCCCCATATTGCTAAACCAACAGCTCTAAAAGAAATAGCCAAAGCGCGACTTTTAAATTTACCTTCTAATTTTACTTGACTATCTTTCTTTTCTTCAGTAAGTATGCCATTTGTGGTTTTTTGAATGATAACAGGTTGGACTTTTTTAAATGTATTCTTGGGTATCTCAGAAGAGTAATTTACACTCAATTCCTCGTGTCCGCCATAATTAAAATAACCTGGTCCTCCTAAAAAAACTTGTTTATACAATTTGCCTTTTCTTGTTTGAAAGACTTTTTTATTCGTTGATACTAGAATTTTTTCGGCCCCGTCATTGATTACAGTTTGATTAATTTTAAGTACTGCATTTGCACTTGTATTAACTTTAATTGAACTCCCTTTTCCTAGGGATTTAGATAGAGGGACAATTTTTATTCCGATTGATTGTGAGTTAACGGATAAGTTTCCTTCCGAATCTGAGACAAGAGTATACTCCCCAACTGGCAGTTTAGAAAAGACGAGTTTGTTATCGTTAATAATCTTTGTTAATTGCTCATTAGAAAGAGCTTGTTGAACACTTTTGTAGTAATTAGAAGCCGAGGCTCTCAATTCTACCTCTACAGTTGCTTTTGTGTCCGGTAAATTCAGAGCGTCATATGCTTCTACCGCCTCATCGAATTTTTTCTGTGCTATCAATGTTAGAATTTTATCTTTCAAAAACTCATCTTCTTTTTTCTGCAACACTGAAATATGAGGAAACTTATCCGGATAATTCAGTCCCCGAATATCTAAACGAGCATTATTGAAATCCTCATTATTTATTTTAGAGAGAATCAAAGAATATTTTTTAGTGTCACTATCAATCATTTCTTTCTTAAGCAATTCATTATATTCCGATAATCTTGGATAAGAAGCAGGGAAATTGAGCTTAACTACTAACGATTTGGCAAGTTGTAAATCTTTGGCATTTAAAGCCTTGTCAATCGATGAAAATAATTTTTTTTCAGCGGAAAGCCTTCTATTTTGTTCTTCTTGAACTCTTTTTTGATCTTCTCGTTCCCTTTCGGCTTTTTTATACGGCGATTCTACACTATACCTGGCAATCGCTGCAAGGAATTTTACTTCAATAATATCCATTGTAGGCGCAACTTTTACATAGCCTACTTCTGGCCAACCATACCCCCTTGATTCTTGTGTGTAATATATCCACTCACCATAAACATTTTTAGTTGACCGGGTAATATAATACCTTTCTGTGCCCACAGTTATTTCCTTTTGATCTTCGCATATCTGAATGCCATTATATCGGGCATTAAAGACATCATTCCCTGATGACTCCTCAACATTGAAATCTAAACACTGTGCGTTCAACTGATGCGAAACCAGAAAAATTATAACTGTAAATGTTGTTAAATGATTTAACATGGTGTAAAATTTATATTTGGTGTTGTTATTTACTTTTATTTGGATATGTGATACGTATCGTACAACTATCATCTCTAACAAATCTAGTGAGTGGGTTTTTACTTAAATAAATTTTTAAACTAGGGACTTTATAGCCGAAAGAATTATCAATTTACTTTTTAATGAAAGTGCGTTACTCTTTTTTACAATTCATTTGGCTTAATAATTCATTTTTTATCCCGTACAAGACGAACATAAAGAAACTTGTCGTTTTCTGAATTCGCTTTTTGATAATTGTATTTTTTTCCTTTTCCTTTAGCAAAGTTTAACACATAAACTATTTCCTTATAAAATTCATTAATCCAACCAGAAGAACTTAAGTAGGTATTTTCTTTAAAATTTCCAATTTCTTTTCTGTTATTGTACATTATCCAGAGTTCTTCATACGTAGGCAATCGCCATCCATCGCCAATTTCTTTCGCAATCCTTAGAGCAGTTTGCACTGTTACATTTTCTAAATCTTTGTTCATTATTTCTAAATTATTAACCGATTTAAATTTTTCGGGTCTAATTGCCAAAACATTATACATATTGCTTCTTGACGTGCCTTGTCGATTGTTAACTACTCCATTTGACCAATTCAAAATGCTGGCAAGAGATGTATCCTTATAGTTGCTGAAGTATGTTGAAGTCCACAAGGACATTTCACTTGAACTAAAATTAATTTGAGACTTTATTAAATTCAACTCATTTAATGTTGGTAATCTCCACCCTTCTCCTATTTTTGGACAAATATTATTTGCGTCAAACCAATTCATAACCCCCACCCCAATTGTGTCAAAGTAACATATTGAATCATATCCCTCAACTGAATAATAAACCCTTAAAGGAAATTGATTGTCAATGCTTGTTTGTTTCTTTGCATTCTCGATTAATTGATTGATAGCTTGTAGTTTTTGTTGCTCCTCTCTAATTTTCTGCTCTTCTTCTCTTTTTACTCTATCTGCGTTTTCTTTATCTCTAATTGGTTTATTTGCAACCCAAAGATTATGTTCTTGTTGGCTAAAACTAATCGAGTAAGTTCTTGAACCCCCACATCCGTTTAAGTTAACTACGAATTCTTTTTCCTTTAACTTTAGAACGAGTGTGCCCGCGATGCCTCCATCTTTAGAAAGTGTAATATACTGCGTGCTTATTCCCTCCCATTGGTATGTGTCGAATGTATATCCATTTAATGAAACACCCTTAAGCCTGGGGCAGAATCTAATGGGGCTCCCTGCCGGAAAATGACACTTTTCATCTGATCCAGAAATTAATCCATTGATATAATATTCATCACATTGACTTTTACCGAAAAATGAAATGAAAATTGCACAAAAAAATAGAGATACTGAAGCCTTCATATTGTATTCGTTTATTGGATGTTAATGATTTGAATAATATTTGCAACTATTTTTGCAGGAGCAGAAGAAACAGCAAATAATAATAAAATATTTTTCATTTTTTAAATAGTTTTATTGACATGACCAATCCTAATCGTGAATATTATCCCAAGTAAGGTTTCACATATTCCTTGTTGCATCTTGGCTTATACTTTTTCTTTAAAGAATCACAGAGGGCGGAAATAGAACTATTTACCCCTACAGTCGGATTTGGATACCAATGCAATTCAAATAATTTTAAAGTTTGATTGTTGAGATTTTTGAACTCATCCCAGTGATTCGAAGCAAACAAGACACGATTTACAGAAGTGACAAAATCTGAATTCTCAACACGTGGTATAGGATTTCGGAAATATGTGATCATTTCATTTTGACTGATTAAACTATCAAGCGCCGCTTGTGTAAAATTTAAACGAAAATCACGAAATGTTATCGTAGCAAGCTGTCTTACGACACGATCGGTTATTATATTTTGATGATTGTTTGAATAACCGATATATATAAGTTCACCTCTAAAAAAGAGATAGAATATACCCGGACTCTTAAAAACATCATCCGTATTGTTTGAATAAAACTCCAAGTTACATGGGAATTGTAATTTCCAATCTGTTCTAAACTGAACAACATCGTAAAGGGATTTTACTATCATAATTTATTCTTATTCCAATTATATTATATCAAATGAAACAGACCAATTTCATTTTAACTGAACAAATCTACCCTCTAACTCAATATTTTTAAAGTATATTTTGTTCAAATAATGTCTTATTAGTTCTACTTTTGAACTATTAAAGCGAAAATTATGATTGAAAGTCCAGAAATTAAGTTAAAGCAATTACGCGAATTGAAGAACCTCACACAGGAACATGTGGCGACACAATTGGGCTTGACAACACGTGCGTATTCGAAAATAGAATCGGGTGAAACACAACTTACTATCAATCGTTTGAACGAAATTTCTAAAATTCTGGAAATTGATCCCATCGAAGTTTTAGGCTTTGATCACCAACAAATCTTCAACAATTACGGCAAACAAGAAGGCAATATCGGCATCAATCACATCAACCTACCGGAAAAATTAATTCTGCAATACGAAAAAACAATACAGATTCTGGAAGACGAAGTCGCACTATTGAAAAGTTTGATTCACTAGGGATAGATTTTAAGATGTCAAGAATTTAAGAGATTAAGACTTGATTTTGGGACACAAGACCGCTGCGCTGCAAGACAATGGACTGGAGATTTTAAGACTTGGGGTGAGGTGCGCTAGCAGACTCGAGGCCACAGAACACTTTTTCCATACTTCGGTGGGTGAGGTTCCAAAGGAAGT
>CAIQQH010000129.1 GCA_903873915.1 uncultured Flavobacteriia bacterium | reverse complement strand
CTTCGAAGCTCAAAGAGCGAAGAAGTGTCTTTTGTCTAAAACCAATTAGTAACTAGTCACTAGTAATTCGTCATTAAAACAAAAAAAAAGCGCCTTTCAGCGCTTTTTTTTATCTTTTCGAAATCTCTACATACTCTCTTGTCGTTTCACCTGTATAGATTTGACGTGGACGTCCGATTGGTTCTTTGTTCTCTGTCATTTCTTTCCATTGTGCAATCCATCCTGGTAGACGGCCCAAGGCAAACATCACGGTAAACATTTCAGTTGGAATACCCAATGCTTTGTAAATGATTCCTGAGTAGAAATCAACGTTTGGATACAAGTTGCGCGCCTTGAAGTATTCGTCTTCCAAAGCTACTTTTTCCAATTTCTTTGCAATCTCCAACATGGGATCGTTGATTCCCAATTTTAGAAGGATATCATCACATGCTGTTTTAATGATCTTTGCTCGTGGATCGAAGTTCTTGTAAACGCGGTGCCCGAAGCCCATCAAGCGGAAAGAATCTTCTTTGTCTTTTGCCTTAGCCACCCACTTGTCAACATCTCCACCATCTTGGTGAATCTGCTCTAACATCTCAATCACCTCTTGGTTCGCACCTCCGTGAAGTGGTCCCCAAAGCGCAGAAATACCCGCTGAAATCGTTGCGTACAAGTTTGCTTGTGAAGAACCTACAATACGAACTGTTGACGTTGAACAGTTTTGCTCGTGGTCTGCATGTAAGATCAAAAGTTTGTTCAAGGCATTCACGACAACAGGGTCAACATTGTAATCCTCTGTTGGCATCGCAAACATCATGTACAAGAAATTCTTGCAGTAATCGAATTCGTTGCGTGGATACATGAACGGGTGACGCGTCGAATTTTTGTAAGACCATGCAGCCAATGTTGGCAACTTCGCAAGTAAGCGGTGAATTGTTAAATCTTTTGCTTCTGGACTACGATTTGGGTCCAATGATTCTGGATAGAACGTTGACAGCGAGCAAATCATTGATGAAAGAACTCCCATTGGATGTGCTTTCGCTGGATATGCTTCGAAGAATTGTTTCATGTCTTCGTGCACAAGTGTATGCTTCTGAATGCTCGTTTTGAATTCATCCAACTGGGCTTGCGTTGGCAATTCCCCATAAATCAACAAATAAGCGACTTCAAGGAATGTGGCATGATCCGCCAATTGCTCAATTGGGTACCCTCTGTAACGAAGAATACCTTCTTCACCATCAAGAAACGTTATTTTACTTTTCGTTGCACCGGTATTTTTGTAGCCCGTATCAAGGGTTACATATCCTGTTGTATCTCTCAGTTTGCTAATGTCGATCGCTTTTTCATTTTCGCTACCAACAACTACCGGGAATTCGTAAACCGTGCCGTCAAGTTCAATTTTCGCAACGTTACTCATGATGTTGTCCTAATTAATTATAAATTTTCCCGACTAAGTTAACAAAGAAAAATCAATCTTTTATCAAGCAGATGAAGGGAATGTTAAAAAAAATCAACTTCTTTTCAACGACAGTTTTCAGAGGCCGAATTACAAGTTGTTCAAGGTGTAGTTCAACATCATGTTAAAGAGATGATTTCTCGTGTTTCCACCATAAATTCCATGGTTTTTGTTCGGATAAATGAATAAGTCGAATTGCTTATCCGCTTTCACCAGGGCATTGATCATCTCCATCGTATTTTGGTAATGTACATTGTCATCGGCTGAACCATGAATCAACAAGTATTTACCTTTGAGTTGTTTAACAAAATTTATAGGTGAGTTTTCATCATAACCGCTCGCATTTTCTTGCGGCGTGCGCATGAATCGTTCGGTGTAGATGTTG
>CAIQQH010000128.1 GCA_903873915.1 uncultured Flavobacteriia bacterium | reverse complement strand
GGGAAATCCTTTGCGGGAAATCCCGCTTTTTTTAAAAAGTTTTATCGGACACTAGTGATACTAAATGACTAAATCACATAAAATAAAAACCACCCCCTTACTTTAAAACCCCTTCTTAAAACCAATGATTTCAATGGTTTCAAGAAGAGCAGAAAATTTTTATCGGACAACAGTGGTTACGAGTTACGAGTTGAGGAAATTGATGGCTACGCCCTGTTTAGTTACGAGTTATTAATTACGAGTTACGAGTTACAAGTGGGTAAAATAGGAGGCTTCGCCATAAATAGTTACGAATTACCAATTACGAATTACGAATTACGAATTACGAATTACGAGTGTGGAAATAGGAAGCTTCGCCCTTAATAGTTACGAATTACGAGTTACGAGTGGGGCAAATAGGAGGCTCCGCCCTGTATGGTTACGAGTTAGTCGATAGCTTCGAATGCTCCAGTTACTTCGAATGGCCTTAAAATTCGAAGCAAAAATCCCATAACTAGTAACTAGTAACTCGTCACTTTTTGAAGTCCTTTGTCCATTGCGGCTTCGAGACTTCCTTCGGAACCCACCAAATTCAGAGCTTCGAAGCAAAAATCCCATAACTAGTAACTCGTCATTAGTAACTCGTAACTTTTTTAAGTCCTTCGTCCCTCGTCCTTCGAAGCTCAAAGAGCGTAGAAGTGTCTTTTGTCCTAAAGCGATAGCGGTCTTTTGTCTAATTCCATTACATTCGCAAAAAAAATATCCAATCTGTGAAAAAAGCATTCATCATTTCGTACAAAGTTATCGTTCATTTATTGGCCGCGGCGGCTTTATTTTTAATGTTTACAGCATTGGCGGTAAAGATGAAGTGGACGCACGATGCGGGGGATGTGGACATTAACAATAGATATTTTGACAAGGTGTCTACAAAAAGTGACAAAGATTTAGATTCATCACAACAGCAAGCCCTTCGCGTTCGGATCTATCAAAAAATCGGCGTGCTTTCCGATAAGTATCCTAAAAATGCGGAGATTATTCTTTCGGCATACCTGAAAACGAGTGATGTAAAAATCGCAGATCGTATGCTTGATGCGGTGCGCATTTTTTTGAAAAAAGACAAGTCAGTTCAAACGGCATTTAAGAAGATTGACAACTCATATTCCAAACAATCTACATCGCTCTATCCTTGGGCACATTCTCAGGCTTGGAAAGACTTTTGCACTTCTGTGTCACGCGATAAAGCAGCGATTGATTCAGTTTCTCGAATTACAGGCGTGGAATCTCGATTGTTGGTGATGTGTCTGGTGGGTGAACAAGTGCGGATGTTCAATTCAGGTCGTGAGAAATTCAAACAATATGTCATGCCGTTCAACCGCTTGATGATGCCTACAAATCGTGGGTACGGTGTTACGGGAATCCTTCAACACACTGCCCTGCGTATTGAAAGCAATGTGTTCAATAGAAATTCCGATTTTTATGCGGGCGATTATTTCCAAAATTGCATCAACGTAAACGATTCCTTCCCTGATGTGGTGGATGCGAGCATTGAATCGCACAAACTCAAAACCATTCAACGCTTAATCAAGGGTGGAGACCACTATTATTCGTACCTCTACACGGCATTTTTAATTCGCCAATACCAAGCTCATTGGGAAAAAGCAGGGTTTACATTGGCTTTTCGACCTGAAATCATCGCTACTTTGTATAACTTAGGTTTCCATAAAAGCAAGCCGAGCAAACACCCAAAGGTTGGAGGATCGAATTTCAATGTCGCAGAACGTGAGTATACCTTTGGTGGTTTGTGCTATGAGTTCTACTACAGTGGTGAGTTGATGGATTTGTTCCCATTGACCTCTGAGCCGATCATGCCAGTTGAAAAATTGATCGTTCTAAACCCCGAGTTGATTAAACGGAAGCAAGAGGAATTGAAGGCAGCAGCGAAATTGGAAGAGTAGTGTTTCTGCATACCCTATTTTGAAAAAACAGACCTAAATCATTGCCGATTGTCGTTTTTTTGTCCAACTTACACCTCAAATCATTGACATGAAAACACTTATCCTTGCCTTTTTTATCGCAACGACTGTTGCCTACGCACAAGACTCGCTGTACTCCAAGGTCTACTACACAGGCAATCTCGACTTGAAAGGCCAGTCTGTAACTTCCTCAGGAGACGGTGGACTTGTCATCGCTTCGCAGTACAATTGGACGCAGTCAGGCATCATGCGTCTTGATTCTTTGGGCAATATTCTCTGGGGAAAGAGCCTTGCTGGTGCTTCGGGAACTGTTCAAACGGATAACGTATTGATCAAAACCATTAATGTTTTAAAGGATTCTAGTTTTATCGTTGCGGGACAATCTCAAAGTAATGATGGCATCGCTCTGAATGCGTTTTGTGCAAAGATTTCAAGAAATGGCGATACCCTTTGGACACGCACTGTTAAAGACCAATTGATGCCCTACAATACCTATGAAGCCGCATGTGGTTCTTTGGATTCAGGAATCGTGCTTTTGGCAAAAAAACACGACTCATTTACTGCTGGATTTTTGGTGGTGAAATACGATCGTAATGGAAATATGATTTGGTCAAAGGTATTTAATGGCTTGAGTGTAACAGAAAATGCTTACCGTATTGTTGCCTTGTCAGACAGCTCTTTTGTTCTAACTGTGCCGAAGGCAGGCAATGAAAGTATAGTTATGCGCATCCTCTCGAATGGTGCAGTGGCATGGTCACAAACATATCCGGAAACGATTATTCACGATCTCGAAGTGGTAGATTCTAGTTTTGTTTTTTCCTCTGTAAACACAACGTCTTACCAACTAATGCTGGTTAAGTTAAGTGTTGATGGAACATTTCAATGGGCAAAAGTTTATGATGCGCAATTGTTTGGTACGAATATGCCAATTGATGTAACGGTAAGAGAAGACTCTAGTTTTTTATTTAGTTCAGGGGAGCAGTTTTGGATGGGATTTGTGCTTTCAGCAGATAAAAATGGTGTTGGTGAATTGCAGGCTCATTTAGGCTTAGCATCTTTTGCTGTATTACCATCTACAAATAATGGCTTCTTCGTCGTTGGTAATGGGCCGCTCTACGGAGTTAAAGGGGCATCATTAATGACAAATTACCACATCGGTGTATCGCGAGCAGATTCTTCATTGAACTTTTTCAATGGTGGATTCTTTTCCTGTGGATGGGGTACTCAACCCCTGACTTCAAATGACTATATTCTGACCCCACTTTCTTTTTCGCCAAACCAATCGGGTGGTGTTCAAGTTGTTTCCAACGCATTTCAATTCAGCGAGCTGATTCTTGATAGCTATATCGGCTGTGTCGACTTTTTTGGTGGATTGGATGAAAACAGTATCGAAAAGGAACTTAACATCTTCCCGAATCCTTCGAATGGCGTATTTCAGGTGGAACAGGAGTCTCATCATACCTTGGAACTGACGATTACGGATGTGAATGGTCGAATCATTCTGCAAAAGACGATGCAATCATTGCACAATACGGTTGATTTAAGTGCAGAGAAATCTGGGATTTATTTCTATCATGCCACCCGCGACGATGGTCAAACGAAAAGCGGAAAACTTGTGGTACTGCAATAATTTTTAGTTGCTAGAGGTATTCAATCGTGTGCTTTGATGTACATTTGTCCGCAAAACCAAAATTCGCAATTTCATGAAATTCGCAACAAAAGCCATACATGCCGGCGTGCACCCCGATGAATCCACTGGTGCCATCATGACACCCATTTATCAAACCTCCACTTATGTGCAAGATGGGGTTGGAAACCACAAAGGATATGAGTATTCACGTACCTTAAATCCGACACGTCATGCGCTAGAGAAGAACATTGCGGCGATCGAAAATGGAAATTTTGGGGCTTGTTTTGGATCTGGATTGGCTGCAATCGATTGCGTGATTAAAATGCTCAACCCCGGCGATGAGGTGATCTCCACAAATGACCTTTACGGAGGAAGCTACCGACTCTTCAAAACGATCTTTGAGAAGTATGGCATTAAGTTTCATTTTGTAGACATGCAACATCCAACGAACGTTGAGTCGCATGTAAATGCAGATACAAAGTTGATTTGGGTGGAAACACCTACCAACCCAATGATGAATATTATCGATATCGAAGCAATGGCTTCCATCGCGAAAAAAGCAGGGGCAATGTTGTGTGTAGACAATACCTTTGCGACACCTTATCTTCAAAATCCTTTGGATTTAGGCGCGGACATCGTGATGCACTCGGTAACGAAATACCTCGGTGGTCACTCCGATGTGGTGATGGGTGCTTTGGTATGCAACGATGAAGAAATCGCCAAAGAAATGTACCGCATTCAGAATTCAACAGGGGCAGTTACTGCACCGATGGATTCTTTCTTGGTGCTTCGAGGAATCAAAACCTTGCATTTGCGCGTTCAACGTCATTGTGAAAACGGAGAGAAATTAGCCAACTTCTTGGTGAACCATCCGAAAATTGAAAAAGTTTACTGGCCTGGATTCCCAACACATCCCAACCACGATGTAGCGCGAAAGCAAATGCGTGGTTTCGGAGGTATGATTTCATTTACCTTGAAAGGAAATCGTCTTGAAGACGCCTTGGAGGTGGTGAAAAAAGTGGAGATTTTTGCTTTGGCAGAATCATTGGGCGGTGTTGAATCTTTGATTGGTCACCCTGCAACGATGACACACGCCTCTATTCCAAAGGAAGTGCGCGAAAAAACGGGGGTCGTAGATTCCTTGATTCGCCTTTCTGTGGGGATCGAAGATGCGGATGACCTCATTGCCGACTTAACGCTCGCACTAGCTTAGTTCACATGAAAACAAAAGTCTATGTGACTGGTGTCTCACGTGGGCTCGGGAAAGCGGTGGCTGAAAAGTTTCTGCACGAAGGGTATTCCGTCATTGGCATCGGCCGAACGTCTGACATTCATCATGAAAATTACACCTTTCAAGCCTGTGATTTATCAGTAAGCTCCGACTTGAAGAATATTCAGTTTGATGCCGAAAGTGAGGAGATTATTCTGATCAACAACGCAGGACAAATTGGACATCTTCAGCGAATCAGCGATCAAAAAGAGCCCGATTTCGAGGAGGTGCTGCGTGTCAACACCTTGGCGCCGATGTATCTTTCCTGGACATGTTTGAACCAAGCAAAAGGTGCCGTAAAAATTGCGAACATCAGTTCGGGCGCAGCAACCCGTGCCATTCCGGGTTGGGCGGCATACTGTGCATCAAAGGCAGCCCTCGATCGCTTTTCGGAAACACTGCAACTGGAAGAAAGTGAAAAAGGAAGAGATGTGCGCATTTGGTCTGTCGCACCCGGAGTTATAGATACTGCCATGCAAGAAAAAATTAGAGCTGCATCGCCGGCTAATTTTTCCAGTTTGGACACCTTTCTTGACCTTAAAAAGAACGATGAATTGACCAGTCCGGAAGCCGCTTCAGATAAGCTTTTTCGATTGATCGTTCACGCAGAAATAAATCGAGTTGTTTGTTCGCTCCGCGAGATTGAATAAAAAACACAACTGAATATTTCCAAAAAAAAGGCCTGTTGCTCTTGTGTTTTTTAGGCAAATAGCAAACCATTATGTAATTTAGGGCGATATTAAACAAGGATATTTACTTCAAAGGTTAAAAATGAAAATAGTGAATTCGTGGATTATTGGTTGTTTGTTATTTGCTAGCCAAGCCGTTATAGCTCAAACTACTGCCATTGACCCTTCAAATTGCCGTGATGGTGAGAAAGTTGAATACTGTGGTCAGCACAAGAAGTTGCAACAAATGATTCAACAAAATCCAGCATTTGCGCAGTCTCTTTTGGACGATGAGGTGCAACGCTTCAAAGACCAGAACTCAGGTGTGAGTGTGCCCAAAGGTACAGTGTATAAAATTCCAGTTGTATTTCACGTTCTTCACAATGGTGGAATTGAAAACATCAGCGACGAACAAATCTTCAATCAAATTGAAATCTTTAATCGCGATTACCGACTTCAAAATGCCGATGCAGCAAATGTACAATCCGATTTTCAGGGGATGCCTGCAGATGTAGAAATCGAATTCGTATTGGCGACGATTGCGCCAAATGGTCAATGCTTCAAAGGAATTACGCGCACACTTTCATCAATGAGCTATATTGGAGCCGACGGAAATGCACAAGTAGATGCGATTGTCGCAGGGAACGATGTGTATCAAGGACAATGGTCAGGTAGTAAGTACTTGAACATCTTCGTTTGTGGAGAAATTGGCGGTGCAGCTGGATATACCATGAAGCCTTTTGCTGCCGGTTTTGGTGGTGAAACGATGTACAACGGAATTTGGATTTTACATGACTATGTTGGATCAATTGGAACCAGTTCAACAGGGACAAGCCGCGCATTGACACATGAGGTTGGTCACTGGTTTAACCTTGATCACACGTGGGGTGGAAATAACAATCCAGGGAATGCATCTAGTTGTAGCACAGACGATGCTGTAACCGATACCCCAAATTGTATTGGTGTAACATCTTGCTTATTGACGGCAAATACATGCAATTCCATCAACTCTTATTGGACGTACGATGTCCGCGATAACGTAGAGAACTACATGGATTATTCTTACTGTTCAAAAATGTTTACTCCCGGTCAGGTAACACGCATGCGAAACGCGTGTACAGGTAATACTGGTGGAAGAAATAAACTATGGACAACAGCAAACCTCACTGCAACAGGGGCCAATGCGCCACTTGTGTTGTGTAAAGCTGAATTTACATCAAACAAAACTTCGGTTTGTGTGGGGGATTCGATCGAATTTGCGGATGATTCTTACAACGTAGTAACAGGTTGGTCATGGACCTTCCAAGGCGGTGTTCCAGCAACATCTACAGCCCAAAATCCTGTAGTGACCTACTCCACGCCTGGACTTTACACTGTAACATTGACAGCAACAGACGGTAGCAACTCGGATTCAGAAACAAAAACGAGCTATGTTCGCGTATTGCCCGCTTCGGCATCTCTTCCATTCTTGGAAGGTTTCGAAACGTATACCTCATTAGCAGCTCTCGACAACTGGGAGGTGTACAACCCGAACAATAACAATGCTTGGACAATCGAATCTACAACCAGTCATTCAGGAACGAAATGCGCCAAAGTGGTGAACTTCGGTCAGACAGGTTCAAACATCGACGAATTGATTGCTTCTCCAGTGGATCTTTCAGGTGTTGTTGGCTCGGTTACCTTAAGTTTCCGCTATGCCTACCGCAAGAAAACTACTGCTGACAACGAATGGCTAAAAGTATTCATCACAAATGACTGCGGAGGCACATGGTTGCAACGTAAAACATTGGGAGGTAGTTCATTGTCATCATTGACGAGCACATCATCTTGGAAGCCTACAACAGCGGCAGATTGGACAACAGTGCACATGATCAATGTTTTCAGCGATCAGTGGGTAGACAACTTCCGTTACAAGTTCCGTTTTGAAGGAAACGGTGGAAACAACTTCTATCTGGATGATATCAACATCTATCAAGGTGGGCCATCAGACAATTTAGTGTCGGCAGGATTGGCAGAGGCTGGGTTGATTCAAGACTTGTCGCTCTTCCCTAATCCCACAGAGAACGAGTTGAATATTCAGTTTACAGCGCTGAATGCTGAGAAAGCAACAATTCAATTGAGAGATGTGGCAGGAAAAGTAATTCGCACAGAAGAGATCAATGCAGCATCTGGAGCAAACCTTGCAATGATGTCGGTAATAGAATTGGCTTCTGGCAGCTACTTCATGACATTGACACTTGGAGACATACAACAAACGATGCAGTTTGTAGTGAAATAAAAGAGATTAAATGACATTGAGGGTCTTCGAAAGAAGGCCCTTTTTTAATGGAAGAAATATGAGATTTATTGCAGGAATATCCGCTTTTTTTATCGGTTTAATGGGTTTCGCACAACAAGAAAAATGGTGCGGTACAGATCAAATTCTTCAACAGTTAAAAGCGCAATATCCCGACCTTGAGCAACGCATGCACCAAGGGATGACGAATGCTGCCAAGGGTGAAGGTGAACTACCGAAGTCGACCATCTATCTTCCAGTGGTTGTGCACATCATTCACGACAATGGCGTGGGAAACATCTCCGATCAACAAGTCATCGATGCCCTGATGATCTTGAATACAGATTATAACCGCCAAAATGCAGATGCTTCCGCAACGCGCAACACCGCCTTAGCACCTTTTGCGCCGCAGGCAGGAATGATGGACGTAAAATTTCGTTTGGCACAAATTGATCCCAATGGCAATTGTACCAATGGGATAGTTCGCATAAACGCACCAGGCTTGACGTACAACGCAGATGATGCGTGTAAATACGCTGTGAATGGCGGTTCTGATCAATGGCCGATGGACAAATACATCAACATCTGGGTAGTGAACTCCATCGCAGGAGGAGGAACAGGAATCATCCTTGGCTATGCGTACTTGCCGTATTTTCCAAATGGAGCAAACTATGGTATTCTGATTCGTCACGACTCCTTTGGGACAATTGAAACGGCATCTACGGCAGATGGACGCACCTTAACCCATGAAATGGGGCACTTGCTCGGACTGCAACACATCTTTGATGCTGGGTGGAATGGATCTAGTGGCTGTCATACAGACGATTGCAATCAAGCGGGTGACTACTGTTGCGATACCCCTCCGCAGCAGCAATCCTATTGGGGTTGTCAAACCGCACTTAATTCATGTTCTGAGATCCCTGTGAACGACACCTATGGATTCGATGCTGCGGATCAAATCGAAAATTACATGAGCTATAACGCTTGTCAGAATATGTTCTCAATGGATCAAGTGGGCATCATGGCTCAGAACTTCATCGATATCAATTTTATGGCGGCAATGATCACCCCAGCGAACATCATTGCTACTGGGATCAACAACCCTCAAATTTTGTGTCGATCTGATTTTGATGCCTCAAGAACAAGCATGTGTCCTGGAGACTCCGTTCTTTTCAACGATAGAAGTTTTCATAACCCAAGTTCTTGGAGTTGGAGTGTAACGCCAGGAATTCAAGGCGTAGATTGGGACTTTTGCGCGGGATCCACAAGCACAACTCAAAATCCAGCCATTCGCTTCTACAACTCAGGTTCATATACCATTGCCTTGACTGTGAGCGATGGAACGAACAACGCTACAGAAGAGAAAACTTCTTTCATCACGGTGCTTCCAAACCCGCAAGGATTGCCATTCTGGGAAGGATTTGAATCCATTACAGACCTATCAAACGTTCCCTTTTGGACGATCAACAATCCCGGAGCGAACAACGGATTTGAAATTGACCCTGGCGCAGCATATACAGGGAATCAATCGACACATTTGTTGAATTTCAATCAGTCTGGCAGCAATGTCGATGAGTTGATTTCGTCATCCGTTGATCTATCTTCCATTCCGTCAACAGGAACAGTAACCTTAAGTTTTCGCTATGCCTACCGCAAGCGCAATTTATCTACCGATGAATGGTTGAAAGTGTACATCAGCAAAAACTGCGGGGACGATTGGGTACAACGAAGAACCATACATGGAGACATTTTATCCCCTTTTGTAGCGACGTCCCAATGGTCTCCATCCTTCCCAAGCGATTGGGTTACGGTTCACATGACCAACATCACTCCAGACTATTTCGTAGAGAATTTCAGATTTAAATTCCGTTTTGAAGGGAACAATGGAAACAACTTCTTCATCGACGACATCAATATTTATCCTGGTGCGCCGTCCGATGAACTTGTATTAGGGATCACCAACGACATGCAGGTATCTGAATTGTCCCTCTTTCCAAATCCAGCAGAAAATGAAACCAATTTGCGCTTTTCGTTGCCTACGGCTACACGATTAACTGTGGATGTTTGCGATATAAGTGGAAAAGTGATCTCACAGTCGACCATCAACGGAGCTGCGGGAATCAACATTGTTACAATCCCATTGGCGAACCTTGCGAGTGGCGTGTATCAATTGCGCATAAGCGATGGGGTAGGTGGCAAAGTGTTGCCATTGGTGGTGAAGTAATATACCCTTTCATTTTTTGTCTCCCCTTCGAGCATGTCTTTGCGGAAAGGAACGATGTCGATGGGCCTAAGGGGAGGATAATTCCGAACCATCTTATTCCCAAAGTTTTTAAATTAAAATTTTTGGATAATCTTAGGCCAATAATGATTCTGCCGGAATGCCAAATTCTTTGTGTAATTTTTTAATCATCGCAAGAGAAAGTGCGCGTTGACGATTAAGGATTTCTGTGACTCTGCCTCGCGTTCCGAAGTACTTGGTCATGTCGGTACGTTTCATCCCCATTTGCTCCATGCGGAACTTGATGGCCTCGATAGGATCGGGTGTGTCGATGGCGTAGTGCTGATCCTCGTAGTTGCGGATTAAAAACATCAATAGTTCTGCCTCATCAAACTGATCTGAATCAGGAGTGACATCAAACAGCTGCTCCATTTGATCCAGCGCTAATGCATATTCCTCTTCGGTTTTTATCAATTTCAATTTCATCTTTTTTGTTCTTTCGTAACTAAATGCGCGTTGCGTCAATCTTGTCGTATTCCGAATGTGTTCCAATAAATCGGACAAACACCCATTGTGCCTCGTAGTTGATGCGTACCACCAACCTGTATTTATTTCCGCAAATATTGAATACCACACGATTGTCGCCAATGATGCTTGCATTGCGATAAAAGTCTTTCAATTCATTGGGATTTTTCCAAGTGGCGTTTTTCACCTCATGGTACCACGCCTTCAAAGGTTCGCATGAATCTTCCCTGCCGACTTGCTCCCAATGTGTTTTTAATGTTTTTAGTGCGATGATGTTCTTCACTTGAAATCAAATATAGGATAATTTTTTCATTGTTCCCATATAGGGAACATTTCTTTTTGAAATAAGAAGTTAAAGCATATCTTCCTTTTTTCTAACGCAAAAAAAGGAACAAAAAGTGCGTTTTTCATTTTCCCAAGGAATCTCATTTGTTCCGCCTTGCTGCACAAATGACCGCCAATTTACGGTCTGATTCTGCGGGAAAATGTGGGGGAGCATGGGAGTCAGGTGTCGAATCTAATTCTGTGCTGTATAACTCTCACATCTTGCCCCGAAACTTTGGGACTGTTTTTGTGGGGTTCGGATCGTTACTTCTAGTTTAGATTTTCACTCGAAGTAAACCGCTCCCGCTCTCACTCTCACACTCACACTGTTTATTAATTCCCCCTCAAAACCTCCACGACCTCCTCTTCCGATGCGGTCTTCAAAACCTTTGAAACACCAATCCCCAATTCATGCAACCGCGCTGCTGTAGTATCTCCCCAGGCAATGATTTGTCCTAGTGGCTTTTCATTTTGCTGAAGAAAGGCATCAACAGATGAAGGACTTGTAAAGACGTATACATCGCAAGCAGGAACATAGACTGATTTTGCGTTGGTGCGGTACACCACAACTTCTTCAACTTGATCAGCAGGAAGAGCTTTCGCGATGGTGCGTGCGCTGATGTCGGAGCAAGGAATCAATGTACGACGCTGGCCTGCGAAGGAACAAAAGTCCAAAGCGACTTGAGATGGATTACCGGATTGATGTCCAACAAATGTGGGTGTATAACCTAAAGTATTTAGTTTATCTGCAGTTTTTTGTCCCACACAGGCAATGACAGCATGACCGACAGCGGACTGCGCTAAAAAGTACGCTGCCGCGCGAATACTGGAAAAGAACACAATTTCAAAAGGGTGCTGAATGGCGAAAGGAATACCCTCAAATTGCAGGAGGGATTGTGCATGAAAAGCGATGTGTTGCTCGGCACAAAACTGGCGAAGCAAAGGCAGTTCTTCTGCGTTTTTTGAAATGAAAAGACTACTGATCAAGGGCTTCATTGCTGGTGGACTTCAAGTCTTCGGCAATCATTTCTGCCAAGCCATCCAATTCCTCTGCACGGTACTCGTACCAATCGGCACCGTCTTCCCAGTTGGTAGCATGCGAAACATAAACGGCATGGTCGGGTGTGCAATACACACCAAGTGGCAATTGACATCCTCCGTCCATTAGATTCAAGACTTTACGCTCTACTGCGATGCGCTTTTGCACATCTGGATGATTCATCTTCTGTAGAATCTCAAACAAGGCTTGATCGCTCTTCCGGATCTGTAAGGCCAAAACACCTTGTGCCGGCGCTGGGACAAATTCCTCAGGGTCAAGTACGTGGACATGAAACTCACTGAGGTCGATCTGTAGACGGTCAACTCCTGCTTTCGCCAACAAAATGGCATCGTATCCACCGTCGCGTAACTTTTGAATGCGTGTGGGAACATTGCCTCTCAAGTCGCGAATTTCCACATCAGCGCGGTAGCGCATCACTTGTGACTTACGACGTGCCGATGAGGTACCGACAATGGCACCATCTTTCAATCCCCAATGTTGGCTTGCATTGACAGCTGTTTTAGCAATGAGTAGGAGGTCCGATGGATCTTCGCGTTCGGAAACGCAAGCAATGACAAGCTCTTCAGGTGGTGTCGTTTCTAAATCCTTGTGGGAATGCACCGCTAAATCCACTTGATTGGTCAATAGCGCTTGCTCAATTTCTTTGGTGAAAAACCCTTTGCCTTCGAGTTTGTCAAAACTCAAATGCTGAATGGCATCGCCCTGTGTTTTAATGATGGTGAGATCTACAGAACACCCCATGGACTCTAGTTGTTTTCGGACATGGTTCGCTTGCCAAAGGGCTAGATCACTGCCGCGAGAACCAATTCGGATGTGTTGCATCAGTTGTTTTTTAAGAGGATTTCTTTTGCCATGATCATCGGCATGCTCATGTATTTTTTCTCCATGTAATCCATTACCTTTTCCAAGGTTTCTTTGGACTGTGGATCCATCGAGTCAATGTCGTTTTTAAACACCTGATTCAATGCGTTGGATTTAATCTCCTTCACTTTTTCAGGCACTTCACGCATAGCCAATTCTACCGCACGCATTTTTTCGATGCGGCGAAATTCAATCAAGGCCTCGTGAATGATTTCTTCGACATGAATGATTTCCTTCGAGCGTACTTTCAAGTTTTCGTTGGAAATCTTTTGCAACACTTCGACAGAAATATGATTGACGGGATGTTGCTCGAGAATGCTAGGATGTAAGTCTTGCGGCAAGGCAATGTCAATCACCACCTTTCGATTGGTTTCACCCGCTAATAGGGATGAGTAAACATCTGGTGTAATGATGTGTGTATCGGCACCTGTACAAGCAATGATGACATCAAACCCTTCGATATATGATTCAAGTGCGGACAAAGGCATGGCGCGTCCGTCGAGATCTTTGGCGAGTTGTTCGGCTTTTGCCAAGGTGCGGTTAAAGACCACGAATTTCTTGAAGCCATGTTTCTTCAAAAACTTACTCATGTTGGTGTTTGTCACCCCGGCACCAATGATCAAGAAGCGTGCGTCCAACGAGATATTCAAGTCGCGCAGTTTATGATAAGCTAAGGAAACCACTGAAACCGGTTTTGTAGCAATGGTTGTTTGGGTATAAACGCGCTTTGCTGTTTCAATGGTATGACGCAACAAGATGCGTATGAAATCTCCCGTTAAGCCATTTTTCTTGCACAACTCAAAGGCATTGCGCACCTGTGTGATGATTTCTCGTTCGCCCACAATCATTGAATCGATGGACGATGCCACTGAAAGAAGGTGCTCAACAGCCGACAATCCGCGGTGTATGTCTGCATTCTCAGCAAACAAAGCGACTTGTTCGTCACTCAACTCCGGATACAAACGTGAAAATAAGTCCCGAAGGAACGATTCACTTACATTTTGAGAGGTACAAAAGGAAAATTCAACGCGGTTGCAGGTAGAAAGGAACATGAATTCATCCATGTTGAGTGACGATTTCACTGGGCTCAGCCGCTCACCCTGATTTTCTTCAGGAATATGCAAGACACCGATGTCCTGAACGGATAAATTGCGATGCGTATAGGCGATGATGTAAAAGTGCTCCTTCACTGTCCCTCTTTCTAGGTGCAAAAGTGCAAACTCAATGCATTCGTTTTGTCATAAAACTGTCATTGCGGATAATTTAGAAACGATATAAATAGTTTTGTATGGAAATTAAGAATGAAGGATTAAGAATGAAGGAATTACAAATTTGGTGGCTAAGGTGCGCCAGCATACTCGAAGCCACGATTACTAGCCACTAATCACTAACTACTAATCACTAACAACTACCTTTCTACTATCTTTACCCCAACAAAAAACACCCTATGGCCAAATTATGCATCGTACCGACCCCAATTGGTAATCTAGAGGACATTACGCTTCGTGCCTTGCGCATGTTTAAGGAATGTGATGTGATTTTAGCGGAGGACACGCGCGTGACAAAAAAGCTGTTGAACCATTTCGAAATTCAGAAGTTTGTTCTTCCGTTTCATGCACACAACGAGCACAAGACACTTCATACGGTCATGGAGAGAATCAAAGGCAATGAATTGACTGTGTTGGTATCGGACGCGGGTACTCCGGGAATCTCAGATCCCGGGTTTTTATTGGCCCGCGAATGTATCCGTGAGGGAATTACGGTGGAATGTTTGCCCGGTCCAACGGCCTTTGTTCCTGCGCTTGTGGCCAGTGGTTTTCCATGTGATAAGTTTGTGTTTGAAGGATTTCTTCCGCATAAAAAAGGACGACAAACGCGACTTACGATTTTAGCGCAAGAGGAGCGCACCGTTATTTTGTACGAGTCGCCGCACCGCCTCGTGAAATGTCTAGGTCAGATCGAAGAATTTTTTGGCGCAGATCGTCAAGTATGTGTGGTTCGGGAGATTTCGAAATTTTTTGAAGAATACAAACGTGGAACGGCAACCGAAGTGAAGGCCTACTACGAAGCACATCCTCCAAAAGGAGAAATCGTTATTCTAATCGAAGGAAAAAATGAATAAAATAACAACAGAGGCGATTGTCCTGAAGCAAAATGGAGCTGCCACAACAGCATTTGAACGTCGTTCTTGGGAAATTGATCAACCGAAAGACAACGAGGTCGTGATCGAAAGTGAGGCCTTTGGCTTGAACTATGCCGATGTCATGTCGCGCTTGGGCTTGTACCGAGAGGCGCCACCCTTGCCTTGTGTTGTTGGCTATGAAGTGGTAGGAAAAATTACGCAAGTTGGAAAGGATGTTTCGTCTGATTTGGTGGGTAAAAGAGTCTTGGCGTTTTGTCGTTTCGGCGGCTACGCGAAGCAGGTGGTGACGCAAGAATATGCGGTTGTTCCCATCGATGACATTCCAGCTGAACAAGCGATGGTGTTGTGCACTCAAGCAGTTACGGCGTATTACATGGCGGTTTATCTCACACCCATTCAGGCAGGAGAAAAGGTATTGATACACGCTGCGGCTGGAGGAGTTGGAACTTTGTTGGTTCAGCTGGCGAAGTTGCGCGGTGCTGAGGTCTTTGCCAAGATCGGCGATGATAGCAAAGCAGAGGTGGTTCGTTCCTTGGGTGCAGACCATGTCATCAATTACAAAAAAGGGGATTATGCCGAAGAGGTCAAACGACTCTTGAAAGGCGATCGCTTGGATGCAAGCTTCAATCCTGCTGCTGGATCGACGTTTAAAAAGGATTTCGAGTTGATCGGCTCTGGTGGACGTGTGGTGCTTTTCGGTGCTTCTGAATTGTCGTCTGGGAAATATGGAATCTTTTCGAAACTGAATTTCCTTCGAAAAATGGGGCTTGTGCTACCTATCGGACTGATGATGCGCTCGAAGAATGTACTCGGCGTGAACATGTTAAAAATCGCGGACAACCGACCGATGGTCTTGACACACTGCTTGAAAGAGGTGGTGGCCTTGTACCAAGACGGAAAATTAATTCCTCAAGTGGGTGGAATTTATTCTATCGATGAGGTGGCCAACGCCCATGAAGCGCTAGAAAATGGAAAAACGACAGGGAAATTAACGGTAAAATGGGATTGATTCCTCACGGAGGATAAGGACCCACATAATTTACACACGGTGTTGTCCCTTGAAAACATTGGGCGTTTTCTGTGATCGTTGCCTCCATGTCGCCTGTCACAATAAGTTGTAAGTCAGGTGTTGACTGCCATTGTTTTAAACATTCGATACCTGACCAAACCAGTTGGGCATCTGTGGTTGGGTGGTATTTTTTCTCCAATGCTTCTATGGATTCAAACTTCTCTGCGCGGTAAATGTAGTAGGTCCCTTTGGGTAGGGATAAGTTGGCAATCCCATAACCATCGGTACCGTACACTTGTAAATCGTATTCCTTATTCGAATCGAGATGGTCGTCGGTGAGGATCATGAATTCTAGATTTCCGAGCGGCGAATTCCAGCCCATGGCTTGTTCTGGCGAAGGATAAGCACCGCCACAGTAGGGAGTGTGAACTTGCCAAAGTAGCTTAATCGTGTAGTTCACAACAGGCGTGGAAGCTTCTGCAGAGGATGCTACCTTTTGAACAGCACATGCGGCAAAGAGGAGAGGAATAATTAGAAGGAATAGTCGATTCATAAAAAAATGACTTTTTCCAAATATACGATTTGTTAAGGAATTGAAAATTCCCAAGATTGTATCCTTTGTTACATCATTGAAGACGGAATTTGATGTAATTTTACAGCGTTAAAAAACATAAATAGCATGGCAGAGACAATGACAGATTTAGGAATTCAAGAAATTCTAGCTCAATTGGGCATCGAAGAAGTAAATAACGGTGCTTCAACGGGTGGAAAATGGTTCAAAACACGCGGTGAGCGCATCGACTCCATTTCTCCTGTTGACGGTAAATTGATTGCATCTGTCAATGCAGCCACGGAAGCCGATTATGAAGCAATCATCTTGAAAGCTCAAGAGGCATACAAGGAATGGCGTATGATTCCAGCACCGAAGCGTGGGGATATTGTGCGTCAATTGGCTGACCGCATCCGCTTTTACAAAGAGCCGCTTGGTAAATTGGTTTCTTATGAAATGGGGAAATCATTGCAAGAAGGTTTGGGTGAGGTACAAGAAATGATTGATATCTGTGATTTCGCAGTTGGACTTTCTCGTCAGTTGTATGGTCTGACGATGCACTCTGAGCGTCCAGGGCACCGCATGTACGAGCAATACCACCCGCTTGGGATTGTAGGGATCATTTCAGCATTCAACTTCCCGGTGGCGGTTTGGAACTGGAATACTGCCTTGGCGTGGGTCTGTGGTGATGTATGTGTATGGAAACCGTCCGAAAAAACACCAATCACTGCTATCGCATGTCAACAAATTACCAAAGAAGTATTCGATGCGAACGGAGTGCCTGAGGGCGTTTCAGGATTGGTCATTGGTGGACCAGAAATTGGAAAATTGATGGCGGAAGATACGCGTGTTCCATTGGTTTCGGCTACAGGTTCAACACGTATGGGTAAATCCGTAGGTGCAGCTGTAGGAGCGCGCTTGGGTCGCTCGTTGTTGGAGTTAGGAGGTAACAATGCGATTATCATCACTCCAACAGCTGACTTGAAAATGGTTGTTCCAGGTGCAGTATTTGGTGCAGTAGGAACAGCTGGACAACGTTGTACGTCTACACGTCGTTTGATCATCCACGAAGAGATTTACGACAAGGTGAAAGAGGCCTTGGCGAAAGCATATCAGCAAATTAAAATCGGGAATCCATTGGACTTAAATAACCATGTGGGACCATTGATCGACAAAGATGCGGTTCGCATGTATTCGGAGGCCTTGGAAAAAGCAGTGGCTGAAGGTGGAAAAATCATCGTTGAAGGTGGTGTTCTTTCAGGAGAAGGTTACGAATCAGGATGCTACGTGAAGCCAGCAATTGTTGAAGCGCAAAATCATTTTCAAATTGTGCAACACGAAACCTTCGCTCCGATCTTATACATCATGAAATATTCAGGTGGTGTGGAAAATGGCATCAAATTGCAAAATGGCGTTCCGCAAGGATTGTCATCTGCCATTATGACGAACAACCTTCGCGAAGCAGAGGCTTTCCTTTCTCAATCTGGTTCAGACTGTGGAATTGCCAATGTAAACATAGGTACCTCAGGTGCAGAGATTGGGGGAGCTTTCGGCGGTGAAAAAGAAACAGGTGGCGGACGTGAGTCTGGATCTGATGCGTGGAAAGTGTACATGCGCCGTCAAACGAACACGATCAATTACTCGGACAGCTTGCCTTTGGCGCAGGGGATTAAATTTGAATTATAAATTTCTTTAAAACCCTGGGCTTCAACTTGGGGTTTATATATTTCCACTCGTTTGTCACTTTTCTGAAAGTTCGTACACTTACAACTAGATGAGTAAGGATAAACAAGCCCATTTTTTGCTTTTGTACGAACCCGTGCATGATCGCTTTGAACGATTTTGTCGAGCTCGATCCTATGGTGAAATGGACTTCAAGGACTTGATCAATGATTCGCTACTCATTGCCTTTGAACGCTTTGAAACCCTTCGATCTGAGCAAGCATTTCTTTCTTTTCTTTTTGGAATCTCAGTGCGAATCATCAGCAACCATCAACGGAAAAAGAGCGAAGTGGCGCATTCGGATGAACATGGTTCAATCGCGGACACCGCGCAAGAAATCTTCGCTGATGGTCACTTTTTACACCTGGCTTTAGCGCAGCTCCCCGCCGCCCAAAAGGAATCCATCATCCTATTCGAAATCTCTGGATTTAGAATCAAGGAAATCGCCGAAATTCAATCCGTTTCTGAAGATGCGGTAAAACAACGATTGAAGCGCGGACGTGAGCGCTTGCAAGAAATTCTCACCTATGTGGCGAAGCCCCACACCAATACTTCTCACTGATGGAAAAATTAAGCGCCTTGGATCAATTGTTCCAAAACTATTCGAATCAACCAACTGCAGTTACCTTTGAGGAGACGAAAGTTCGGTTTCTGCATACCCTTAACGCAACAAAATTACCGACTAAACAGTCAGCAAAATTTCATTTACCGCTAAAATTCTGGATCATGATGGCTATTGGAACAACATTTATCGCGGCACTGCTGTTTTTGAGCAATCCGTCTTCGTCTGATGGAATTCAGCATGTACCCGAGCATTCCAATACAAAAAGTATATCCAGTCCTGCAGATTCAAACCACACCCAAAAGAAATTGCCAAGCGAGACTGCGCAAATTCAATCGGCAAACAATGCGGATAGCCAATTGCAGGTAATTCCTTGGATGGATGAGGTTTTGAATAAGCAAGAGAAAGAAGTTTTAGAAAATTCACAAATCCAGGTATCCCAAGCATTTGTCATAGATTTTTTCGATGAATACATCTTCCCGAAACTGACCGACGAGGAAATAAAAGAGACCAATCGATTCAAGCGTGAAATGCTCCGTTCCCTACAAAAATTTGACAAAAAAGACTACGCATTCATTCCGTCAGGCACCTTCCTTTACCAAAATGATTCAGTGTCTTTGCAGTCCTTTTACATGGGAAAAAAGGAAATCTCGAACAAGGAATACCGCATCTTCTTGTTTGATTTGCTGATTCAAGGCCGAAAGGATGAATTCCTCATCGCCAAACCCGACCAATCGCAATGGTCCGTAGGTCAATTAAATAAATCAGCCATGGAGGAACACTATTTTTCTCATCCTGCTTATGACAATTTCCCAACGGTGAATGTCTCGCGCGCCGGAGCGGAATTGTATTGCAAGTGGCTGTCGCAAGAATTGCTGAAATTCGTCGATGACAAGCATCCCGAACGTTACAACGATGTGCGCTTGCCCATGCATGTCGAATGGGTGTTTGCTGCTTCTGCCGAAGGAAAACAACTTCCTTACCCTTGGGATGGCAGTTATCTGCGGAACTACCAAGGACTGATTTTAGCAAACCACAAAACGGAAATGAGTCCTCTTCGACAAGATGAAAAGTTGGAAGACATGGTTGAAACCCTTTCGAACCGAGGTTATCGTGCAGAAAGCAATCCGAAGGATTCCACAGAAACCTTCATCTACCATGATATCACTGCTCCAGTGGGGTCCTATTTTCCAAATGCCCTTGGACTCTTTAACATGAGTGGAAATGTCGCCGAAATGGTATACCATTCCAACACAGGCCGAAAGGACCCAGGCACCGCTGGAGGTGGATGGATGAATACCGCTGAAGAGATTAAAATTCTAGCGCCAGATCCTTACAAAGGAATTGTAGACGCACACAGAAACATCGGCTTCCGCATTGTCATGACTACATTGATTACTCCTTAAGCTATAAATTTTCGAAAAAATCGTTGCCTTTGTCGTCCGTGATGATGAATGCTGGGAAATTTTTCACGGTAATCTTACGCACTGCCTCCATACCCAACTCTTCAAAATCAACAACTTCAACTGCTGTGATGTTCTCCTTCGCCAAAATTGCTGCTGGACCTCCAATAGAACCGAGGTAGAAGCCACCGTACTTTTGACAGGCATTCTTGACCTCCTTCGAACGGTTTCCTTTGGCCAACATGATCATGCTGCCACCGTGCTGCTGGAACAAATCCACATAGCTGTCCATGCGTCCAGCGGTTGTTGGCCCGAAACTTCCAGATGGCATTCCTTCAGGTGTTTTTGCAGGTCCAGCATAGTAAACTGGGTGATCTTTGAAGTACTGCGGCATTGGTTGTCCGGCGTCGAGCAAGGCTTTAATCTGCGCATGGGCGATATCCCTTGCAACGATCAAGGTCCCGTTCAATTTCAAACGTGTTTTGATCGGGTATTGAGAAAGTTCCGCCAACACTTCAGCCATTGGACGGTCAAGATTGATCTCAACCGCTGGCTCAAGATGCGGGGCAGTTTCAGGCAATAACTTTCGAGGATTTTTCTCTAGTTTCTCAATGAACAATCCTTCTTTGGTGATTTTCGCTTTGATGTTTCTGTCTGCGGAACACGAAACACCCAATCCTACGGGACACGATGCAGCATGTCGCGGCAAACGAATCACGCGCACGTCGTGGGTGAAATATTTCCCACCAAATTGAGCACCAATGAGACTTTCTTGGCAAATCAACTGAACGCGTTTTTCCCATTCCAAGTCGCGGAAAGCTTGACCATGCATGTTTCCTTCAGTTGGCAATTCATCAAAATATCCCGCTGATGCTTTCTTCACTGTGGCAAGATTCGCTTCCGCAGAGGTGCCACCAATCACAAGCGCCA
Organism: uncultured Flavobacteriia bacterium; assembly: GCA_903873915.1. Taxonomy (GTDB): domain Bacteria; phylum Bacteroidota; class Bacteroidia; order Flavobacteriales_D; family Crocinitomicaceae; genus M0103. The sequence continues at coordinate 13,753 of CAIQQH010000128.1, read as the reverse complement.
AGTGGTAGGGAGGACACGCCGCTGTACCAAGGTCTTTTATTTTATCGCGGACAAACTCTTCCAATGATTGCTCATTCAAGAGTGACTTCGTCTTTTGGTACAAGAAGGTTTTATTTGCCGAACCACCCCCTTTCGCTAAAAATAGAAACTCATATTTCGCTCCTTTCTTCGCGTAGATATCAATTTGCGCCGGTAGGTTTGATCCTGAGTTTTTCTCCTCAAACATGCTGATGGGTACAATCTGCGAATAACGCAGGTTACGTTCCTGGTAGACATTGAAAATTCCTTTTGACAAGTATTCCGCATCGTCCACACCGGTATAGACGTCTTCACCTTTCTTCGCCATAATGATGGCTGTTCCCGTATCTTGACACGACGGCAATTGTCCTTCGGCCGCTACGACAGCGTTTTGTAAAAGGTTGTAAGCCACAAAACGGTCGTTGTCCGTAGCTTCAGGATCCTGCAAAATGTTGTTGAGTTTCTGCAAATGTGAAGTGCGCAGATAGAAAGAGACATCACTCATGGCTGCTTCTGATAACACTACGAGGGCCTTGGGATCGATAACAAGGATTTCTCGTTCGCCCAATTTCTCCAACGAAACATAGTCGGAAGAAACGTGCGTGTACTCAGTAGTGTCGCGTAAAATCGGATAGGGATCCGCATAAAAGAACTCAGCCATAGTGCATGTATTTTTTCTTTTTCAAAGGTAATGATGAAACGCATTGAAAAGCAGGACGTCCAGAGAAAAAATCAATGGAAATAGGGCTGATGTCTAAGTCTGTATGGTAAAATACTATTCTAAACTTAATTTTAAACAAATCTCCCGTAGGATCAATTTTCATTGAGAATTACAAGTTTTTTATTCCAAATGTGTGATTTCGTTTCTATCGTTATGATGTACTGACCATCTCGTATCGCAGACGGAAGGTTTACAAGTGTTGATGACTTTTCATTGAAATACACTGTTTTACCATTCAAATCACGTATCCGCACCTCAAACTGTTCTTCTAATCCAGATATGGTTAATTGCTGGCTGCAAACAAGTGGATTTGGGAAAACAGAAACTTCCTGTTTAATGATTTGTTGAGTGGATAAATCATTTGTAATGTTCACATTATCAATATATATCACATTCCCCCAATGTCCCTTGTTTCGGAATGCAATAACCGCATTTGGATATCCTGTGAACCCATTCAAATTGATTGTTTCTGTTCTCCATTCGCTTGCTACTGGAATGTAATACGAAGTAAAGGCAGGTGCAGTTCCGAGTGTCGCTCCTCCTTTTGAGAATACCTTTGTGTATGTGTTTCCACAATCTGTGGAGATCAACACGTCTAAAGTATCTGAATATGAACCTCCCCATGGGGCATATGCAACATCAAAAGACAGTTGCAATTCACTCATATTCTCAGTGTTAAACAGCGCGTTCAAGTCATCGGATGAACCTTGTGAGTCGTAATTGTAATTGTCAAAAATGGCACTTTGAGTCGAGATTCCATAACCACCGGCATCCGTTGATTGTTTCCATTGACCATTTCCATCTAAATTGTCTTGGAACCAACCTTGTGGACAAAACATTCCTTGGAAGTCCTCCTGTATCATTGTTGGCGCAGGGAAATTTGTAACATTCACTGTTAACGAATCAGTATCAGATAATCCTTGTTGATTGGTAACGGTTAGAATAGCGAGATGATTACCAGGTGAAGAAAAGAAAACAACTGGGTTCCGATCTGAACTAGAAGAAGGGGTACCTGATGGAAAACTCCAATTCCATGTCGCTCCTTGATGATTAAGAAATGAATGATCTTCAAAGTAAAAAGAATCTGAAACGCAATATACGGTTTGATTTATTTTATCGACGGTAATTCTACATATTGGAGCAGTTGCCTGTTCGTTTAAGGGACTTTCCCAGATTCCTTTTCCATATGTGGCTAGTCGAATTTTTCCATCGCGATAGAAGGGTTTAAGGATATTTCCGTTGGTAAACGTGGGTAGTCCTAAATTGTCAATCACCCAATTTGTCATGGTGCCATTTTTATAGAACACAGCATTGTCTGTCGCAGCATATAGAGATCCATTTGTTCCGGCAATATAAACTAAGGATTGAATGCTTTGATTGTTCAATTCTAGGGAGGTTATGTTTGTCCAATTCAAACCGCCATTTGTACTGTGAAAAACTTTAAATCCATTGGCGCCACTAGGATATGCAATCCAAACCTCATCGTCATTCATAGGATTAATCGTGACGAGCATACGACGGCTATTGCCACTAGGAATGGGGAGTTGATCCCAGAGGATACCGCCAGTCGCTGTCTTCCATAAATATCCGACACTACCTGAAGATGGACGTTGACAAACATACATAACATCGGGATTTTCTGATGAAATTTCAATATATGTAATGATGTTGGTTGGCGCTGTACCAAATTCCTTGACCAGATTAAATGCCCCACCTCCATCATCTGTTTTCCATAATTTATTTTCTTTTCCTAAAAAAGCAATGGAATAACAATTTGGGTGAAACTCTAATTCACTTGACTCGGCAGCATAATAGGATTCATTTGGACTCATCCCAAAGCTAAAATTATCTACAGGATCGTTGATGTTTAGAGGAATAATTTTTCCGCTGATGTCTGAATAATACGTTTTTCTATTGATGCCCGGATTGACATATCCTGTTGGTGCTTCGCCCCCACCAAGTTCGAGGAAATTCCCTTCTCCATAGTTTTCATGGTAGGCAAGATTGCCATTGTGGTACAAGCCCCCAACGAGAACATCCTCGTTCCATCCACTACCAAACCCCCAATAATCAGATCCTCGTACACCATCCATTTTAAAGGTAGGCTGAGTACTGAAAAAGTCAGTCGACAAATAAACGCCACCGTCTGTCGTAACCCACGTATTTCCATTTACTGATCGGAAATCCTGCATGTCAACATGCATACTCAAAGGTCCCCCAACATAGCCAGCCATAGGAGAAAAGGTAGCCGCTCCATCGCTTGATTTGTAAAGGTTTAAACCACCAACCAAGATTTCATCAGCATTGGTGGAAGAGGCTACGATAGCACAATTGTAAAATCCTTGATGATAGGTCCATCCTGGATTTCCATAAGCCAAATTCAAATGCGTTGTCGTGTAAGGACCACCAATTGGGCTGTTGGGCAATGTCCAAGTGATGCCACCATCATTACTTCTATACACACCAATAAACCCATAATCGTCCGGTTTGGATTCACCGATTAAATAGGCATAAACACGATTTGTGTCTGCTGGGGTAACTGCTAATCTTGCCCCTCCATCGTTTCTTGCAGGGTCCGTAGACGAATACCAACCAGACGATTGAAGTGTCCACGATATTCCACTATCGTTAGAAATAAAAAATTCACATTGACTAAGTGTGGGATTGTTTTTTAGGAGATAAAAGGTTGAAGCTGAACCGGGCTTTGCTTTAATATCCCAACATTTTTGGTTAAAAAGTTGTACCCAACTCGTCCCACCATCCGCTGATCGGTAAAGCCCTTTGTCTGATGTTGCAAAGATAATTTGATTGTTTGTTGGATCAACAAGTAATTCAGTTGCTCCAAAACCACTTACGTCAAGTTCCAGTGTCCATGCTTGACCTCCATTTATGCTGCGGTATACCCCCTTATCTCCAGCAACGAAAACAATATTTCCATTTGTTGGATGTATTTCAATCGCCGTTGTTCCGCCGAAATTCTCACCCAATGAACAGCATTCCCAAGAAATTCCTCCATCACTACTTTTGAAAACTTCACCCGGTTCTGTTCCGAGGTATAGGATATTCGTCTGACCTGCACATTGGTCAATGCAATACACATTGGTTTGGCCAGATCCTTGATTCCCATTTCCTTCTGTGTTATGTATGGGACCAACTACTGACCAATTTAAAGATTTAGCAGATTTCTGTAGCGAAAGAAATTCATTTTCTCTCTGTTGATATTGAATTTTTGTGAGCTGTGTTATAAATCCGTTTTCGTCAATTAATGAGGCTACTAATCGTCTCCAACGCTTATAATATTGTGTATGATAAGATTTTTCAAATGCCTGCGTTTTATAAAATTGATTCATTAATGAATCTACGGTAAAGACATTTGGGGTTTCACTATACATTTCTTTCGCCCATTCAGGAGATTGATTGATTTCATAAGAAGATGGACGTTGTAATAGTTGAGCGTTAACTTGTTGAAAAGATTGAACAAGCAGAAGTACAAGTAGGAGGTTTTTCACGGATGATTTTTTCAAATGTAAAAATAAGTATTACGGAAGTTTACCAGTTGCACGAGACATCTTTACATGAGCAACAATAAATTCATACCACGAAGTTATTTTTATTATTGAATCAAACGAATCTTAATATTAGATTTAATATTGGCTAAATATTTTATGTTTAGCACCAATTTGGGACCGAATACATTGACTTTTTAAACTCCCTTTTACCAAACGATGCGCAATCCGAACGAACTGGTGATGTTTGGTGTCAGTTGCGTTTTTAATGACGGAATGGTTGTAATGGTCATTGATGGACGCGTTTCAACAAAAATGTGCAAACGGTTCATAAATACACTTTTCTTTCCTAATCGGAAATCTAACCCCATTGGGATATAAACGGTGCTAGCTACGTGGGTTTTTTGATTGAAACGTTCTTGTTCATGTGTCCAATTGGATTGGTCATAGTTTCCTGATGAAGCGTAATGGTCGTCGTGGTAATCAATATTCAAGAAGCCATTGAAAGCCATCCCAACATTGACTCCAATTCCTCCGTAAATGGACCATCTCGCCGCGGGTTTGGTACGGAAAATTAAAGAGGCATCGAGTGATAAATATGTCGCTTGGTATGCGCCGTACATGTATTGGGTATGTGTGGAATCGAGGAAAATTTGCTGACCCGTTTGCGCAGAAGTAAGGGTGTCGTAATGGAAACTTTCATACCTGGAACTCGAGCCTGTACCCAAGGTGCGTGTGCTATACCCCAAGCCCAAACGCAACAAGGGATTTGGCTTGTTTTTGAAGGTGAATCCAAGAAGGCCAGTAAATGAGGGATTCGTATAGGTACTGTTGTAATAGTTGCTCGAGAATCCTGTATAATCCTTCGCGAGAATGCTTGATCCTGGTGCAAGCGTCTTGAAATCAGTGAGTGACATGGTTTCAACAGACGAGAGGTTCGAGCCAATCAGCACCTGCGCTTCGGTAAGTTGCATGCAGCCTGATTTTTCCTGCGCAACGAGTACTGTGGAAACGAATAAAAAGAAAACGGTGAGTTTTTTCATCAGTAAGTAATTTAGTGAACGCTTGAACGAGCAAGACGGGTTTCTATTTCATGATCCCGAACTGAAATGCGAATTTTAACAATTCACACCATCGAAATCGGGACAAAAATAGCCGTACTTCCTATGCGCTCTCGCCAAATTTCGTTAATTTCGCTGCTTGCGAAAAAGCAAGGTATATGTCGAATAAATATCCAGAATACAAAGGGTTGAATTTGCCAAATGTGGCAGAACGCGTGTTGGAAAAATGGGAGCGTGAGAAGGTTTTCGAACAGTCAATTGCCACGCGTGAAGGGAAAACACCGTTCATTTTCTTCGAAGGTCCGCCATCTGCGAATGGATTACCAGGCATTCACCACGTCATGGCACGCGCCATCAAGGATATCTTCTGCCGCTATAAAACATTAAAAGGCTTTCAAGTGAAACGCAAGGCAGGATGGGATACCCACGGCTTGCCCGTTGAATTGGGCGTGGAGAAAGAATTAGGAATTACCAAGGAAGACATCGGAACAAGGATTTCTGTCGAAGATTACAACAAAGCATGTCGTGAAGCCGTCATGCGTTACACCGATATTTGGAATGACCTCACAAGAAAAATGGGGTACTGGGTGGATATGGAAGATCCCTACATCACCTACGAACCAAAGTACATGGAGTCGGTGTGGTGGTTGCTTGGTCAATTGTTCGAGAAGAACTTGATGTACAAAGGGTACACCATTCAGCCATATTCGCCGAAAGCAGGGACAGGACTTTCTTCGCACGAAATCAATCAGCCGGGCTGTTACAAGGATGTGACCGACACGACAATTGTTGCCCAGTTTAAAATCAATGATTGGAAAGGATTTACACCATTTAGAGGAGTTGACATGAGCTCCGGAGAGACACATTTTCTCGCTTGGACGACGACACCATGGACCTTACCATCGAATACAGCGCTATGCGTTGGACCGAAAATCGAGTATGTTTTGGTGCGCTCGTTCAATCAATACACACATTCACCCATCAATGTTATTCTTGCAAAAAACTTAGTGGGATACCAGTTTAGTAAAGGTTTCCAAGCGCTTGAAAGCGCGGATGAATTGAACAATTACACAGCTGGTGATAAGGTGATTCCCTATTTCATTGCGGGTGAATGTCTCGGTGCTGACCTTATCGGTGTTCGCTACGAGCAACTCTTGTCCTATGCCTTGCCAGCAGAAAAACCGGAAGAAGCTTTCCGAGTGATTGGTGGGGATTTTGTCACCACAGAAGATGGAACTGGAATCGTACACATCGCGCCAACTTTTGGTGCGGATGATGCGCGCGTGGCTGCTGATGCAGGTGTTCCGCCGATGTTGGTGGCAGACGATAAAGGAAATTTAGTGCCTTTGGTGAATCTACAAGGGAAGTTCCGCCCAGAAATGGGTGAGCTCGCGGGTATGTTTGTCAAGTATGAATATTACGATGAAAACGATGCGCCCGAACGCTCAGTAGATGTACAAATCGCCATTGCCTTGAAGACGGACAATAAGGCGTTTAAGGTGGAGAAATATGTTCACAGTTATCCGCATTGTTGGCGAACAGACAAGCCAGTGCTTTACTATCCGTTGGATTCATGGTTCATTCGTGTGACAGATGTTCGTGAGCGCATGATGGAGCTGAACAATACGATCAACTGGAAACCGGAATCTACCGGGTCTGGACGCTTTGGAAAGTGGCTCGAAAACGCCAACGACTGGAACCTTTCTCGCTCACGCTATTGGGGAATTCCAATTCCAATTTGGTCAACAGCAGAAGGGGATGAGCGCATCTGTATTTCATCGGTTGAACAATTAAAAAATGAATGCGATAAAGCGGTAAATGCAGGGGTAATGGCTGAAAATCCATTGGCTCACTTTGCTGCCGGAGATATGTCGAAGGAGAATTATGCGCAAATTGATCTGCATAAAAACTATGTGGATTTGATTACGCTGGTTTCACCTTCCGGAAAACAAATGAAACGCGAAGCGGATCTCATCGATGTATGGTTCGATTCAGGCTCTATGCCTTATGCACAGTGGCATTATCCATTCGAAAACAAGGAGTTGATCGATGATCACAAAGCTTTTCCAGGTGACTTCATCGCGGAAGGTGTCGATCAAACGCGTGGTTGGTTCTATACCTTACACGCCATTTCAACAATGGTATTTGATTCAGTGGCCTATAAAAATGTGGTTTCGAATGGATTGGTGCTGGATAAGAATGGCCAAAAAATGTCGAAACGTCTTGGTAACGCGGTTGAGCCTTTTGAGAACTTGTCGACTTACGGAGCCGATGCGACACGCTGGTACATGATTACAAATGCCCAACCATGGGACAACCTGAAGTTCGACAGTGATGGAATCACAGAAGTGCAACGAAAATTCTTCGGGACGCTCTACAACACCTATTCGTTCTTCTCTTTGTACGCGAATATCGATGGTTTTGATTACTCGGAAACGGAGGTACCTCACAAGGAACGTCCAGAAATTGACCGATGGATTTTGTCGCGATTGAATTCGTTAGTGAAAGAAGTGGATGCCGCTTTTGCGGAATATGAACCAACTAAAGCAGGACGATTGCTTCAGGATTTCGTGAATGACCAACTGTCGAATTGGTATGTGCGTCTCTGCCGTCGCCGCTTTTGGAAGAGTGACGATTCAAAAGACAAATTATCGGCCTACCAAACCTTGTACACCTGCCTTGAAACGGTGGCTATTTTGGGTTCACCCATTGCGCCTTTCTTCATGGATCAGTTGTTCTCTGACTTAAACAGCGTATCAAATAAACATGCCGTAGAATCGGTCCACTTGGCAGATTTTCCAAAGGTTGACAGCGCTTTGATCAATGCGGATCTCGAAGATCAAATGGACATCGCGCAGCGCATCTCATCGCTCGTGTTGGCGCTTCGGAAAAAAGAAAAAATCCGCGTGCGTCAGCCACTACAAAAAATTATGGTGCCGGTCTTAAACCAAACTTTTGCAGACAATTTGCGCCACGTGCAGGATTTGATTCTTTCTGAAGTAAACATCAAGGAACTTGAGTTGCTCGAGGAGGTTAGCGGTGTTTTGGTGAAAAGCATTAAACCGAATTTTAAAACTATCGGTCCGAAATACGGCAAGCAAATGAAAGCCATCGCAATGCTTGTCGGGCAAATGTCGGGTGATGATATTTCAGCCATAGAGTCTACTGGTGCTTGGAGTGGAACAATCGATGGCGAACCCATTGTGCTCGACTTGGCGGACTTTGAAATCGCTGCGCAGGATATTCCAGGGTGGTTGGTGGCGTCTGAAGGAGGCTTGACTGTTGCTTTGGACATTACCATTTCGCACGAATTGAAATCTGAAGGAATAGCCAGAGAATTGGTCAACCGAGTGCAGAATTTGCGCAAGGACTCAGGATTGGAAGTCACAGATAAGATCCACATCACTGTGGAAACAACGGATGCGATTCGAGAAGCCATTTCGGCCAATGCGGCATATGTAAAAGCGGAAGTTTTAGCAACAGAAATTGTATTTGGTGCTACGAGCAGCAGCGCATTGATCACGGATTTGGAAACAGAAGGCGACACACGTGTGGAGCTGTTGAAGGCATAAGGAATAAACGCTAAAATTGATTTAACGAACAAAATAATTATCTTGTTTGTTAGTTTAAGACGCGTGACGCGAAACAACGAAGTAAATACTATGGGAGAATACACTGCAGGGCCATTTTTGGAGCAAATCCAAATCCCTTCCGATCTTCGGGAAAAATTTAAGATGGATGATTTGCCACAAGTTTCCGATGAGGTGCGTCAATACATTGTGGATGTCATTTCAGAAATAGGAAATAGCCACTTCGGCGCAAGTTTGGGTGTGGTTGAATTGACGGTTGCTTTGCACTATGTGTTCAATACACCTGAAGATCAATTGGTTTGGGATGTGGGACATCAAGCTTACGGACATAAAATCTTAACGGGTCGCCGCGAACGTTTTCATACGAATCGATTGAAAGGTGGAATGTCTGGTTTTCCAAAGCGCTCTGAAAGTGAATACGATACCTTCGGTGTAGGTCACTCATCGACATCGATTTCTGCCGCACTTGGAATGGCTGTTGCCAGTAAATACAAAGGGGAAAAGCAACGTCAACACATCGCTGTGATTGGCGATGGCGCCATGACTGCTGGCCTTGCGTTTGAAGGAATGAACCATGCTGGATTTGAAAAAGATGCCAATCTATTGGTGGTGTTGAATGACAACTGCATGTCGATTGACCCGAATGTTGGTGCTCTAAAAGAATACCTTACAGATATTACAACCTCTCATACATACAATAAGATCAAGGATGAGGTGTGGAACCTTTTGGGGAAAATCTCCAAGTTTGGACCAGATGCGCAAACGATTGCATCGAAAGTAACGCACGCTTTGAAGGGATCTTTGTTGAAGCAAAGTAATTTATTTGAATCGTTAAACTTCCGCTACTTCGGTCCTGTTGACGGCCACGATGTGATTGGCTTAGCGAAGGTCTTGGAAGATTTAAAAGATATTCCTGGTCCAAAAATTCTGCATTGTATCACCCGAAAAGGTGCCGGATATAAGTTTTCTGAGGAAGGAAACCCAACAAAATGGCATGCGCCGGGAGTATTCAACAAGGAGACAGGAGAAATTGTGAAAGTAGTCCCAAAATCTCCTCAACCACCGAAATACCAAGATGTTTTTGGCCATACCATCGTTGAGTTAGCGGAAAAAAACACCAAGATTATGGGTGTTACCCCGGCAATGCCTTCAGGGTGTTCCTTGAACATCATGATGGAGGCCATGCCAGATCGTGCTTTCGATGTGGGAATCGCTGAACAACATGCGGTCACGTTCTCCGCAGGATTGGCAACGCAAGGATTGGTGCCGTTTTGTAACATCTACTCGTCCTTCATGCAGCGTGCCTATGATCAGGTATTGCACGATGTGGCCCTTCAAAATTTAAATGTTGTCTTCTGCCTCGATCGCGGTGGATTAGTTGGAGCGGATGGTGCTACGCATCACGGTGCCTACGATATGGCGTACATGCGTCACATTCCAAACATGGTTGTTTCTGCACCAATGGACGAAGCTGAATTGAGAAACCTCATGTTTACGGCTCAGCAAGAAAATATGGGACCTTTCTCTATTCGCTATCCTCGTGGAAATGGTGTAATGTTGGAGTGGAAAACGCCGATGAAAGCGATTCAAGTTGGGACAGGCCGAAAACTAACGAATGGTGAAGATGTCGCTATTTTGACAGTAGGTCATCCTGGGAATTTTGCACAAAAGGCCATCGCTGAATTGAAAGAACTTGGCGTTAGCGCAGCACATTACGACATGCGTTTTGTGAAACCAGTCGATGAGGTGATGCTGCATGAAGTGTTCTCAAAATTCTCCAAAGTGATCACGGTTGAAGATGGCTGCTTGATGGGCGGATTTGGTTCTGCTGTGATTGAATTTATGGTCGATCAAAAGTATTCAGCTGAAGTGGTACGCCTCGGTATTTCAGACCGCTACGTGCACCACGGAACGCAAGAAGAACTTTGGGAAGACTGTGGTTTCGACGTGAAAGGAATCGTTGCTGCAACGAAAAAACTCATTTCGTACGAAAAAAACTTCAGCAATTTGAGCCAATCTGTAAGTTAAGCGCAGAATTACCGCTAACTTGGCTCAAATTTATTACTTATGTCAATTCCTACTAAAAGTAGCTCACTTGTTACGCTCATTGTTATCTTTTTCTTTTGGGGCTTCGTTGCAGCGAGCAATGACATCTTAATTCCAGTCTTCAAAAAGGCCTTAGACCTCAGCCAACTTCAATCGCAGATGATTTCATTTGCTTTTTATGTGGCGTATACGGTCGGATCAATTTTATACTTTGTCATTTCAGGCTTGTTAAAACGCGATATCTTAAATCTAATCGGTTACCGCAATGGTCTTGCCCTAGGCTTAATTATCTCAGCGGTGGGTACACTTCTGTTCATTCCAGCATCCAACAATGCATCTTTTCCTTTATTGATTGGAGGCTTGTTTACTGTCGGACTTGGATTCTCACTTCAGCAAATTGCAGCAAATCCGCTTGCCATTCAAATGGGTGATCCCTCGAAAGGAAACATGCGCTTGTCTCTAGCCGGAGGAATCAACAATGTGGGCACGACCATCGGGCCTGTCATCGTGTCGTTTGCCATTTTTGGGGGAATATCCAATCCAGATGCAGGATTAAACCTTGAAGCGGTGCAGATTCCCTACCTCGTGCTTGGTGCGGCGTTCTTAGTAGCTGCTGTCTTCTTTAAATTTTCTTCTGTTCCCGACCGCATCGGTGGTGAAACCCAAATCAATGGTGGCGGGATCCTGGAAACCTTGCGCTATCCGCAAGTGGTATTGGGCATGATCGCTATTTTCGTATATGTAGGTGTGGAAGTTTCTACTGCGAGTAACCTACCAGAATTCATGAAGCAAAAGTTGGGTACGCCAGAAAGTGCTGTAGCCCCATATGTTTCCTTGTTCTGGGCAAGTTTAATGATTGGTCGTTGGACATCCGCTGCTGGTGCATTTGACTTGAAGGAAGCAACAAAATTGAAGTTGAGTCTTTTACTTCCATTTGCCGCTTTCGGCGTGTTTGCTTTTGCCAATGTAATTGGAGGTCATTCCATTCAATCGCTCTATCCTTATTTGTTAATCGTGGTGATTCTCGCTGTGGCTGATGCCGTGAGTGAAGGGAAACCAGCCCGTCAAATTATCATTTATTCAAGCTTAGGAATCCTTGCGCTGATTATCGGTATTTTCTCCAGTGGAATGACAAGTGTCTTTGCCTTTATCTCTGTGGGCTTGTTCTGCAGTACACTTTGGCCATGCATCTTTACCTTGGGCATTGCTGGATTGGGTGAGAAAACAAATACGGCCTCGAGCTTGTTGATCATGATGATCATGGGTGGTGGGGTGATTTCTCTCATCCAAGGTGCATTGTCGGATGAAAAGATGCTCGGAATTCAACACTCCTACTGGGTAGGGGTGGTATGCTTTGCTTACCTTACTTTCTTTGCCGTGTATGTAGGTAGAATCCTGAAGAAACGAGGGATTTCCTTTGACGCAACTGAAGGGGGAGGGCATTAAAAAGATCATTTAGGCACAACATTTTTTCGTAACTTATTATGAAAAAAGTCAAATGCCAACGAATTCAAATCTACCGAATAGACGATCTATTCGTCTAAAAAACTACGATTATTCTCAAAAGGGGAGTTATTTTATTACCATCGTTACTCAAAATCGAAAACACTTATTTGGCAAAATTGAAGACGGAAAAATGATCTTAAGTTCCGTTGGAAGAATCGTCGAAGAAGAATGGCTAAATACCATTCAATTACGACCTAATGTCAGTTTGGGAGAATTTATCATTATGCCTGACCACATGCATATGATTGTAACCATTACCACTCAAGTCGAAAAAAAAGATAACGATGAATGGATTCATTCGAATCCAAAAAGCCCTTCACACACCATTGGCGCAATAATCCGCGGATTTAAAGGCGCCAGCACAAAAAAGATAAATCTTTTTCTAAATTCCTCTAGATCGGGCGAATCGCAATTCACCCCCTCTCCTAGAACGGGCGAATCGCTATTCGCCCCAGCCGCCCCCTCTCCCGAATCGCTATTCGCCCCATCTCCTAGAACGGGCGAATCGCTATTCGCCCCATCTTACAATAAAATCTTTCAGAGAAATTATTACGAGCATATCATTAGAAATCAAAGAGATTATATTCGAATCGAAAAATACATTATCGATAACCCAAGGAATTGGAAGAAGAAAAAGAAGAAAAAATTGAATTTAAAGAGTGAAGATTAGAAAAGAATAAATCGACCTACTTCTCTTGTATTTTCCCAACTGCACAGCCATGGCATTTCGCGTCTTTGCGCACGAATTTCGTGTAGAATTGTCGTGCAAGAAAGATACTTGCCGCAGCAATAGCGATGAATACGAGAACTTCTTGCATCAGGAAAGGAGATGAAATGTGATCATAGCGCCAAAGTAGGCCAAAGCTCCCATAAATCCTAATTGAATTAAGGGCCATTTCCAACTGTTTGTTTCTCGCTTAACGACCGCAAGTGTTGCCATGCACTGCATCGCGAAGACATAAAACACCATGAGTGACGCCCCAGCGGCAAGAGTATAAACTTTTGTGCCATCAGCGCGTTTCTCCGCCCGCATTTTATCGATAAGTCGCCTGTTGACATCGTCCGTTTCATTCACCGCGTAAATGGTAGATAAAGAGCCAACGAAGACCTCGCGTGCCGCAAATGATGTAATGAGTGAAATCCCAATTTTCCAATCGTATCCAAGCGGTTGAATGGCAGGCTCAATGAAATGTCCAAGATGACCTATGTAGGAGCTCTCCATTTTTGCTGATGCCACACGATGGTTTGTTTTCTCCTCAGAAAGGTGCAATTCTTTTGATTCCTTTTTTGCTTTAGCAATATTCT
>CAIQQH010000127.1 GCA_903873915.1 uncultured Flavobacteriia bacterium | reverse complement strand
GGACAAGGGACACTTCTTCGCTCTTTGAGCTTCGAAGGACAAGGGACGCTTCTACGCTATTTGAGCTTCGAAGGACAAAGGATTTCAAGATGTTAAGACTGGATTTAACAGACCCTTTGATTACAATTCGTAATTAATTATTCGTCATTCCATTTAAAATTTCTCCCACAAAAAAAAGGAGCCGAAGCTCCTTTTTTCATTCAAAATAAACCAGTATTATTTCTTTTCGTCTACTTCTTCGAAGTCTACATCAGTCACTTCATCACTTGGATTACCAGATGCTTGAGCTCCTTGATCTGCACCACCGTCTGCATTTGCAGCGTTGTACATTTCTTGTGAAGCTGCTTGGAATGTGTTGTTAAGTCGTTCGATTGCTGCCTCAAGGTTTTCCATGTTCTTCGCTTCAAACTCTTTTTTCAACTCAGTAAGGGCATCTTCAATCGGCTGCTTCTTCTCAGCAGGGATTTTATCACCGTACTCTTTCAATTGACGCTCCGTTTGGAAGATTGTCGAATCTGCTTTATTTAACAATTCAGCTTCATCACGACGCTTTTTATCGGCATCTGCATTTGCTTCTGCTTCTGCCTTCATGCGCTTGATTTCTTCGTCAGAAAGTCCAGAGGATGCTTCAATCTTTATGGATTGTTGTTTTCCTGTGCCTTTGTCTTTCGCTGAAATGTTCATGATTCCGTTCGCATCCACATCGAAGGTCACCTCGATTTGAGGAACACCTCTTTGTGCTGGTGGAATGTCTGTCAATTGGAAGCGACCAAGTGTTTTGTTGTCCGTTGACATCGCACGCTCACCTTGCAAGACATGAATGTCTACCGATGGTTGATTGTCGGATGCCGTTGAGAAAACCTCAGATTTTTTCGTTGGAATTGTTGTATTCGATTCAATCAATTTCGTGAATACACCACCCATTGTTTCGATACCCAATGAAAGTGGAATGACATCCAATAAAAGGACATCTTTCACTTCACCTGTAAGCACTCCTCCTTGAATGGCAGCACCAAGTGCAACAACCTCATCTGGATTCACTCCTTTTGACGGTGCTTTTCCGAAGAAACGTTCTACCGCAGCTTGAATGACTGGAATACGTGTTGATCCTCCTACAAGGATAATTTCATTGATATCGCTTGTCGACAATCCTGCATTTTTCAATGCTGAACGGCAAGGAGCTATGGTGCGTTCAACGATAGATGAAATCAATTGTTCAAACTTCGAACGTTGCATCGTGCGCACCAAGTGTTTTGGAATTCCATTCACCGGCATGATGTACGGAAGATTAATTTCCGAAGATGTCGTTGATGAAAGTTCAATTTTCGCTTTTTCTGCTGCTTCTTTTAAACGCTGAAGTGCCATTGGATCTAGACGAAGGTCAACACCCTCTTCTGATTTAAATTCATCTGCCAACCAATCGATGATCACTTGATCTACATCGTCACCTCCAAGGTGCGTGTCACCGTCGGTCGCCAATACTTCAAATACACCGTCACCGAGTTCAAGGATAGAAACATCATGTGTTCCACCACCAAAATCGAAAACCGCAATTTTTTGATCGATTCCTTTTTTATCCAAGCCGTAAGCCAAAGCTGCAGCAGTTGGTTCGTTGATGATTCGTTTGATCGTCAATCCAGCGATTTCGCCAGCTTCTTTTGTTGCTTGACGTTGCGCATCATTAAAGTACGCCGGAACGGTAACTACCGCTTCAGTTACCTCCTGTCCAAGATAATCTTCGGCTGTTTTCTTCATTTTCTGAAGAATCATCGCTGAAATTTCTTGAGGAGAGTACATTCTGTCATCAATTTTGACGCGCGGGGTGTTGTTGTCACCTTTCACTACATTGTAAGGAACGCGTGTCGCTTCTTTTTTTGTTTCGTCATAGGAAGCCCCCATGAATCGTTTGATCGAATAGATCGTTTTGGTAGGATTGGTAATGGCTTGACGCTTCGCTGGGTCCCCAACTTTGCGCTCGCCGCCTTCCACAAATGCCACTACAGAGGGCGTTGTACGCTTTCCTTCTGAGTTTTCAATGACCACTGGCTCGTTTCCTTCCATTACGGAAACACATGAGTTGGTGGTTCCTAAGTCAATTCCAATAATTTTTCCCATATTACTTTTGTATTCAGTGTTAAACCGCGCTCTCTTGTCAATGACTGTGCCACTGGAAATCACGGATAATTTTCTGCCAAATCTGTCAAAGTCAAGAATGACACTCCCTGTAAATGTGTCGAATTGGCAGTTTTTGTGACAGAGATTTTAAGATGTTAAGACAAAGGACAAGTGACAATAGACAAGTGACAAAGGACAAGAGACAAGAGACAAAGGACAAGAGACAAGAGACAAAGGAGAATGACTAATTAAGAATTTGATCCTGACGGAATTTGATGCCTTCGGCAAATCGAAGAAGAATCAAAGTCTTAATGTCTTAAAATCTTGGTGTCTTAAAATCCTCTTGTCATGACGCGAAGCGGTCTTTTGTCTTAATGTCTTTTGTCTGGCCATGGCAATGGCCACTAATAATCAAACTGGCAATGGCAATGGCCACTACTAATCAAACTGGCCATGGCAATGGCCACTACTAATCAAAGGCCCTGAACGAATTCTGGCTCATCTGAATCAATTTTTCATATTGAGCGGGAGTCAAATCCGAGTGGTAGTAATGAACAGGATTTACTTTATCTCCGTTGTGTTCAACTTCATAGTGCAAGTGTGGTCCGGTAGATTTCCCAGTGTTACCAACCAAACCGATGAGCTGACCTCGCGTTACCTTATCACCTCGAAGAACCTTGAACGCACTCAAGTGCGCATAGCGGGTTTTATAGCCAAATCCATGATTTATTACGATGCATTTTCCATAACCCCAACCACTGGTTTCCACTGACTCCACTACTCCATCTCCTGTCACGTATACTTCTGTTCCAATCCGGGCAGTGAAGTCCATGCCTGTGTGCATGCGTCGTGTCTTATAAATTGGGTCAATGCGGAACCCATATCCTGAAGCCATGTGCTTCAGATTTTTATTGCTTACTGGCTGAATAGCTGGAATACTGGCCAGCATTTTATCTTTGTTCTTCGCCAAGTTTATCAGCTCTTTAAACGAAATCGACTGCCCATGAATTCGTCGTTCTAGTTCATCCATGCGCTCTGAGGTTCGCTGCAGCAAGGTGGAATTGGTTAATCCATCCAAATACGCATACTTTTTTGATTCAGCCGCCTCTGAATTCTTCAATTCCTCTGGAAATTCATCGGCAAACAAGGCCACGCGATACAACTCCTCGTCCCGCTTTTGAATGCCTTCCAAAACAACATTAGCAAGGCTTATATCTGCATTCAAACGGTCAATTTCTTGGCGATATGTTTCAATCTCATTCTTGAGAAAAAGTTCCTTCGGTGAATCCAGTTTTCGGGTGAAGAAATAGGACAAAACAATACCCATTGCAATACTCGGCGATGCCCACAAGAAGACACGAAGAATGCGCACTATGGGACTTCGTGAGACCTCCTCATAGGAAAGTGTATCGGGGTTATATCTATATTTCTTTTTGGGCAAGCTAGACAAATATAACTTGTTTATGCTTTAATGCGTGCTTTCTAGGGTTCACTTGAACTGAAATATCGCTGAAAAACGTACCTTTACAGCACAAAATAAAACACTGAAAACCGAATGAAAGTTTCAGAAATTAGAAATACCTTTTTTGAATTCTTTGCCTCAAAAGGTCACGAGATTGTTCCTTCTGCGCCAATGGTGGTTAAAAATGACCCAACCTTGATGTTTACCAATGCAGGCATGAATCAGTTCAAGGATTACTTCTTGGGCAACTCCGTTCCGACACATAGACGGATTGCAAATTCGCAAAAATGCTTGAGGGTATCGGGCAAGCACAACGACTTGGAAGAAGTGGGTGTTGACACCTACCACCATACAATGTTTGAAATGTTGGGAAATTGGTCATTCGGTGACTATTTCAAGGAAGATGCTATCTCTTGGGCATGGGAACTATTGACTGAAGTCTATAAAATTCCAAAAGACCGTTTGTATGTGACTGTTTTTGAAGGAGACAAAACAGACAATGTTCCAATGGACGAGGAAAGTTTTAACCTCTGGAAAAAGTTTATCGCTGAAGAACGAATTATCCTCGCATCGAAGAAAGATAATTTCTGGGAAATGGGTGATACCGGTCCTTGTGGCCCGTGCACGGAAATTCATGTGGACTTACGTTCAAAAGCAGAAAGAACTTCTGTTGATGGACGAAACCTAGTGAACTACGACCATCCGCAAGTAATTGAAATTTGGAACAATGTATTCATGCAGTTCAACCGCAAAGCAGATGGAAGTTTAGAGCCGCTTCCTGCAACCCATGTTGATACAGGAATGGGGCTTGAGCGTTTGGCGATGGCTTTACAAGGAAAAATATCCAACTATGATACTGACCTTTTCCAAACGCTTATCCAACACATGGAGAAAGTATCGGGGGCTGAGTATGGAAAAACTGAAGAGATTGATATCGCCCTACGAGTAATTGCCGATCACATCCGTGCCATTGCATTTTCTATTGCTGATGGGCAGCTGCCGTCCAATACAGGCGCCGGATATGTCATCCGCCGGATCTTGCGTCGAGCAGTTCGTTATGGCTATCAAACATTGGGCTTAAAAGAACCTTTCCTGTGCGATTTATCCGCAGTATTGAGTGACATCATGGGGGATCCATTCGAGGAACTCATCAAACAAAAGGAACTCGTTCAAAAAGTAATTCGTGAAGAGGAAATTAGCTTTTTCCGAACGCTTGAGCAAGGAATTAAACGCATGGATACCATCATTGCGCAGTCTAAAAAAGAGGATATTGAAGTGATCAATGGGATTGCCGTGTTCGAGTTGTACGACACCTATGGTTTTCCTGTGGATTTAACTTCACTGATTGCACGTGAAAATGGACTCCAGATTGACGAAGAAGCCTTTACTGCTGAATTGCAAAAGCAAAAAGATCGCTCACGTGCAGCAACGGCCATTGAAACCGACGATTGGGTTCAAGTTCATCCCGATACAGAAATCACATTTGTTGGGTATGATCAACTGACTGCCCAAGTGAAAATTTTAAAATACCGGAAGGTTTCTCAAAAACAAAAGTCCTTCTACCAGTTGGTATTGAACAACACTCCTTTTTATCCGGAAGGTGGTGGGCAAGTGGGTGATACCGGAATCATTGAATCCAATGGCATCAAAACCACTGTTTTTGACACGAAAAAAGAAAACAACCTAATTATTCATTTGTCAGAAACCCTTCCTGCGGATCCATCGGTTGAATTTTCAGCTGTTGTGAATGAAGAAAATAGACAGGCCTCCGAAAGCAATCACTCGGCAACTCACCTACTCCACCATGCCTTGCGCACTGTTTTGGGCACACACGTCGAGCAGAAAGGATCCTTGGTGAATCCTTCTTATCTGCGCTTTGACTTCTCGCATTTCTCTAAAGTGACAGATGAGGAATTGGCCAAAGTAGAAGCATTGGTGATTCAAACTATTCGTGAAAATAAGTCCTTAGACGAGCGGCGTGCTGTACCAATGGATGCGGCAAAAGCTTTGGGCGCTATGGCGCTTTTCGGTGAAAAATATGGGGATGCCGTAAGAGTCATAAAATTCGGTGATTCCATCGAACTCTGTGGAGGAACACATGTAACCTCAACAGGGAAGATTGGTCTATTTAAAATCATTACCGAAACAGCTGTTGCGGCTGGAATCCGACGCATTGAAGCGATCACATCTCTCGCCGCAGAACACTATTTTGTTGAAAAAGCTGATCGCTTAGATCAAGTATCCTTTGCATTGAAAAACCCTAAGGATGTGGTCAAAGCCGTAGAAGACTTACAAGCGAAAAATGTGCATCTGCAACGCGAAATCGAAGTGCTTCAAAAAGAGAAGGCCATGAATGTGAAAGGTGAGTTGAAAGGAAAAATTCAACAAATTGGTGACGTTCATTTCCTTGGAGAAATTTTATCGCTTGACGGTGCTTCAATCAAAGATATTCTATTCCAATTGAAAGGTGAAACCGAAAACTTCCTTGGAGTCCTTGGAGGAAATGAAGGAGAAACATGCACCTTGAGCATTATAGCAAGCGACAGCATCATTGCTGCGAAAGGATTCAATGCCGGCACAATGATTCGCGAAGCAGCCAAGCACATACAAGGTGGCGGAGGAGGTCAACCCTTCTTTGCAACTGCAGGAGGGAAAAATCCGTCAGGCCTCCAGGCTGCTCTCGATGAAATCCGTTCAAAACTGAATTGACCTTGAAAGAAACGCGCACGGCACTGCTGATTACCTATTATTGGCCTCCAGCAGGAGGTGCAGGGGTACATCGCTGGTTGCGCATGTCGCAATTTTTCAAAGAAAATGGGTGGAATCTTCATGTCTATTGTCCTGAAAATGGGACTTGGCCAACGATGGATCCCGCCTTGCAATCGGAGGTATCGAATGAGTTAACGATTCTTCGTCGGCCAATTTTTGAGCCGCACAAGTACCTCGGCAAGAAAAGCAACCCAAACATTGGCGCTGGACTTACTCATCAAGGAAAAGTCGGTTTGGTGAAAAAAGCGGTCATTTGGGTACGTGGAAATCTTTTCGTCCCTGATGCACGGGTTTTTTGGATTAATCCTAGTGTTCGATTTTTGTCCACTTACCTCAAGCAGCATCCAGAAATTGACACCATCATTTCAACAGGACCGCCTCACAGCATGCACCTCATCGGACTGGGGCTGAAAAAGCGATTCCCTAAGATCAATTGGGCAGCAGATTTCAGAGATCCATGGACACAAATTGACTTCTACCATGAATTGTTGCCTGGAAAATGGGCCGACAAACGACATAAAAAACTGGAGAAAACGGTGCTGCAATCCGCTGATCATATCATAACAGTCAGTAAGGCCTGTGCAGAAGGATTGCAAGAAATCGCACAACGCAAAGTGGATGTGGTCACAAATGGGTTTATCTTCCCAGTGTTCGATGCTAAAGAAGTACAGCTCGACAAGGAGTTTACCATTGCCCATTTCGGATCAATGCCCAATGCTAGAAATCCTAAGGCGCTTTGGAAAGCGCTGCAAGGAGCACTGCTTGAAAATCCAGAAATTGCTGAGTATCTTCAAATCAAATTGGTAGGACCTGTAGACTTCCAGATTGTGGATGACATTAAACACCATCAACTGGGAAATTACTTACGGTTGATTCCCTCCGTTTCACACGCTGAAAGTATCCACATGCAACGTAGCGCACAACTTCTGCTGTTGGTCGCGAATAATGCAGGCAATGTGAAAGGAATTCTGACAGGAAAATTTTTTGAATACCTCGGCGCTAAACGACCAATTTTAGCCATAGGCATGTCCGATGGCGATTTGAATAATGCAGTCAATTCGACGCAATGCGGTCAATTTTTCGACTTTGATGACATTTCTGGATTGAAGAAATTTATTCTAGAGGCCTTTGAGCTTTTCCAGCGCGATGGACTTCACTCAGCAAGCGTTGGCTTAGACACTTACGCAACGCCTCACCTGACCAAGAAATTTCTTGACCTGATTTGTGGATAAAAACTGAAGTTTTAATTCGATAAAAGGACGATTATTACACTGATTTTATGCAATTTCGTTGTGCTTTATTTCTTGTCTAGATGAAAACCAATTCGAACGAAACTACTAAACCTCGTTATTCACAAAAACAGAAATACACATTGTTGGGTGTATCTCTTGGTTTTCTTTTCCCAATTGTTGGGACCCTGTTTGAATGCTCATTCAGAGGAATGGGGGGGCATTCTATTCAGGATTTAATTGATTGTCAAAAGGCTTCTCCCGCACTTTGGCTTGTGGATACGGCGCCTTTTTTTCTTGGATTGATTGCCTCGTTTGCTGGACGTCAACTTGATTCGATCAATGAAAAGAACAAACAAATCGAAGAGCGTTACCAGCAAATGTCTGAGTTGCGTGAAATCGCAGACAATGCCAACAAGTCAAAAAGTGAGTTCTTGGCCAACATGTCGCATGAGATTCGTACTCCAATGAATGCGATTCTTGGAATGAACTACCTGATCAGCAAAACTCCGCTGAATGAAAAACAGCGTGACTTTAATAACAAAATTGAAACCTCGGCAAAAAACTTATTGCGCATTATTGACGACATTCTTGATTTCTCAAAAATTGAAGCGGGAAAATTAACATTGGAAGTTACACACCTCTATTTAGAGGAATTGATTGCGGACATTGCAGCTACGGTGAACATCAAACTTCAAAAAAAGCCAGAAGTGGAATTGGTCACTTACATTGATTCAAAAATCCCCCCTGTTCTCATGGGCGATAGTGTGCGATTGCGCCAAGTTTTATTGAACTTAACAGACAATGCAGCAAAATTTACTGAACGCGGGGAAATCAAAATAACCATTGATGTCGTCCAAAAAATGAGTTACGGTGCCATTTTGCGCTTTTCTGTGAAAGACAGTGGAATTGGACTTAGTGAAGAAGCCGTTAAGAATCTCTTCCAGCCATTCCAACAAGCTGATCTTTCAACAACACGTAAATATGGTGGGACCGGTCTTGGTCTAGCTATTAGCCGCAATATCGTTCAACTCATGGATGGAGAATTATCCGTGAAAAGTCAATCTGGGAAAGGTTCAGAGTTTATCTTCAACGCCTACTTCTCCTTGGAAGACAATATGGACAATGAAATCGAAATCATTGAAAACATTAAAGGGATGCATGCATTGCTTGTTGATGATTCCGAGAGTGCACGGATGGTCTTGAACGACATGTTGACTTCACTCGGATTTGAGGTTACCATTGCGAAAAGTGGTGCAGAGGCGATTGAAAAATATGAAAAACACAGCGAAAAAGAACCTTTTTCCTTGTTGGTTGTGGATTGGCAGATGCCTGGTATGGATGGATTAGAATTGGTGCACGAATTGAAAAAACAGCACGCAGGTGATATTCCTGCCGTGTTAATGGTTACAGCTTACGGGCTTGACACTGTGCGTAAAGCCGCTAGAGACAATGAGGTCGATGGACTAATCATTAAGCCTGTAAATCCTTCTGCTCTGTACGACTCTGTGAATAAAATCTTACAGCTCGGAAAGAAAAAAGTAGCTGCGCACAAGGAGCAGAAACAAAACGACTCCGACCACGCAAGTTACCTGAAAGGAAAACGCGTTTTACTTGTTGAAGACAATGAAATCAACATGGAGCTCGCCCTGGAATTATTGAAAGATGTTGGTATTGAATGTGACAGCGCATGGAATGGAGCTGAAGCGATTGAAAAACTAAAAGAGTCGACCTTTGATTTGGTGTTGATGGACATTCAAATGCCGATTATGGATGGCTTAACTGCCAGCCGAAAAATCCGTGAGGAAATTAATAAGGAACTTCCTATTTTGGCCATGACAGCGCACGCCATGAAAGGTGAACGTGAAAAAAGTTTGGCCGCAGGAATGAACGATCACATCACCAAGCCTATTGATCCTGAACACCTCTACATGACACTTAGGAGCTTCCTTGCGCCTGATTCAGTAAAAGTTGGTGCAAAACGAGAGAAAGCCGAAAAGAAAGAAAAATCAACCGAAGCATCTTCAACGATTGTCATTGAAGGAATAGACACGGCAGCAGGACTTCGAAGAGCAGCAGGCAAAGAGGAAGTTTATTTGCGTCTCTTAAAAACCTTTGTGGAGAACAATGGCAATTTCAGAGCAAAATCTCAATTGTTACAGACACAAAATCGACTGGATGAAACAGGTATGCTCTTGCATACAGTGGCTGGTGTATGCGGGAATATTGGAATTACTGAAGTGTATAAACTGGCACAACAGCTCACATTAGACTTCAAAACTCACATTAAAAGTGGGAGTATGAATTTCACCCCTATTCTTCAAAACAAAGTGGAAGAAGTTGCCAATGTTTTGGACGTATATTTCGAGCGAATACATGTGTTTATTGCCTCAAAAGAAGCCGAAGAGACCAATGCGAAAATCACTGTTTCAGAAATGGACAGAGAGGACATGTTTGAAAAACTCTTTGCCGCCATTGAGCAGAATGATCCTGTCTCCATCGAACAATGTACCTACCTCATGGATAAGGTTGAACTCGACGAAACAACAATAGAATTATTGAAAGACATTTCTTCTTCGTTAAATAATTTTGATTTTGACGAAGCACTTGATAAATTTAATACCCTAAAAACAAAATAAATATGCCTACACAACAATGGACTATCGATCCGATGCACAGTGAAATTATGTTCAAAGTGCGTCACATGTTGATCACAAATGTTTCCGGAACATTTGACATGTACAACGCTACAATGCATGCTGATGCAGCTGATTTTTCAGACATGCAGATTGAGTTTGAAGCAGAAGTTTCATCCATCAACACGCGCAACGACCACCGCGACGAGCACTTGCGTGGCAATGATTTCTTCGACGCAGCAAACAACCCAACATTGAAATTCGTTTCAACAGGAATTCGCAGAAAAGATGGAAACATCTACGATTTGGATGGGAATTTCACGCTTCGTGGTGTTGAAAAGCCGCTTACATTGAAAGCTGAATTTACTGGAACTGCGCTTGACCTATATGGACAGCGCAAAGCTGGATTTGAAATTTCAGGTGTCATCAACCGAAATGATTTTGGATTAACGTGGAATGCAACCACTGAGGATGGAGGTCTTGCTTTGGCTGAAGAAGTTCAGTTGGCGATCTCTGCCCAAATGATTAAACAATAAAAGTCAATGGTGAACCGCACTTTTGTGAACGCGCTTTGCAGAGTGGTGTTTTTTTGTTTTCTTTCATTTTCTGGATATGCACAACCCATTTCAGCACTTTCTGAAGAGCGCTACAGGTATCTGCATAGTCATCCAGAATTGAGTGGAGAGGAAATAAATACTGCATCTTACTTAAAAAGTGTATTGTCAAAAGTGGGGTTCACCATCATTGATTCCTTAGGATTTCATTCATTCGCAGGGATATATTACAATGGGAAAGGGCCGGTTGTCATGTACAGAACCGACATGGATGCCTTACCCATCGTAGAAGAAACAGGTTCATCCTTTTCACCAGGAGCATCCGTAAAATCCGATAAACCGATAGTGCGCATGCATGCCTGTGGCCATGACTTTCACATGACGACTTGGTTGGAAGTTGCCGAGGACTTGGTGAAGAATAAAAACACATGGAAAGGCACTGTCATTTTCTTGGCCCAATCCTCTGAGGAAACAGGACAAGGTGCAAAGACCGTATTGTCTTCAGTAAATTTTAAAAAACTACCCAAAGCAGATTACAACCTTGCCTTTCACAACACACCCGAATTGAACAGTGGAACAGTGGGATTTTGCGATGGATATGCCTTTGCTGCTGTGGACATGATGAACATTACTGTAAAAGGTATTGGTGGTCATGGCGCAGAACCATTCCGTGCTGTAGACCCTGTACTTCTTTCAGCCTACTTGGTGACAGAGCTCCAATCCATCGTGAGTCGTAACCTAGCCCCAAACGACCCTGCAGTCATTACCGTTGGCGCCATTCATGGTGGTACGGTTGGAAATATTATCCCAGCGCAGGTTGAACTGAAACTGACGATCCGCTCCTATTCAGATGAAGCAAGAAAAAAAATACTTCAGCGCATAGAAGAAATCGGAAATGGGCTTGCCGCAAGTGCTGGGCTAGATTCATTACACTATCCGATTTATACCTTGTTAGACATGTCCATTCCTTCAGTATACAACACCCCTGACATAGGCAAACTACTTATGGCTGCATTGAAAAAGAATGATATACAAACGGGAGCCATTACCGCAAAAATGATAGGTGAAGATTTCGGTGTATATGGTGCATCGAAGACAATCCCTTCTTATATGCTTTGGATTGGAACAACATCCAGTGACGATCAGTATTGTCCAGATCATGAAGGGTGCAATGCTCCAAAACTGCACACCTCCGAATACTTCCCTGATTACACGGTTGCACTTCCTTTGGCTGCTAAAACCATGAGTGCTTCCATCATCACCTTATTGACCACTCGTCCTATTCCGATTACCCATAGCACTTCGCCAAGCTTGAAGAATTCCAAGCAATAGAAAAACACTTCCGTAAAACACCATAAATTCAAATTGATGGGCGTTGATCCACAAACGATTTTCACCACCCAAAAAGGCATAGCACGCTAAAAGAGAAAATGCTCCAGTTCCAGCACTAATGGTGTACACCAAAATTGCCAAAGAACTTTGCTCAAGTATATTCCGTTGCTTTAAGAGAGTACCCCAGAACATCCAAAAAGGGACTTGAAAGGGGTTAACAAAACTTAAACTCATCCCAAAGAAAAATGCACTTCCAGAGAATTCAACTTTTTCTATTGTTGGACTAGGTGCATTGTAAATTTGAGAATAAAGTACATATCCACCATAGAAGATTAAACCGAAAACAAAAATCCACTCTGCTGATTTTCTCCATCTTATTGGGATTTTAATGCGGTGGAGCAGCGTGACGGCAAGGGCCGCATAGATCATTTCAATGATGACTGCACCACAGGCAAACCAAAGTGCCGATTGCACGGAGTCAAATGCAGACACTTGAAGTGTCGTCATGTTGAGAGTGCCTGGCGCCATTGAGCCGAAAAAACTGATGGCCAAACCGGCAAGAAAAAGTTTGATGTTTCGTGTCATACCATCAACCCAATTCAAATGTGGTAATACCAAAGACCTTCTCCATGGGCAGACTTGGAGGTGTTCCATAATACATTCGTGCACATTCAAAGACAAACTCTGTTTGATACATTTCGGCCAATTTAAGGGAATCAGGGTTGCAACAAGGAATATCTAAATAAACCATTTCACTGGGAACTTCATTCAGACATGCTGTATAAAGCGCTTCGGCCAAAGAAAATTCATTTGCGAAAAGGGGACCTATCTTCCAACCATTGGAAGTCTTTCTAAGCACTGTATACCCAATCACTTCTTCCTTTTCATTCACAATGTAATACGTCACAGCGCTTGGATTGGCAATCCATAGCTTCATGAATTCTTCGCGATTCAGACCGAAGCATTGCAAGTCAAACTTTAGAATCTCTGCAATCTTCGTTGCTTCAGTCACTTTTCGAATCAATGGATGCATCGGAAATGATGCCCCAAGTCTTGCACGCCGTTCATCGCGAAAAGCGGATGTAAATCCACCATGTGTATAAAAATCTTGCATCGCCAACACGCCATCCATCCCAATGGGTGCACCTGGATTCAGCATTTCAAGCAAGGTGTCTCTGCGTTTATTCCAAAGAGAACGACCGATCCCTTTGCCTCTATACTCGGGGTGAACGATAAAAAATCCCATGAATCCAAAATCACCATGATAAGACACCAATGATCCGCCACCAATCAATTTTCCCTGCTGAAAGAACCCATAAAAGGCATTGGGGAAACACGCGTAGAAAATTTCAGCGTCATTCACTCCCGGATCCCAACCTTCCGCTTCAGCCCATTTCACGAGTTCTTGGAACTCATCGAAATCCAACTGTCTAAATTCTAACTCCACGTTTTCGAATGGATTTAAGAACGCAGATTAACCAAGTGCAAGTCCCGCTCACCTTTGCCTTTTAAATAAACCGAGCCAAGCGATTCAAATTGAAACTTTTCCGGATGCAACAAAGATTTAGTTTCATCGGTAATCGCCACTGACATTGGACGACCATTTGATTCTACTCGAGCAGCAATATTTACATTGTCACCCATGATGTCAAACTGAAAACGCGACTTCCCTACAACACCTGAAATTATTTCCCCAGAGTGGATCCCAATTCGGCATTTCCATTCAAGTGAACTTTTACTGTTTTTCGCTTCAAGGTACGACACCATCGCCAAGCCAAAACTAACTAAGTCAGTTGCATGAGTTTTAGTGTTTGATCCAATTCCCGCTACCGCCATGTAGGCATCACCAATGGTTTTTATACGCGTAACATTATGAAGAACGGCCAAATCATCGTATGCCGTAAATATCTCTGTCAATTCTTGAATAAGTTCATGTGGAGTCAATTGCGAACTAATGATTGTAAAACCAACTAGATCACAGAATAAAACACTTGTATTGGCATGTGTTTCTGGAGCATACGATCCTTTTTCAATGAGCGCTTCAATGACATTTTCGGGAAGTAAGACACGCAATAAATCATCAGCCCGTCGCCGTTCAATTTGCAAATCAAGATGCGTACGAATGCGCGCCATCACAACATCTGCACTGAAGGGTTTCGTGATAAAATCGGCACCACCAGCCTTAAACCCCTTGGTTTCATCTGACGATTCATTCAGCGCCGTCAAGAAGATCACAGGAATTTTTGCGGTTGAAGGATTGGATTTAATTTGCTTACACACCTCATAACCGTCTACATCGGGCATCATGATGTCCAATAAGATCAAGTCAATCGAGGCATCTGACTCAATGATTTCTAAGGCCTTTGCACCATTCTTCGCTACCTTCACCTTGTATTTATCCCTCAACAATGCCGAAAGGACTTGCAAGTTCTCAACGGAATCATCCACAACGAGGATGGTATCCAAATGATCTGATTGATAAAAGAAATTATCCATGGAAATAAAAATGTAAGGTGTGAAAATACACTTTTAAGGAGGTAGAATCGCTATTTACTCTCTCTTTTTTTCTACTTTTACTCCGCTGAATAAAAAGCACTTTATTTTCACTGCTAAAACGCATCACATGAGCGCGAATATCATTATTCCTGTAGACTTCACAAAGGCCGCTGAGAAAGCCGCAGAATTTGCCATTGGGTTGAACTCAGAACTTCATGCAAAACTTACTTTCTTGCACATCATTGACGATGAAAATGATCGAATGACTGCAACAACATCTCTTTCGTCGTTTGTTTCTAAACTTACTCTTGGAAGTAATGAAACGGAACAAGTCATTATGAAGGGTAAATTCCTGGAAGATATTGGCAAGATTGCCGATGCGTCGAGTGCTGATTTGGTTGTGATGGGAACGCATGGAGAGCGTGGCATGCAAAAAATGTTTGGAAGTTTTGCGCTTAGGGTGGTAGAAAGTTCGAAAAGACCCCTGTTCATTGTTCAAGAGGAATCTGAATTTAGAAATATCAAGACGATTATTCAAACCATTGATCTTGAAAAAGAGAGCGTACAGATTGTTCGCTACGCTGCAACACTTGCACAACGATTTAAAGCAAAGGTGCTTTTGGTGGGCGGAAAACATGAGGATAGCGAATTCAAAGCAAAGGTGAATACCAATATGCTTTTTTGCATCGATCAATTGAAAGAAAAAGGAATTGATTTTGAATTCCACTTCTTGGAAAGAAAGAACTTTGACGATAATTTAATTGCCTTTTGCAAAGAGAACAATGCCGATTTATTGGCTGCTACACACTACCAAAGTACGTTCTATGCGTTCTCAGACAAATTTGTTCAACACTTGATCATGAATGAATTACGCATACCAATTCTTACAGTAGAAAGCACCCAAACAACCAATTCTGGTCAGTTTGGGGCCATGTTCGGATAATTTACCTCCGTTGATACTTAGTCATGGGGGTTCGCAAATAGCTTTACGTCACTCCCTGTAATCTTTTCCCCACAGAGGATTACGAGGCGTTCAACAATGTTGCGCAGTTCACGAATATTTCCTGACCAATCCGTTTTCTGAAGTGCAAGTAGCGCATCATCTGTGAAGAATTTTCTCGCCACTCCATGCTCAGCACATACCATGGTTAAAAAATGTTCAGCCAGCACAGGAATATCATCTCGGCGTTCGTTCAATGAAGGCACGTGAATAAGGATCACTGCCAAACGGTGGTATAAATCTTCTCTAAATCGACCTTCTGCAATTTCTTTTCGAAGATCCTTATTTGTTGCTGCCAACACGCGACAATCGACCTTAACGTCTCGTTCACCTCCTACCCGTTGAATTACATTTTCCTGCAAAGCACGCAGAACTTTCGCTTGGGCGCTTGCTGACATATCCCCAATTTCATCTAGGAATAAGGTTCCACCCGTAGCCAGTTCAAATTTTCCTTTTTTATCCTTTATCGCAGAAGTAAATGCACCTTTTTCATGTCCAAACAATTCGCTTTCAATCAACTCAGAAGGTATAGCGGCACAATTCACCTCGATGAACGGCATTTTTCGTCGGTTCGAATTATCGTGAAGTGAGCGCGCAACAAGTTCCTTTCCGGTGCCATTCTCACCAGTAATGAGCACTCGTGCATCCGATGGCGCCACCTTTTCAATCATCTCTTTGATATGGATAATTCCATCAGTTTCTCCAATTATTGAAGTTCCCTTAAACCGTTTTACGGTCGTCTTCAACTGGTTGGTTTCCTCGACCAAGGAATTTTTATCCCTTGCATTGCGAATCGTCACCAAAATACGGTTCAAGTCCAGTGGTTTTTCAATG
>CAIQQH010000126.1 GCA_903873915.1 uncultured Flavobacteriia bacterium | reverse complement strand
GATTCATACTCCTTTACAACTTGTCGTTTGAAGTCTTCTGTAAACTTCCTTGGGGTTCTTATTACCCGATTTGTTATGCTCATATAAATTGACTTTTGTGGTCAACCTATATCAGGGACGTACAACTCGTCATTAGTAACTAGTAACTAGTAACTAGTAATTAGTAACTCGTCATTAGTAAAGAGTCACTCGTAACTAAAAAAAATCCCCCCATTTCCCGCGATTTTCTAAATTTGTAGTCAAATCAATAGTACAAAGAGAAATGAGCACAGCATTGGGTAACCACATCTTGGTCGAGTTTATGAATTGCGACCCGAAAATCATGAATGATGTGGCTGGAATTGAGCGCGATATGGTCGCTGCAGCACAAAAGGCAGGAGCTACTGTCATCAACTCGACGTTCCACCACTTTTCCCCTTTCGGAGTTTCTGGTGTGGTCGTGATCCAAGAAAGTCACCTTGCTATCCATACCTGGCCAGAATATGGCTACGCAGCTGTGGATTTATTTACCTGCGGGGAAATGGATGCTTGGATTTCTTTTGACCACTTGAAGGAATGCTTCGGCTCAACAAGTTATTCGGCCTTGGAAATGAAACGTGGATCGGTAAACCTGCTCACACGCAATGATTTCGACATGACAACAATGCGTCAGCGCGCCGGTGATCCAAACTGGAAAAATCCTGAATTCTACACGCGCAACGTGTGGTTTACAGACAAAGATGAGGACCAAGCACTTTCGCTTCGCTTTACGGGTGAGGTTTTCTTCGATGTGCAATCGCCTTTTCAACGTGTGCGCATCATCGAGTCATACAAGTATGGTAAAATGCTGGCCCTCGACGATATGGTGATGACCACCATCAAAGATGAATTCCATTACCACGAGATGATTTCTCACCCTTCGATGTTCACACACGGAAATGCGCGCAACATCCTCGTGATTGGTGGCGGTGACGGTGGAACAGTGCGCGAAATCTTGCGCCATGAAGGGGTGGAGAAAGTAACGATGGTGGAAATTGATGGTGAGGTTATTAAGGCCTGTAAAGAACATTTGCCGCAAATTGCCGCTGCTTTTGATCACCCGAAATTGGATTTGATTGTTGACGATGGGATTGCATTCATCAAGAATGCCGCGCCTGAAACGTACGATATTATTATTGTAGATGGTTCTGACCCTGTTGGTCCAGCAGAAGGATTGTTCTCTGTTGAATTCTACACCAACTGCTACAATGCCTTGAAGAAAAACGGAATCTTGGTCGCTCAAGGTGAATCACCGAAGTTCAATGACAAGGCTTTTGCTGAATTGAATCATACTTTACAAGGAATCTTCGGAACTAACAACGCTCCAGTTTCTCTCTTCTTTGTTCCTACCTACCCTACAGGTATGTGGAGCTTCCAATACGGACTGAAAAATGTGGATCATCCAAAGCACGTGACAAACGAATCCATGATCGATGCTTTTGTTGAGACTCACGGATTGCGTTACTACAACTCAGATATTCACAAGGGAAGTTTTGCGACACCTAATTTTGTGAAGCAACTTATTAAATGATTTGATCCCTTCGGGAATTTTTAATTTGATTGCTGCGCAAATTTGATGCTGCGCAATTTGATCCCTTCGGGAATTTTTAATTTGATTGCTGCGCAATTCAGAATTTGATCCCTTCGGGAATTTTGAATTTGAGGACTTTGGGCATTTGTTGAGAACGACACTGATGAAATCTCCAGGAATTGCCGAAGGCATCAAATTGCGTTAGCACCAAATTGCCGAAGGCATCGAATTAACTTAATTTGTAACTCGTAATTATTAATTCTTCATTCTTAACTTTTAATTTTTCAAGCATGTCATTCGACCCCAACGGAGTTGGTATTTCCAACGGCAACCTATTCGGCTTTCCAGTCACAGAGAAAGATGCAGACATCGTGATTATTCCTGTTCCTTGGGATGCAACTGCTTCGTATGGCAAAGGTGCGAGCGATGGTCC
The DNA here is from genome assembly GCA_903873915.1 of uncultured Flavobacteriia bacterium. Taxonomy (GTDB): domain Bacteria; phylum Bacteroidota; class Bacteroidia; order Flavobacteriales_D; family Crocinitomicaceae; genus M0103. Next base: position 23,000 of record CAIQQH010000126.1, on the reverse strand, counting down.
TCAAGTGATCTTGGAGGCCTCCACGCAACTCGATTTTTATCACCCGAAATTGGACTCTGCTTTTGAAACAAAAGTGTTCATGACGCCTATTCCTGAAGATTGGAAAAAAATAAATGACACGCTTTGCGAAAAGGGCTTGGATTACATTGCTTTTTTGGAGGACGGTGGTCAGTTGGAAGAAAACGAGGAGTTTAAGTCCCTTGTCAACGAAATCAACGAAACACAAATCGCATTGAAAGAGAATCTTCGCGAACGGTCCTTGGAACTGATGAAAATCGGGAAAATTGTTTGCGTTCTTGGTGGCGAACACTCCACTCCTCTTGGTTTGATGCATGCCTTGAATGATACCTATGAGGATTTTGGAATTTTACAGATTGATGCACATGCCGATTTACGCGATGCCTACGAAGGATTTCAGCAATCGCACGCCAGCATCATGTTCAATGCCTTGAAAGAATGCAATCATTTATCAAAATTGGTTCAGGTGGGCATTCGCGACATCGCACAATCGGAGGTTGACCTCATTCAAAAACATTCCTCGCGGATTTCCACATTTTTTGACTGGGACATCAAGGAAGCAGGGTATCGCGGTATGAATTGGGAACAGCAAGTAGAGAACATCATCGCTGAATTGCCGCACAACGTATACATTTCATTCGACATTGATGGACTTACACCAGAGCTTTGTCCACATACGGGAACACCGGTGGCGGGCGGATTCAAATTGGAAGACATCACCTACTTGATCTTCAAAGTGGCTGAATCAGGGCGGAGAATCATCGGTTTTGATTTGAATGAGGTTGCACCCGGACCTGCGGGAGACTGGGATGCCAATGTGGGTGCACGCGCACTTTGGAACTTGGTTTGTGCCACAGAGAAAAATCGACGTATTTTTGCGCACGATTCACTTTAATCCCCTGTTGGACAAATGACGGCATTGGCACTTACTCATAAAATTGGTCGAGGACTCGCGATCTGCGCTTTATCGGGACTGGTTTACAATCTCTTCCAATTGTATCATTTAGATCTCATTGCACCTTACGGCATTCAAAGCCTCCTTTTTCTCAATGCCTTTGTCGTATTTCTCGCCTTGATTTATTTGGAAAAGTCACCTTTTGCACTGTATTCGATTGGGGGAATTATCGCCCTTTTTAGTACCTCACTTTCAATCAAGTGCTATTTCGATCAGCAACAACTACCCATGTACTGGAATTTGATCCTCTTAGCCACCGCAACCGTCATTTCACTGACACTTTTCGAGCGACTAAGAAAAAAGAACGGAAGTTTAGCTCGCTTGTCTATGCTATTCTGCGTCATCACCCTGCTTTCATTGGGTTTCATTTTAATCACAAAACACAAGGAGAAATTCATCCATACACCTTTTATGATGATTTCTTTTGCATCAATAGTACTGATGGCTATTGCGATCGTGTTCTATGCCCGCAAAGATCAATCAACGAAAGTTCCGTAACCCTTAAGTCGAGATTTCCAATAGTCTGAGGAATCGATTGCTGTGCGAATTACACCCTGAGAAGAGCTGGCATGGATCATGACGACAGGTTCTCCTTTTTCCGAGATGACCATGCCAACGTGCGACACACCCGAACCATTGTCAAAAAACACCAAATCACCTTTCTGCACAGATCTTTCTTTAATTTTCTTGCTGGCATTGTATTGATCCACTGCCCGGCGCGGCAGCTCCTTCCCCATGGATTGATAGACATAGCTGGTAAAACCACTGCAATCAAATCCACTTGGATTCTCTCCAGCCCAAACATAAGGTGTTCCAATGTACTTTTCAGCATATTGAACTAATTTTTTTCGCTCCTTGGAGGAAGTTTCCGAGACCACTTCAGATGCATCAAGCGAAGTTCCATTGCCCTCTGTAACTGTGTCAATCGTTTTTAAATCATTCAATACGGCATCAATAAACTGCTGAACTTCGTTGAAATCTTCCTTTTTATCGCGCCGCTTTAAATCCTCTGCCCAAGAAATCAAATCGCGCTTGAGAAAAGACAACTCATGGATGTGCGCAGCAATTATTTTCTGCCCGTCTTTGTTTTTTCGAAGGGCCAAAAATCGCTCTTGCGCCTCTTTCAATGCGGAGGGATGTGTCTTTCTCCATCGGTCATTTTGTACCAATTGCATCGTTGCCAATGCAGCATAATAGGAAGGAACTTGTGAATAATCGTATTCTGGATTGTCGAGAAATCGATTCGCCTTCCGCAACACCATTTTGTAGTGTTTCTGGGCAAAGAACATTTCCAATTGATCAAACTCCTTCACTTGAGCTTGAGCAAGAACCGAGACACTCAGAAATGCAGTTAACAGAAAGATTGATTTCACCATTTTCATCGTACTCGAAATAACACATAAAAGCGAAGCACTGTTGACGAGCAAATTGAAAGCTTTACACAGCCCTCTGTTTATTTTTAATTAACAAAAATTAAAGGTGCCTGTTATTTAACGATTCAATAACGCGTATTTAGTGCTACCTTTAATTTCGTCAAAAAACCAGAACGGACTATGAAACGCTTTTTTCTCCTATTTACCTTCGCTCCAACACTTTTAACGGCTCAAGTAGACCCTTCAAAAGTTGGAACAACACAAAAATTCGATGAGGTATTGACTTTTGTCAATCAACTCTATGTCGATCCCGTGAACGATGAAAAATTAACAGACGAAGCAATCATTGCGCTGCTGGAAAAGTTGGATCCCCACTCCACGTATATTTCGAAAGAAGAGGTCAATGAAGCCAACTCCTCCATCAACGGAAGTTTTGTAGGCATTGGAATTCGCTTTCAGATCTTGAAAGACACCTTGATGGTTGTGGCGACGATTCCTGGTGGTCCTTCTGAAAAGCTAGGCATTTTACCAGGTGATAAAATCACGAAAATTTCAGATTTAAACGTTGCTGGTATTGGATTAAAAAACAATCAGGTCCGGGAGAAGTTATTGGGTGAATTGGGAACAAAGGTGAAAATCGAAATCCAACGCAAAAACATGCGCAAGCCAATGGATTTTGTCATTACCCGGGACAATATTCCGATCAATTCTGTCGATGCGGTGTACATGGTTGCACCGGAGATTGGCTACATTAAACTCAACAGTTTTTCTCGCTCTTCCATGGAAGAAGTTGAAAAAGGAATTGCCGATCTTAAGCGTCAAGGCATGAAGCACCTCGTCTTTGACCTTCAAGGAAACGGCGGTGGATTGTTGGATGCCGCGCAGAAATTGGCCGATGAGTTCTTGTCCGGCGACAAGTTGATCGTCTATTCTGAAGGCCGCGCTCAACCGAGAAGCAATTTAAAAGCGTACCGAACCGGAAAATGGGAAGATGGGCAGCTGATCTTGTTGACCGATGAATATTCTGCTTCGGCGAGTGAAATTTTATCAGGCGCCATTCAGGATTGGGACCGTGGATTGATCGTGGGACGACGCAGCTTTGGAAAAGGATTGGTGCAGCGTCCAATCGATTTAACAGATGGATCGCAAATCCGCTTGACCATTGCGCGTTACTACACTCCCGCAGGCCGCTTTATCCAAAAGCCCTACGACGACATGGAGGCCTATGAAAACGACCTCACACAACGCTATTTGAACGGAGAATTCTCCCATGTGGACTCCATTAAACTTCCAGATTCATTGAAGCACCAAACATTACTATCAAAGCGCACTGTTTACAGTGGTGGTGGAATCATGCCCGACATCTTCGTTCCTATTGACACATCAGAAATAACAGACTACTTCCGCGATTTGGTGCAAGGTGGCCATGTTATGAGTTTTTCTTTGGAATATGTCGACAAGCACCGCGACAAGATGTTGGTTTCCTACCCTACTTTTGCAGATTTCAAGTCGAAATTTGTCTTGGATGAAAAATTCATGAATGAGTTTTTTGACTTTGTCAAGACTGCTGATCCCAAATTGGAGCCCAATGACGCCCAATATGAAACTTCAGAGAATCTACTAAAAATGCGCATCAAGGCAAACCTCGCACAAGACATTTGGGGCTACGATGAGTTTTACGAGATTTTTAATGAGTCGAACGAAGCTCTTGTGCGCGCCGTTCAAGCCATTCAAACTGGTGAAGCAGAAAAAATGGGTATTCGCTTTTAAGCATGTAATTCAGATTTATCTTTGTAAAAAAACACCATGAAACAGATTTTTACTTTTGTACTTTGCACCTTCTTCATCGCATCATGTGGCTCCGAAGCAAAAAGCGATAAAAACACCGAGGTAGAATCTGCCATTGAAGCGGATGAAGCCAGCGAAGCAGACTTGAAGAAAGAACTTTCAGACATTGACCGCGAAGAACGTGAACTCTTAGAAGCAGAAGCCGCTTCGAAGACGTCAATGTCCTTCGACAAATTAAAAATTGACTTCGGGAAGATCAAAGAAGATTCCGAAAATGCGGCTACTTTCATCGTAACCAACACAGGGAAAAATCCCTTGATCATCGCGCGCGTAGATGCCAGCTGTGGATGTACGACTGCCAAGAAACCAGAGAAACCAATCCTTCCTGGGAAATCGGACAAAATCGAGGTGGTATTTCACCCGAAGGTGGGACAGCTCGACACGCAAGAGAAAACGGTTACCGTCACTGCGAATACGGATCCTGGAATTGTAGTGTTGAAGATCAATGCGTTTGTGCTTAAAAAGTAATTTGATCCCGATGGGAATTTGTTCCCGGAGGGAATTCGGAATTTGATGCCTGCGGCAATTTGATCCTTTCAGGAATTTGATGCCTGCGGCAATTTGCAGAGCAACCAAATCTTCAATTCGCGCAGCGACCAAATTCTAAATTCGCGTAGCGATCAAATTTGCGTAGCAATCAAATTCTAAATTGCGCAGCATCAAATTTTGAATTCTATATATTTAGTCATAACTTGAGTATACAAAATAAACCACTCTTTATAATTATGGCTACTTACAACACCTTTGAAGATTTACAGATCTGGCAAAAGGCACGTGTTTTTAACAAGCAATTGTACTCCACTTTTCGAGGAATTGATGACAGGAGTAATGGATTCCTAAAAAACCACATTCTCAAAACATCAGGAAGCATCATGGACAACATTGCTGAAGGTTTTGAACGTGAAGGCAATAAAGAGTTCATTCAATTTTTATATTATTCCAAAGGCAGTGTGGGTGAAATCCGTTCGCAACTTTATCGTGCTTTCGACAATGAACTCATTGATGAAAATAATTTGCAAGCACTCAATAAACTCTTAGACCCTATCAATATTGAATTGGCTTACTTTATAACATACCTCAAGAAAAGTGAATTTCGTGGCAATAAATTTAAGCGATAATCCCGGAGGGAATTCGATCCCGGAGGGAATTCGATCCCAGAGGGAATTCGATCCCAGAGGGAATTCAAAATTTGATCCCTTCGGGAATTTGAAGCCTTCGTCTATTTGATGCCTGCGGCAATTTGCGAAGCAACCAAATCTTCAATTCGCGTAGCGATCAAATTTGCGAAGCAATCAAATCCTCAATTCGCGCAGCGATCAAATTCGCGAAGCAATCAAATCTTCAATTTGCGAAGCAATCAAATCCTCAATTTGCGAAGCAATCAAATCTTAAATTCGCGCAGCGATCAAATCTCTCACATGCTCTTCACTAAAACTTCGTTTGGCATTCTCAGAAATCATTTCGTGATCGTAATTCCTTGATATGGCAGCGCCAATTCCATCGACCCACGATTCTACCGTATTGTCGCACAGTACTCCATTCGATACATCAATAACCTCCGGCAATACACCTACCCTACTGCCGATGACAGGTGTGCCGGTAAATAAAGCCTCGATCGACACAATGGAAAACGTTTCATAGTCGGAGCCGTGAAGAAAAAAGTCAGCGGAATGGTAATGCTGTGACAACTCCGTATTTGCAATCTGTCCGAGTAAACGAAGTTCGGTGTTCTTGATCAGCTTTTTGACCTCGATCAATTGGGGGCCATCACCGACTTGGGCAAGCACAATCCGGCGCTTTTCTGTTTTCGCAATCTCTTCCAAGGCACGCACATAAACAAAGGGATTCTTCGGTGCCTTCCAAGAGGCAACAGCGAGAAAATACAGCACCTCATCATTTTTATGCTTGGGTGCAAAGTCAAAGTAGCTTTTCACCACATTCGGAATGACGTGCACTTTGGCTGGATCGCAAAACTGAACCATGGACTGTTTTAGAAGATCTGAGACGACGATGACACTCTTCGCACGGTCCAATACCAGTTGTCCTTCTTTACGGTAGCTGTCTCGCGCTAAAAATCCTGAAAGATGGGACCAATGTTCGATGTGGATGAAGGGCTTTTGGAACCTTTCCGCTAAACGCATGGTACCGATTCCACTTGGAAAAAGCACATTCGACACAAGCAAATCAAAGGAATTAACATCGATATCTGAACCAAGCAAGGCCTTCTTTAAGAGTCGTTGTTGGTAATTCAGTGCATAATAAAATAGCTTGTAAAATCGGCTGCGAATGCGAATTTCGAGGATATCCAATCCATCCCTGTCAACCGCTCGTGAAATCTCTACTTTTCGAAGTGACTTTCCGTATTCAATGGAAAAATTGACTACGGTCAAATCGCAAATGGCATTCAGACAAACGGCATGATTTCGAACAAAAATTCCTTTCAGCGGAAAATCCGAAGTGGGGAACCAATGTGCGATGAATAACACTTTTTGCATACTGCGTCAATCCTTTGTTTCAACATTTAAATGATTCAAGGTGCTGAAATGCAGTTCACATCAGCGCTATTCAGCACAAAAGAGAATTAGTCTTTTGCTTTTTTCATGTCCTTAAATGCCGCACCGGCAATCAGCAAAAACAAGAATCCTGTCCCTACGATTGCCAAGGTATTGGATTGACGGTATTTCGGTAAATCAAATTTGAATTCAATGGTATGTTTTCCCGATGCCAATTCAACTCCTCGCAACAAATAATTTGTTTTCACAATCTCCACTTCTTTTCCATCCACAAATGCCTTCCATCCCTCTGGATAGTATATTTCGGAGAATACCGCGAACTGCTTTCCTTTGCATTCTGCTTTATAAACGATTTTGTTTGGAGCATAGGACTTCATCGAGATTTCACCTTCGCCAGAGAACTTAAAATCAACTACCAAATTGGCGAATTCTTGCAGCATCACTGCCTCTTCGCGCACCTTGAATTCGTCACTGACCTTCAACTTCACCAAGGGCTTGAATGAACCTAAACTGTCTGCTTCCATCGTAATCATAGGAATCAAATTCGTCACACCATTTGTGTCTCGCACCCAAAGTGCTTCTTGTCCTTCTGAAAGACCATTGGACAAGGGAACAGTCAATGTGTCACGCCCCATCAAGTACTGAAGATCTTCACTGCCATAAACCGAAGCTTTGGCAGCGGGTTGACCATTGACCAATAATTGTCCAGGACCTTGATTTGTAATGTCGAACTTGTTGCCTAGGGCACGAATTTCATCATTGGCTGTTTCCTTCACTTCAATCGTCTTCACGAACCAGGCATTGCCCATGGCTGTTGGATTCGGACGCAAGGATTCCTGTTGAATGATGTACTTTACATTGAGCATATCGAGTACCTTGTTATTCGTACGTGCCAGGTGGAAATCAAATACGTTTTGAATGTTTCTCAATTTCGCCCCATGGTATCCACCCAACGATTTGTGGAAATACGATGCACGTGTGCTGCTCCATCCACCATCAAAGTCAAACACGCGGTAATTCGTTGCAAAGTTCAAGGCCGAATATCGGTACGACTCAATGACACGACGCGCATCAGCTCCAGAATAATCCAATTCTTCTGCTTTGACCTTTCCGTCTTTCTCTCCCGCTGCAACTGCTTTTGCTACCGATGGATTCATCGTTTCCAATGTCATGATATCTATATCGGCTTTGTTTGGCGACAATGGATACAAAATACTTGGTGCCTCAGACCAATATTTCAAATTCCCTTTATCATCTTCCTTCGAGCTCAAATAATTCTGATCCACAAAGATCAAATCTGCCAATACCAATGCAGCAACGCCAGCAACGATAAGTTCACTAGAAATCGCCGTGTAAAAGAACAAGGCCATCACACCGATAATCAAGAATGCAAAGAGCAAAGAACGATTCATCGAACTCGTAAATATTTCCTGGCGCACGCCTTTCATTAGGGTGTATTTATTGCTTGTCGATTCAACTTGAGCGTCGATAAATTGCTGTATTTGTTGTGGATTAGATGGGTCAACACGGTATTGTTCGATAAGCATCTTCGGATCAATTTCACGAATCTGTTGAGCAACTTGTGCTGGATATGCATTCATCTGTTCAACTTCTTGCTTTGTCGTAAAATTATCACCCAGTCCAACCGTTTTTACTCCCAATAAAAAGACGAAAAAGGCCCCTGAGACAATCAAAAAATTGCGTTTCTGGCTTTTGATTTCCTCGCGTGCTTCATAAAGTCGTTGCAAAAGCATCACGGCAATAATAGGAATACACAATTCAATCAAGACCATAATGATGGTTACTGTTCTGAATTTGTTATACCCCGGGACATTGTCAATGAAGAAATCCGTTAAGCCCATGAAGTTTTTTCCCCATGAAAGCGCCAAAGCCAAGATGCTGACGACAAGAAATACCCACTTTGAGCGGTCTTTGATGAATACCATCCCGAGCAAGGCCAAGAACACCACCACTACACCTAGGTAAACAGGTCCTGATGTCATGGGTTGATCACCCCAATATACAGGATAGGGAGCGTTCATCACTTCGTTGATTTCTTCCATAGATCGGTCTGAACTCTCTACCATTTCACCGAAACCACTGTCTGCTAATCCAACAGACGCTGAACCCTTCACATACGGTGAAACCAGTGTAAATGACTCACCAACCCCATAACTCCAATTGGTGATGTAATCTTTGTCCAAGCCATCTGTGTTGTTTGTCGCTGGAGTGCCATTTGGATTAATCGTTACGTCATTTCCACCTCGAATGGTATGTTTTGCATAATCATTTGTCAAGGAGATATTTCCATAATTGATAAATACAGCAAGCAGATAGGCGGCCATTACACTTCCTGAAGTTATGAGAAACTTCTTGAATTCTTTGGTCATGATGGCTTGAATCAACTCATACACACCCAATCCTGCCAATAAAAACGCAAGGTAATAGGTGACTTGAAGGTGATTGTTCGCCAATTCGTAGGACATGAATAATCCAGACAGCAAGGCGCCCCATTTCCAATTGTGTCGATAGGCCATGATGAAGGCGCCTACCACAGGAGCCATAAGTGCTACTGACATTGCTTTGGAGTTGTGTCCGGCTTGAAGTACAACGATCTCATAACTGGCAAATGCAAAAGCTACCGCGCCAATAAAAGCAATGAGGGGTTTGATGCGCATACACATGGCCAACAAATAGAATCCGAGCAAATGCAGCAAGAAAATACCTGATGGCACCCCAAAGAAACCTAGGAACCAAAGCGAACTTTGTTGAAAGAAATTCCCTCCGTACAAGGTCGAAATCTGGATCGTTGGCATTCCGCCGAACATTGAATTTGTCCAAAGCGGCTCTTCATGTGCCTTTTCACGAAAGGCTTGAGTTTCTTTGGACATACCAATGTATTCCTCCACATCGTGTTGCTTTAGTCGGTTTCCATCAAATTCGGGAGCGAAGTAAAAAAACATGATGACAATAAATGCCGCGAGTACAGCAAAGTGAGGCCAATTCTTTTGAAAGAAATTCTTCATAACAAGTATTTGTGGTAAAAATAGAGATTTTATCAGACCTGCGTTCAATCGACTTCTTCGAAGTCAACATCTTCCACATTTCCTTTGAGCTTATTTGTTTTCTTTGAGTTTCGAGAAAAGATATTCACCTTGCCGAAATTTTTCAGTTTCTGATTCCGTTCCTCTTGAAATTCGCGTTGCTGTTTAGTCAAACGACTGCCCTCTTCCATGTTCCTCTTCGCATTCATCAATTGACCGATAAAACGCAGCAAGACAATCGCTCCAATGATGATCAGGATCGTTCGAAAGGCATTCGTTATTCCAGCTTCAACAACCACTATTTCGATAAATGCATGTTGCGCTCCGAATAGATCTTCGTGAAGAATGGATCTTTCAGGTTCTTGATGAAGCGAATCGCCTCTCCTGTAGATTTCATTTCAGGACCGAGTTCTTTCTTGACATCAGGGAACTTCTCGTAGGAGAATACTGGAATCTTGATCGCATAGCCTTCTTTCCTTGGATTGAAATTAAAGTCCTTCACCTTCTTCTCGCCCAACATCACCTTCGTGGCGTAATTCACATAGGGTTCATCGTAGGCCTTTGCAATGAATGGTACAGTACGCGACGCTCTAGGATTGGCTTCAATGACATATACCTTATCGTCTTTGATGGCGAACTGAATGTTCATGAGTCCAACCGTTTTCAATGCAAGGGCAATCTTCTTTGTGATGTCTTCGATCTGTTGCATCACAAAGTCACCAAGGTTGTATGGAGGCAAGACAGCGTATGAATCCCCAGAGTGAATTCCAGCTGGCTCAATGTGCTGCATGATTCCGATGATATAGACATCTTCTCCATCACAAATGGCATCTGCTTCGGCCTCAATGGCACCGCCCAAGAAGTGGTCAAGCAAAATTTGATTGTTTCCCATTTCATTGATGATATCCACCACATGGTGTTCGAGTTCTTCTTTATTGATAACAATCTTCATTTTTTGTCCACCAAGAACATACGAAGGACGCACCAACAAGGGAAACCCAAGAACATCGGCTAATTCCAACGCTTGTTCAGCGCTTTCCACCACTCCATATTCAGGAAAAGGAATGTTATTTTCTTCCAAGACTTTCGAGAATCGGCCTCTATCTTCGGCCAAATCCAAGGCATCGAAACTTGTCCCAAGAATCTTTATGCCATAGCGCTCCAATTTTTCAGCCAGCTTTAATGCAGTTTGACCACCCAACTGAACAATCACACCTTCAGGTTTTTCGTGTTCAATGATGTCAAAAATATGTTCCCAGAATACAGGTTCGAAGTACAATTTATCCGCTGTATCAAAATCAGTAGATACTGTTTCAGGGTTGCAGTTGATCATAATGGTTTCGTACCCACATTCTTTCGCTGCCAATACACCATGCACACAGCTGTAATCAAACTCAATACCTTGCCCTATTCTATTTGGTCCTGAACCAAGAACTACCACTTTTTTCTTGTCAGAAACAACACTTTCGTTCTCGAACTCAAAGGTAGAATAGTAGTAAGGTGTCTTTGCTTCAAACTCAGCCGCACACGTATCTACAAGTTTGTACACGCGTTTGATTCCAAATTCCTTGCGTTTCACATATACTTGAGACTCCAGACATTGCATCAAATGAGCAATCTGACGGTCGGCATAACCTTTTTGCTTCGCTTCAAACATCAATTCTTTCGGAATTGTATCCAAGCGGTATTTTTCGATGCGACGTTCCAATTTGATCAAGTCCTCAATTTGCTTCAAGAACCAAATGTCTATCTTCGTTTTCTCAACAATCTTTTTAAATGGAATACCCAATTTAATGGCGTCGTAGATGTGGAAAAGTCGATTCCAACTGGCAAATTCCAAGCTGTGTAAGATCTCATCTTGATTCGTCAATTCACGGCCATCAGCACCTAAACCATTTCGATTAATTTCCAAGGATTGACATGCTTTTTGCAAGGCCTCTTGGAACGAACGACCAATCCCCATGACCTCACCTACTGACTTCATTTGCAAGCCAAGTTGACGGTTTGTTCCAGGGAATTTATTGAAGTTCCAACGTGGAATTTTCACGATCACATAATCCAATGTCGGTTCGAACAACGCCGAAGTTGTTTTTGTAATTTGATTGCTCAGCTCGTTCAGGTGATAACCGATCGCCAATTTGGCTGCTATCTTCGCAATTGGGTACCCTGTAGCTTTTGATGCCAAGGCCGATGAACGAGAAACACGCGGATTAATTTCTATGGTAATGATGTCCTCGTTGTCATCTGGAGAAACCGCAAACTGCACGTTACATCCACCAGCAAAATTCCCAATCGACCGCATCATCATGATGGCCATGTCGCGCATCTTTTGGTATGTTGTATCCGAAAGCGTCATTGCAGGAGCTACAGTGATTGAATCTCCCGTATGAATTCCCATCGGATCGAAGTTCTCAATGGAACAGATAATCACCACATTGTCATTCGCATCGCGCAACAACTCCAATTCATATTCCTTCCAACCCAAGAGGGCTTTATCAATCATCACCTCGTGAATTGGAGACAATTGAAGTCCGCGCTCCAATAAGTTATCAAATTCTTTGGCATCGTATAAAATAGATGCTCCCGAACCTCCCAATGTATAAGATGGACGAATACAGAGGGGGAATCCAAATTCTTGTGCGATTTCTTTTCCTTCCAAAAATGACTTTGCCGTTTTTTGCGGAGCCATTGGAATTCCGATTTCAAGCATTAAATTCCGAAATGCTTCGCGGTTCTCAGTGATTTCGATGGCATTGATGTCCACACCGATGAGACGTACACCATATTCCTCCCAAATCCCCATCTCATCGCATTTGATGCAAAGATTGAGAGCTGTTTGTCCCCCCATGGTTGGAAGTACAGCATCTATCTTGTGATTTTTTAAAATTTCAACGATGCTCTCCGTTTCGAGTGGCAGCAGATATACATTGTCTGCAACAACTTTGTCGGTCATGATGGTCGCTGGATTTGAATTGATCAAGGTCACTTCAATCCCTTCTTCACGCAATGAGCGAGCGGCTTGAGATCCAGCGTAATCGAATTCACATGCTTGACCGATGACAATTGGTCCACTTCCGATGATGAGTATTGACTTGAGGGAGTTGTCTTTTGGCATTGCCTGGACTTTAAAGGTTCAATTTCTTAATGTATTCAACAAATTGAGAACAAATTTAATCAAATCAAGCAAGGCAAAATGAGAAAGTTGGATGTGTTTTTAACAAAATTTGCTCGAGGATGAAACTTGTTATTTTAACAACTTAATCATTTCATTTTAAATATATTAACAAGTATTTTTAGACTATAACTTCGAAGGCAAATTGTCAATAACTGCTCAAAAGAATTTGATGCTGCACAATTCAAAATTTGATTCCTTCGGAAATTCAATGGTTCGTAACTTCGAGGTATCATCTGTCTTAAAATCTTAAAATCATGATATCTTGAAGTCTAAAGAATTTGATGCTGCGCAATTTAGAATTTGTTCCCTTCGGGAATTTGAAGATTCATATCTTCGAGTTATCAGCTGTCTTAAAATCATGATATCTTGAAGCCTAAAGAATTTGATTCCTTGGAAATTTATTTTTATTGCTTAGAATCAACCTGTCATATAATCTTGGAAGCTTAAAAATCAAATTCGAACTAACTCGTAATTAGTAATTAGTAACTCGTAACTTTTTTAAGTCAATTGTCCTTCGGAGCTCAAAGAGCGAAGAAATGTCCTTTGTCTATTGTCTTAAAGTCTATTGTCTTATCGTCTTAATATCTTGAAGTCTTAAAGTCTTTTGTCCACTTTCACTATCTTTGAAAAAAACACAGCATGAATACAATTTTGGATCACACGGCAATCGAGCAGAAGATAAATCGTTTGGCCTTTGAGATTTTGGAAAACACCTTTGAGGAACCTGTTATTTTCATCGGTGGAATTTGTGGAAATGGGTTTCAAATGGCGAATGCCTTGGCGTCCATTATTCAATCCAATTCTGACCAAACAATTCATGTGTTTGAAATCATTGTCAACAAAGAAGAACCTTGGAAGGATCCGATTGAACTTTCCATTCCTGATTCAGATTTGAAAAATGCCTATATTCTTTTGGTGGATGATGTACTCAACTCTGGAAAGACGATGCAATATTCCTTGATTAAATTTCTTGAGCGCGCAACGAAATCGATAAAAACCGTCGCTTTGGTAGATCGCACACACCGACGCTATCCCATTAAAGCGGATTTCGTTGGATTGAGTTTGTCTACAACCTTGAAAGAACGTGTCGAAGTGGAGTTTAAAGACAGCAATTCAAGAGCTTATCTCGTTTAATGCCATGAAGAAAACCACAGAATCTACTTCACTCTACACGGACCTCGAGAAAATGTCGAGCGAGGATTTGTTAATGAACATGAACCGCGAGGATCAATCCGTTCCCTTGGCAGTTGAAAAGGAAATTCCAGCCATCGAAGCCTTGGTGAATGCCTGTCATGAGCGAATGAAGCGCGGTGGACGATTGTTTTATATTGGAGCTGGAACTAGTGGACGACTCGGTGTTGTGGATGCGAGTGAATGTCCACCTACCTTCGGCGTGCCACACGGATTGGTCATTGGAATCATTGCCGGAGGTGATACAGCCATTCGCAAGGCGGTTGAATTTGCCGAGGATGACCGTGAACAAGGCTGGAAGGACTTAATGGAATATCAAATCAATGAGACAGACACTTTAGTGGGAATTGCTGCTTCTGGAACAACACCTTATGTACTTGGTGCCATTGACATGGCAAGAGAACATGGTGTCATGACGGGTGGAATCTCATGCAATCCTGGTTCACCTTTGTCACTTGCTGTAGATTATCCCATTACCCCTGAAGTTGGACCAGAATTCGTAACAGGGAGTACCCGAATGAAATCTGGAACAGCGCAGAAATTAGTATTGAACATGCTGTCTACCGCGCTGATGATCAAACTTGGTCGGGTCAAAGGAAATAAGATGGTGGACATGCAATTGAGCAACAATAAGTTGATTGATCGTGGAGTGAAAATGATCATGGATGAGATTGATGTTACCTATGAACGAGCAGAAGAACTGCTGAATGAACATGGCTCCGTGCGTAAAGCTGTAGAGGCCTTTCAACAAAATAATTAAAATCGAAGCATGAATACTTTTTGGAAAGATACACTGTTAATGGCAGCACTGGTATTTGCGGCAATGTTTATCGGAGGCGCGGTGAATATGCTTTTCGTGAATCTAGGCGGCATACTCATCGAAGCTCCTGAAGGAGCAGACATTACAACGATGAAAGGTCTGAAAGCGAGTATTCATTTGTTCAAGCCCATCAATTTCCTTTTCCCGTTTTTGGCACATGCCTTTGGGGTATTGGTCTCCAGCTTTTTGGCGACAAAATTTTTAAAGAAAAATCAAATCGCGATGGTTGTAGGAATCGTTGTATTAAATTTCATTGGCGGATTGATGATGGTCATCGAATTACCCGGTTCGCCACTGTGGTTTGACTTAACAGACCTTATTTTTGCCTATGCACCCATGGGGTATTTAGGATGGGTATTAGCGGGAAGAAAAAACAATTTTGGTACGAGTCGTTAATCGCTCATTCATTTTACCATTGAAAATTCAATCCAGTTGAAAGCTCCCCATTTCATACCGTTTAAAGACGATTTCCACGAAACTGAACTTCCAACTCAATTGTCCTACCCTTTCTACTATGAACCACATCCATTGGCGCTGTTGGCGGCGGGGGATTTGAAATCGTATTTAGAAAATCAACAAGACTGGACGCATAACTTTGGTTTCGAGGGGCAAGACAAAACTACAGCCATTGGTAAAATGTTTGGTGTTTTGGTCGTTCGCTCGTCATCAGGAACTCTAGGATATATCGCTGCCTTTTCGGGTAAACTTGCTGAAAGCAATAAGTTTCAACAATTTGTACCACCAGTCTTTGACACATTGGCAGAAGAAGGATTTTACAAACAAGGTGAGGCGCTGAACAACGAGACAAATGCCAAATTGCTTGAATGCGAAACCAACCCCGACTATCTCGCATTGATCGAAGAGCGGACAAGAACATTTGCCGAAGCGACAACGGAAATTGAAGGACTAAAAACACTCATTCGTCAAGGAAAAAAAGAACGCAAAATCATCCGCAAATCACTTGATGAAGGTGCGACGAACCGACTGGAAATTTTAGAAAATTTAAGGCGAGAAAGCATCAAGGAGCAATACACCTTAAAAGATGTAAAGTCTTTATTTGACCAATCGTTGAAAAACATTGACGAGAAAATTGGGGTGCATGAACTCATCATTTCTGCGTTAAAAGAAGAGCGAAAAACCCGTTCATCTGCCTTGCAACAGCAAATTTTTACGCAGTATTCCTTTTTGAACGCACGAAAAGAATCAAAAAGTTTGGGAGAAATTTTTAGCAGTGCTTCTTTTGCGACTCCACCCGCAGGTGCTGGTGAATGTGCTGCACCAAAACTCTTTCACTATGCATTTACGCACAATCTTCAACCCTTAGCGATGGCCGAATTTTGGTGGGGACAATCGCCCAAAGGCGAAGTGCGCGTTCACGGACAGTGCTACCCTGCTTGCCGGGGAAAATGCGAACCAATTCTAGGCCACATGCTCACAGGACTTGAGGTCGAAGCAAATCCAATGTTGGTCAATCCAGCAGAAGGAAAAATGCTGAAAATTGTCTTTGAGGATGAGTCGATCATCATCATCAATAAACCCGCTGAATTTTTATCTGTCCCGGGGAAGTCCATTGATGACTCCGTATACAGTCGAATTCGCGACATGTATCCAGAAGCTGATGGTCCTTTGTTGGTGCATCGTCTAGACATGTCCACTTCAGGTATTCTGCTCGTGGCAAAAAATCGTGAGGCGCATCGAAAACTTCAAGATCAGTTTATCCGACGAAAAGTAAGCAAACGCTACGTGGCCTTGCTGAATGGAATTGTTGAAAAAGATGAAGGAAGTATTGATCTGCCGCTACGTGTTGATTTGGATGATCGTCCACGTCAAATGGTCTGTAACACCTATGGAAAAAGTGCCCGAACGAACTATTCCGTTATCGAACGAGTGAACGGAAAAACTCGGGTATACTTCTATCCTGTCACGGGACGAACACATCAACTCCGCGTGCATTCAGCCCATTCGCTCGGGCTGAACTGTCCAATTGTGGGCGACGATCTCTATGGCTTACGTGCCGAAAGACTTTATTTACATGCCGAAAGCTTGACCTTCAAACATCCTAAAAGTGGAGAAATGATGACCTTTCAACTTGATCCCGAATTCTAAAATCTAGACCATGGAAGATGCTACAAACTACCAGTCCCTAAACCGTCAATCGTGGAACTTGCGCACCGCAGCGCACTGGAAAGGCGACTTTTATGACGTACAGGGTTTTATCGAAGAGAAAGAAGTACTGAAGTCCATCGAATTGGATCTCTTGGGAGATTTAGCAGCTAAGAAAATCTTGCATTTACAATGTCATTTCGGTCAAGACAGCATTGCGTTGGCGCGTCATGGAGCCCTTGTTACCGGCATCGATTTATCTGACGATGCCATTGCAAAAGCAAATGAACTCAATCATGCCTGCGAACAAGCGGTTCAATTTATCTGCTGCGACATCTATGAATTACCTAATCATCTGAACGAAACATTCGACATCGTTTTCACCTCCTATGGCACAATTGGTTGGCTACCAGACCTCGACAAATGGGCGAACGTGATCCAACACTTCCTCAAACCGGGTGGTCAATTCGTTTTTGCGGATTTTCATCCTTCCGTTTGGATGTTTGACGATGACTTCAAAGACTTGAGCTACAACTACTTCAACGACGGACCAATCATCGAAACACAAACGGGCACCTATGGCGATAAGTCCGCCGATTTTAGCACGACCTATGTGATGTGGAACCATGGAGTCGCTGAAATCTTCAATGCATTGACAAATGCAAAGCTGCGTATTGAGGTCATGCAAGAATTTGACTACTCCCCCTACGATTGTTTTCGTCACACAGAAGAATTCGAACCCGGAAAATTTCGCATCAAGCACCTAGAGAACAGAATTCCGATGGTGTTGGCGCTGAGGGCGAGCAAGTAGCTGACATAATGACGAGTTACGAGTTACGAATCATTGTTGTCCAACTAAATCCACCTTCATGTTTTATCCAATCAGTTTAACTTTGATTTACTGACCCCATCGGGGTCGAATCTTTGTAACCATAAGCCCTCCCAAAAGGCCAATGACCCCATCGGGGTCAAACAGTTTAAATACTACATGATAAAATAAAACCACCCCCCTAACTTTAAAGCCACTTCATACAGACCAATGGATTCAAGAAGTGAAGCAAAATTTATCGGGCAACAATGATTGAAAATGAAAAATTAATAATTAATTATGAAGCGCTAAACCATGAAAACAAACCAACCAAAACAACTCGGATTTCTAGACCGCTATTTAACACTTTGGATTTTTCTTGCCATGATTATTGGCGTGGGAATCGGATATTTCATCCCAGAATCGGATACCTTCATCAACTCATTCTCCACAGGAACAACCAATATTCCTTTAGCCATTGGTTTGATTTTAATGATGGTTCCGCCATTAACAAAGGTGAAATTTTCTAAAATCCCAGCGGTTCTTGCCAAACCAAAATTATTAACGCTTTCATTCTTGATCACATGGATTGTTGGGCCCTTCTTCATGTTTATTCTGGCCATCACTTTTCTGCGCGACTACCCCGAATACATGACTGGACTAATTATTATCGGATTGGCGCCTTGCATTGCCATGGTCATCGTTTGGAATGAATTGGCCGATGGCAACCGAGAGCTCGTTGCAGGACTTGTCGGAATCAATAGCGTGCTTCAAATGCTATTCTTCAGCGCCTATGCTTGGTTTTATCTTGAAATTATGCTGCCGCTCTTTGGGATTTCAGGCTTATCGATCGACATCACCATCGCTGAAATTTCTCAAACCGTTGGCATTTATCTGGGAATTCCATTTGCCATTGCCTTAATTTCACGATTTGTGCTTATAAAGGCAAAAGGACTCGAATGGTTTGAAACTCGATACCTTCCCTTCATTTCCCCAATTACATTGATTGCCTTGCTTTTCACCATCGTTGTCATGTTCAGTTTAAAAGGGCAAATGATTGTAGAATTACCTCTCGACGTATTGCGTATTTCCTTACCTCTCGTGATCTTCTTTTGTGTGATGTTTATTCTGATGTTCTTCACAGGCAAATGGGCTGGCGCCGACTATCACGACAATGCCGCCTTATCCTTCACCGCCTCAGGCAACAATTTTGAATTGGCCATCGCTGTAGCCATTGGAGTGTTTGGGATAGAATCTGGTCAAGCTTTTGCTGGGGTGATCGGCCCTTTGGTGGAGGTCCCTGCCTTAATTTTAATGGTTCACTTGGCCTACTGGCTTAAAAAGAAATATTACGCTTATTGAAACAATTCACGCATCACTTCACCGTCTGAATAAACACCTGAAATTCCAAGCAACTCAAGTATGGTTGCATTGATGTCAATCAATTCACGCGGTTGTGAAATGACTACATTTTGCTTGAAATCAGGTCCAAAAGCATAGAACATAACGTGTCGACATCCGGGACATCCATCTCCGTGTGACACAAAGCCATCTGCCGTACCATCAGGGTGACGACCATGGTCGTTGGTCACAAATAGCGTCGTTTTGTCCTTGTAAATTGGACTTGACTGAATGAAATTCCAGACTCGGTAAATGTATTCATCCGAGGATTGTATTCCATTCAAATAATTCACCCAATTGGCTTGATGACCAGAATAATCGGGTTCCTTGAAATTAACAATCATCAAATGTGGCGAATAAGTTTCGAGCACTTCCATGACGCGAACAGATGTGGTACTGTCGTCACGGTAACCTGTCCCATTTCCATTGATCCCGCAATTAAAAGACGGCCTGAATTTATTTTTCCACCGAAGGTCTTTGGTGTTTGAAAGCACCTCCAATTTATCTTTACTTGCGATCACCCAAGCGTTTGCTGCTTCTTGACCTTTGAAACAGCGCCAAATCTGCATAAAGGAAGGATAACTCGGGAACTCACCTCCAGTGTTGTTGATCGCCTGATAATGGCCTGTCATGATGGCTGTATGTCCAGCCGTCGTATGCGTATAGCCATTGTTCGAAAAGTTCGTGTTTATAACACCAAACTGAGCCATCTCATTTGACAAACGAGGAATATAGCTATGGTTCGCATCTCCCCATGTTTCTGTATAGCGAGCACCATCCATGATCATCACGAACACATATTGGGTTTTGTATGATTTCATTGGCACCTTATCGCTTTCACACGAGACCAAGAAAGTCAACAAACAGAAAGATATTAAAGCGATTTTAAAACCCATGTGTTTTTATTTCAAACAAAAAAGGCCGTTTTCACGGCCCTTAAGATTATTCCTTTATTTCGGACTTTGCTTCAGCTTTATCGATGTTGATGACCAATTCATCTTTCGATTCAGACAAGTCAATTTTGATCGTATCTCCTGTCGTCAAGGTTGCCTTTATGATTTCCTCTGCGAGTGGATCCTCAATGTATTTTTGAATCGCACGTTTTAGCGGTCGAGCACCAAATTTTTCATCATATCCCTTCTCAACGATTAAATCCTTAGCTCCTTCGGTCATTTCGATTTTGTAGCCCAAATCGTTGATTCGTCCGTACAATTTCTCCAATTCGAGGTCAATAATTTTATGGATATCGTCACGTTGCAATGACTTGAACAAGATCATGTCATCGACACGGTTCAAGAACTCTGGAGAGAAGGCTTTTCTGAGCGCATTTTGAATCACTGACTTCGCATTTTCATCGCGCGATTCTTCCTTCGCTTTTGTTCCAAATCCTACACCTGAACCGAAATCAGCCAATTGGCGCGCTCCAATGTTGGATGTCATAATCAATATCGTATTCTTGAAATCAATTTTTCTACCCAAGCCATCGGTCATGTGGCCATCATCGAGCACTTGAAGCAAGAGATTAAACACATCAGGATGCGCCTTTTCAATTTCGTCTAAAAGAATGATTGAATAGGGCTTTCTGCGTACTTTTTCAGTCAACTGACCTCCTTCTTCGTATCCCACATATCCCGGAGGCGCTCCCACCAAACGAGAGATGGAGAATTTCTCCATGTATTCAGACATATCAATGCGAATCAAGGAATCGTCAGAGTCGAACAGAAATTTGGCAAGCACTTTCGCTAGTTGTGTTTTTCCAACTCCTGTTGGCCCGAGGAAGAAGAATGATCCAATTGGCTTGTTTGGATCTTTCAGTCCTGCGCGATTCCGTTGAATCGCTTTCACCACTTTAGAAACAGCTTCGTCTTGACCGATAATTTTTCCACGAAGGGATTCGGCCATGTTCACCAATTTACCCGTTTCAGATTGAGAAACCTTCGTTACAGGAATCCCGCACATCATGGAAACTACCTCAGCAACATTCTCTTCTGTGACAAGCACTTTATTCTCTTTTGCGTCTACCTCCCATTTCTTCTTCTCGTCCTCCAATTGTTCTTGAAGTTTCCGTTCAGAATCCCGCAATTCGGCCGCCTTCTCATATTGCTGTGATTTAATCACTTCATTTTTTTCATCTTTCAAGGCCTCAATCTTTCCTTCGATGTCTATAATTTCTTGAGGCACATTGATATTCGTGATGTGCACTCTCGAACCTACTTCATCCAAAGCGTCAATTGCTTTATCCGGAAGATGGCGGTCAGTAATGTAGCGCTCCGTCAATTTCACACATGCATCAATTGCTTCTTGCGTGTAGGTTACATTGTGGTGATCTTCGTAACGCTCCTTGATGTTGTTCAAGATTTGAATCGTTTCATCAATTGTCGTTGGTTCAATAATCACTTTTTGAAAGCGGCGTTCTAATGCACCATCCTTCTCGATATATTGGCGGTATTCATCCAAGGTAGTGGCCCCAATGGCTTGCATTTCACCTCGAGCAAGAGCAGGCTTAAACATATTGGATGCATCCAAAGAACCACTTGCACCTCCAGCGCCAATGATCGTATGAATCTCATCGATAAACAAGATGATGTCAGGATTTTTTTCGATCTCTTGCATCACCGCCTTCATCCGCTCCTCAAACTGTCCTCGGTATTTTGTACCCGCCACCAAGGAACCTAAGTCCAATGAAATAACTCGCTTGTTGAATAATATTCGCGATACCTTGCGCTGAACGATGCGCAATGCCAATCCCTCAGCAATGGCACTTTTTCCAACACCTGGTTCACCAATTAATATTGGATTGTTCTTTTTGCGGCGAGATAAAATCTGACTCACGCGCTCAATTTCTTTCTCACGACCAACAATAGGGTCTAGCTTCCCTGCCTCTGCCATTTTTGTAAGGTCACGTCCAAAATTATCCAATACTGGCGTTTTAGATTTTGGATCTGCCGGTTTTCGTTGTGGGGCAAAAGGATCTGTTTCATCTTCCTGTCCACCAGGAAACTCAGAACGTGGTGTCGTATTCTCGTCCATCATTGCTTCTAATTCGTCTTTCACGTTATGATATATTACTCCATATTTATTTAATAAACTACACACGAAGTTGTTCTCGTCTTTTAACATCGACAACAACAAGTGCTCTGTGCCAATCATCGGGCTCTTGTACAATTTCGCTTCAAGGTAGGTAACTTTGAGCACTTTCTCAGCCTGCTTCGTCAAAGGAATATTTCCCAATGTTTGCAAACTCGACTTCGGCGAAGCGGAAAGACTCTTTTCAACTTCGGTGCGTATTTGCTTCAAATCAAGTTGAAACTCCTTTAAAATTCGAATTGCTTTCCCATCGCCTTCACGAATTAAACCAAGCAACAAATGCTCAACACCAATAAAATTATTCTCCAAACGAAGTGCCTCTTCTCTGCTGTAACTGATTACATCTTTAACACGAGGTGAAAACTTTGCTTCCATATTCTGCAACCATTTTTAGGTAAAAATCCGCATTTCTGCGATACGACAAATATAAAACGAATAAATTGTTAATAAGTGTCGAAAAAAGTCGATTTTCCACACATTTTTGTTAGTAAAAAGGATAATTTGGCGCCTTTTAAAACTAACAAATTCACTAATTTCGGACCTTGCTAAAATATGCAACAAGCGTGCTCAAAAATTAATGTGACAACATGGCAGACGGAGAAAAAATAATCAAGATCAATATTGAAGATGAAATGAAATCGGCTTACATCGATTATTCGATGTC
>CAIQQH010000125.1 GCA_903873915.1 uncultured Flavobacteriia bacterium | reverse complement strand
GATTCATACTCCTTTACAACTTGTCGTTTGAAGTCTTCTGTAAACTTCCTTGGGGTTCTTATTACCCGATTTGTTATGCTCATATAAATTGACTTTTGTGGTCAACCTATATCAGGGACGTACAACTCGTCATTAGTAACTCGTCATTAGTAACTCGTAACTAAATCACCTTTAATTCTTCATTCTTCACTTTTAATTTTTCATTCTATCACATTCCCATACCCTTCAGCTGCTCCAAGGTCATCTGCTTGTATCCTTCAGGAATATTAAAGTCGAATAAATCCCCAGCTTTTTTAAGTTTCTTTTCAATTTCCGTGACAGTCAACACCATTTTAAGTCCAGCATTGTTGATCTCATATTCCAAAGGAAAACCAGGGACTTTTTCATTCAAATAACTTTGACCTTTTGAGGCAACTTTAATCTCCTCAGTGTACCAAAACACGGACTCCGAGCCATCTTCAGAGGTCATAATTGCTTTCTTGCACACATACCCCATGATTGTTTTTGTTTCGTCAACAAGCGTTACCTCCATTTCAGGAGTTTCTGCTTTTTCCTTGTTCATCTCATCGATCGTGGTTAATATCGCATTTTTACCTACCATTCCACTCATCAACATCAGAAAATCACCGGTTTTTTCATTGGTCAAGGTGCTGATGCTCATCATCGTACCCATCTTCATTTCAGACCGTGTGAGACCTTCGTTGAAATAAATTTCCATGGTTGACCCTTGCAACATAGTCACCGCCATCTGCATGTCCGGATTGTCCGATACACAATCTATCTTGTACGCTACATGTCCTTCAGTAAGTTGTGCACTCGAAGAGAATGCTACGAATGTCAATAATGCGATAAATAGCTGTTTCATATTTCTTTTAATTTGATGCCTGTGGCAATTTGTTCATATTAAATCGTAATACTGAATTTGACAAAAGACCGCTGCTCTCAAAGACAAAAGACAATGGACTTAATCGATCTTCGAATTTCTGACGTGTCCGTTGCGGCAGAGTTACCAAATTTGCAACTCGTAACTCGTAATTGATAACTCGTAACTCGTAATTGATAACTCGTAACTCGTAATTAGTAACTCGTAATTAGTAACTCGTAACTCATAACTCGTAACTCTTTTACCCCCCAGTAAAATACCTGTACAAGTCATTTCCATTCGCATACAACAACAAGCCCATCAGCAAGATGAATCCAACATATTGCGCGTATTCCAATACTTTTTGAGGAGCTTCACGGCCGGTGATCATTTCGTATAGCAAGAACACAATGTGTCCACCGTCGAGCGCCGGGATCGGTAGGATGTTCATGAAGGCCAAAATAATGGACAACAAGGCGGTATTCATCCAGAAGATTTGCCAATCCCACGTTGGCGGGAACAAATTCCCAATGGCACCAAATCCACCGATGGACGAAGCACCTTTTTCCGTAAAGACGAACTTCATCTGCGCCACATAATTGCTCAGGGTACTAAATCCGCGTTCCGTACCACGGCTGATGCTTTCCGTAAAGCTGTATTTCACGGTTTGAACGGCTTTAAGGTCGAGGTATTTTTCTTTCTTCACCGCAAAGCCAATGGTTCCAGCAGGAAGAACAGTGCTGATTAGCGTGTCCAC
Source organism: uncultured Flavobacteriia bacterium (assembly GCA_903873915.1). Classification (GTDB taxonomy): domain Bacteria; phylum Bacteroidota; class Bacteroidia; order Flavobacteriales_D; family Crocinitomicaceae; genus M0103. The sequence continues at coordinate 29,257 of CAIQQH010000125.1, read as the reverse complement.
AAGGCCTTTGCGCTGAATGACAATCGAAGCTTTTTTACCCTTTGCTTCATAAAGACTGCTTTGAATCTGGTCGTAGAATTCAATGGCCGTTCCATTGATTGAAACAATGTGATCGCCTTTTTGCAGTCCTGCTTTCATCGCAGGAGTCTTCGGCATTACCGTATCAACCACGGTTGATTTATGCCGCAATCCAGTTGCTGGAAAAGCACCTTCTTTGAAGAGTTTATAGTCAATCCCAGCTGGAAGTGTGATTACTTCAATTTTACCGTCTACATGCTGAACAGTAAGTTTATGCGCTTCATTGAGTAAGATATCGGTGTTGATGTCGTTGAAATGCTTTACTGCAGTGCCTTCAACTTTCAAGATGTTGTCACCTGAATGCAAGTCGTATTTTGCCAAATACGGATGAATGGCCAATCCAGCTTTCAAGTCTTTTGTTTGCACCTGCTCCTCACCGTACACAAACATGATACAGATGTAAATAAAAATCCCAAGTAGTAAATTCACTGTTACCCCACCAATCATGATGATCAAACGTTGCCACGCTGGCTTCGAACGAAACTCCCAAGGCTGGGCAGGTTGGGCCATTTGTTCTTTGTCCATGGACTCATCCACCATGCCGGAAATCTTCACATATCCACCCAGCGGCAACCATCCAATACCCCATTCTGTATCGCCTACTTTTTTCTTGAAAAGCGAGAACCAAGGGTTGAAGAACAGGTAGAATTTTTCGACGCGCGTTTTGAAAAGTCGTGCTGGAATAAAATGCCCGAATTCGTGAAGAATGACAAGAATTGAGAGGGAGAGAATAAGTTGTGCGGCTTTGATCCAGAAGTCCATGTGCAATAAAAAATAAGATACAAATATAGTGCTTTATGCGGTCGGACTTTCCTCCGAATAGTATTCGTTTTGAATGAAATAGTCGAGCATTGCTTCCTTGATTAAATGCTGTTGATCGCGATCGTCCAATACAGGAAGCATTTTGTTCAAGGTGAAATGGGGCCAATTGTCTTCGTCACGTCCATCGAAGGTGTAATACCCATAGGGCTCGAGTAAGGTGCAGATGGAAATATGAAAAAGATCTGTCTTCTCACTTTTCGTAAAATTCTTGTAGCCATTGCCCAGTTCATTGACTCCAATGAGAAACAACATGGCCTGGACATCCATTCCTCCTCCAAAACTCTCTTCGAGGTGTGTTTTTAATTTTTGAAAGCGCAGTTCGATGTCGTAATCCATAGTCGTGTAAAATTACGAAAGAGAAAGGGCTCGTGGCACAAACTTTTGTAATTTCACAGAACAATTTGAAAATTATCAATCATTAACTTAAAAGGACCATGAAAAAACACCTTCTTCTCAGCGCTACACTTCTCACCGGATTGCTTTTTTCTTGCGGTGGAAATGGTGACAAAACGACTAAATCTTCTTCTGAGAAATGCGCGTATTCGGTGGTCAATGAAAATTGCACCTTAGAATGGACGGCTTTTAAGTTTACTGAACGCAAAGGCGTGACAGGTACTTTCCGTGAAATCAATATCGATGGAATGGCTTCTTCCGAAGACCCAAAAACATTGATTGAATCGCTTTCATTTTCTATTCCAACGTCAAGCGTTGAAACGGAAAATCCAGAACGCAATGGAAAAATTTCAAAGCAATTCTTTGGAACAATTTCCACAGAAAACATTACTGGAGAGGTGAAGTCCTTGGGTAAAAATGGAAAGGCCATTATCGCCATAAAGATGAATGGAGTCAGTAAAGATGTTTCGGGAGACTATACGCTCAATGCAGGAACATTTGTCTTCAAAGCATCGATTGATGTGGTTGATTGGAACGCGGGTACCGGAATCGCATCTTTGAATACAATTTGCAAAGACTTGCACACAGGAACTGATGGGGTATCAAAATTATGGTCAGACGTTGATCTTTCCTTTACTACGGTCTTGAAAAAAGTGTGCAAATAAGGTTAACAACCCACCGTTAAGAAATGAAAAGCTCACTTGTTTTAGTGGGCTTTTTTTAGGGTAAATTTCCGCCATGAATTTCCTAGATGCGCTCATTCTTCTTCCGCTTGGCTATGCCGCTTACCGAGGATTTAAACACGGGTTGATTATTGAGGTTTTTACCTTGATGGCGCTCGTACTCGGTTTGTACGCGGGCATTCATTTCTCGGATTTTGCCTCCGATTTCATGAAGAAATCTTTCGGCTGGAAATCCGATTGGTTGCCGGTTATTTCCTTTACCGTCGTTTTTTTAGGCGTAGGTGCTATGGTTTATTTTGCAGGTAAAGCACTAGAAAGGGTAGTTCGCGCGGCGAGTCTTTCTCCAGTGAACAAGTTTCTGGGAGTGTTTTTTGCCCTCTTGAAAATGATCTACATCGTAAGTGTCGTTATTGTGTTGATCGATTCGTACGACGAACGAGGAGATTTCTTTCCTGAAGAAAAAAAGAAAGAATCATTGCTGTATTATCCCATCAAGAAAGTGTCCACATCAACTGTGCCTGGTGTGGCTTCGAGTACCATTTTTCTAAAGAATGCGTTAAAACCAGAAGTGGATAGTACGGGCCTTTCTGTACAACAAATTATACGTGCGAAAGAAGTGGCTGATAGTCTTGGGATTGATGCCAATAACGCAAAGGAAATTAAACGAGTTCACGATGAATACATTGAAAAAGATAAGTAGTGTCCTCTTGGTTTTTTTTGCCTTGAATGCCTTTGGACAATTGAGTCCAATCTTCAATACCGATAAAAAAGACCGTCTGAACATGTATGTGAAAAAGTCGGGCCCCTACATCGGGATTCAACGCGGAAAATACACGGTACTGGAGCTCGGAGTGGAGCGTCAATGGAAGCGCATCCAGTTGTCTACAGCACACACGCACGGCATTCACCTCGGATTCAATTACAATTTCGGACGCAATGTCTTGGGCTACGACATCGGGTATTGGATAAAACCAACACGTGTGGGGCTAACCTACGGATTGAATCTTGTGATGCGAACAGATTTTAACCGTACAAAAGTAGGTTTTTCACCTTCCATTGGCTACCAATTTTCCTTGCTCCACCTGCAAACGGGCTATCATTTTCTTGCACCGAGCAACAAGGGTTTTACTATGGAAACGAATTCTTATTTCGTGAGTTTACGAGTAGTACTGATCAACAACCGAAAAACGGAGGTGAAGAAAGGCAATAAGAAGCTGTTTAATAAACGGAAAAATTAAGCTAGAAAAGCGATCCTTGTTCGAAGTAGGTATTGTGAAATGGCAATTGCACCTCTCGGCAATTGGGAAGTTTCCCTAAAATGATGCGCTGATCAATTTCATGGGCCAACATCGAGTGATCACTTAATGAAGGTGACAAATCTGTTGCGGCGAGTGTGCCATTCAACCAATCATTTTCTTCTGAGACATGCAAAATCAAAGGCATGCGTTTTTTTATGTTGTGAATTTCTTCCATCAAGGCATTCGCAGGACAGGTGATAATCGTAAACGTGGACTTGAGTTGTCCGTCCAAAGGATTCAACCATTGGTCATGCAAGCCAGCCATGGAGAACAATTCATGTTCGTGAGGGTGGATGAAAAAAGGGGTTTTTCGCGTGCCATTTGTTTGCCATTCAAAAAATCCTGTAGATGGAACGATGCATCTATTTCGTTCGACAAGCTGCCTAAAACTTGCTTTTTCTCCGAGGGTCTCGATGCGTGCGTTTAGGGTCTTGGAAGCGATGTCCTTAAACGTGGCATCTTTGAACCAAGAAGGGATCAATCCCCAGTGCATGGATTGAATTTCTTCTTTCGCTGTGATCACTCGCCACTGCGGAAAAGTGAAGCCTGAAGCGCAGAAAACGCGGCTTTCATCTAGACCTTGAGGCACCACTTTTTTATAGCGATTGGAGAGCTCAACATTTTTTGACGTGGAGGCATTGCTGTAACACATGAGACGAATTTAATGGAAAATCGAAACATTATTTTGACTTTCAACCCAATTTAACGATTAAGTAAGCAGCCCATTAGGAAAAAATGCATAAATTTGGCACCTCATTAAGCATGCACAATGACGAACGGTATTCAATTATTTGCGGGTAGAGCTTCCCGTGACCTAGCGGAAAACATAGCCACGAGCTATGGGATTTCCCTTGGAAACGTTAAAGTTCTTGAGTTTAGCGATGGTGAATTTCAGCCATCATTTGAAGATTCCGTGCGTGGTCAAGACGTCTTCATCATTCAATCAACCATGCCGCCTAGCGACAATTTGTTTGAGTTATTGTTGATGGTCGATGCCGCTAAACGTGCTTCAGCCCGAAAAATTATCGCGGTGATTCCTTACTTTGGTTTTGCCCGTCAGGACCGCAAGGACAAGCCACGTGTTGCCATAGGTGCAAAATTGGTCGCAAACATGATGATGGCTGCTGGTGTGAATCGCCTAATGACCATGGATTTACACGCCGATCAAATTCAGGGATTCTTTGAAGTTCCTGTCGATCACTTGTTTGCATCAACCATTTTCTTTTCCGAATTGGAAAAATTGAACAATGGCAACTTGATTATGGCTGCGCCAGATGCTGGAGGTGCCAAGCGTGCAAATTCATACGCCAAGAAACTCGACACAGGCCTTGCCATCTGTCACAAACAACGCAAGAAAGCGAATGAAGTCGCTGAAATGACCGTTATTGGTGATGTTGCCGGCAAAGATGTGATCTTGATAGACGACATGTGCGACACAGCGGGCACCTTAACAAAGGCCGCTGACTTGTTTATAGAGAAAGGTGCACTTAGCGTGCGTGCCTTCTGTACACATGCTGTATTGTCTGGTCCTGCTTACGAGCGGATCGCAAACTCAAAACTAACTGAATTGATTGTTACTGACACGATTCCTTTGAAGCAACACAGCGACAAGATTCGTGTATTAACAGTCGCGGATTTATTTGCTACCGCAATTCATTGCACAGTAAACAATCAGTCCATCAGTTCTCAAAATGTAATTTCTTAAACAAATACATATGAAAACAGCACAATTGAGCGGTTCGACTAGAACGAACGTAGGGAAAAAGGACGCTGCTGCCGTGCGCAATGCAGGCATGGTTCCTTGTGTGCTTTACGGACAAGGTGAGCAAACTCACTTCTCAGTGAAGCGTAACGACATTGAGAAGATTGTATTTTCTCCTGATGTCTTCAAAGTAGAATTGGATATCGATGGCAAAAAAGCCAGCGCAATCATCCGTGAATTGCAACAGCACCCGGTGAGAGACAATGTAATGCACGTTGACTTCTTAGAGTTGAGCGATTCAAAACCAATCCGCATAGCTTTGCCTGTTCGTTTGACGGGTTCATCACGCGGAGTTTTGGCTGGAGGTAAATTGCTTCAGGTATTCCGTAAATTGCAGTGTGTAGGTCTAGCAAAAGATCTTCCAGAAGCAATTGTTTTGGACATCGCCCAATTGAAAATTGGGAAATCTATACGTGTTGGATCTATCGAGATCCCCGGAGTGAAATTCCTTGATCCTGCAAGTGCAGTTGTTGTTTCGGTTAAAATGGCTCGTGGAGCAACGAAACCAGCAGACGACGATGACGATGAGGAGGAAGAAGCATAAGATTTTTCAAACAAATCAAGAACCCCGACGAAACTCGGGGTTTTTTTGTGACTGGAATTTTGTTGTGGTGGGTTCGAGAACTTCCTTCGGAACCCCATCTTTATCAGTGCCAGAGTGAGAATGAGAGCGAAGAAGTGTCCTTTGTCTATTGTCCTTCAGTCAGCCGCTGCTGACGAAACTTTTGTCTTTCAAACTTCGCAGCTCAAAGAGCGAAGAAGTTGTCCTAACATCTTCTCACCCCTTTTATTAAATGAATTAATGTTAATTGCTTCAGTATGTTCAATGAATTAATGTAAATTTGTTGAATAGAAAACGAAACATGTCACAAATTACCATTCGGCGCGCTGTGTTTGATTCATTATCAAGGGCAATAAAACCAGCCAAAGTTTTGATTTTACTCGGAGCAAGACGTGTAGGTAAAAGTGAATTGATTCATAGTTACCTTAATACGCTACAGCCGAATGCGTATTTCTTGCTCAATGGTGAAGATCAGAAGACAATTGATTTGATGGCCTATCGTTCAGTTGAAAATTACAAACGACTTCTGGGAACATGCAAGTTATTGGTCATTGATGAAGCGCAGAAAGTGCCGGATATCGGAATGAAATTGAAACTCATTGTCGATGAAATGAAGGACGTATCTGTGATTGCTACGGGTTCTTCTATGTTTGATCTATCCAATACCTTGGGAGAACCTCTGGTCGGCAGGGAAACTACAATCCTTCTTTATCCATTAGCGCAAATGGAATTAAAAGCCCACGAATCCTATTTGGAAACAAATGGCAAGTTGGAAGACCGGCTTATTTTTGGAAGTTATCCTGAATTGGAGCAATATGACGATTGGAACGATAAGGCAGATTATTTGGAGCAAATCGTTAATTCATACTTGTTGAAGGATATTTTAGCCTATCAAGGCATTCGGAAATCCAACAAGATCATGGATTTACTTCGGCTATTGGCATTTCAAGTGGGCAATGAGGTAAGCATAGACGAATTGGCAGTGAACTTGAAAGGCGTAACACGCAATACTGTTGAAAGTTATTTGGACCTTTTGTCCAAAGTATTCATTATTTACAACGTCCGGGGCTTTAGCAAGAACCTACGAAAAGAAATTACGAAATCAAGTCGATGGTATTTCTACGACAATGGCATTCGAAACGCCATTATTCGAAATTTTAGCACATTGAATATGCGCACGGATACAGGCGCCTTGTTTGAGAATTACCTGATGAGTGAGCGCATGAAGTACAATGGCTATGCAAAGAGAAGGGTGAACACCTATTTCTGGCGGACATACGACCAACAAGAAATTGATTTAATTGAGGAGGAAGCTGGAGTTTTGTCTGCATTCGAGTTTAAGTGGAATTCAAACCGTAAAGTGAAGGTTCCTGGTGCGTGGAAAAAAGCTTATCCAGAAGCTAGTTTCAATATCATTCATTCCGACAATTACCTTGATTTTATTGGGGGATAGTGACAGGACCAAGATTTAAGGTTGAAATCTAGAAACATCTTATTATTTAGAAATTTATCCTACATTTGAGTGATGCAGGAGGATGTTAAACATAGTTTGACCAAATCACTTTTTTGGGATGTTAATTTTGAGGACATTGATTCTCAAGCTCATTCTCTATTTATTACAGAGCGCGTTCTTACAAGAGGAACATTAGATGATTTCAAAGCCCTAAAAAACTATTTTGGAATAGAAAAATTAAAATCTATAATCGTAGAAATAAAAAATCTTGACGAAAGAACCTTAAGTTTTTGTTCCGTTTATTTTTCTATTCCTAAAATAAAATTCAGATGTTACAATTTCAAACAGTCGAATCTAACACACTGGAATTATTAAAATCTTTGATGCAAAAAGAATATTTAGATTCTTTTGTATTAGTGGGCGGAACTGCTTTAGCCTTGCAATTAGGAAATAGGGAATCTATTGATTTAGATTTATTTTCAAACACTGATTTTGCGTCAAATGAACTTTTGACATCCTTGTTGAGCGATTATCAAATTGTAGTAAATAATCAACTTTCTCAAACGCTAATTTCAACAATTAATCACGTCAAAGTTGACTTTATAAAATTTCATTATCCGTTTATTAGACCTTTTGTAGTTATGGAAAATATTCGAATGGCTTCTATTGAAGACATTGCAGCCATGAAGTTAGATGCCATAACAGGTCGAGGGAGTAAAAAAGATTTTTATGATCTGTTTTTCCTATTGCAACGCTATTCAATAGATGATTTGTTTTCCTTTTACACTGAAAAATATCCACATCAAACCACTTTTCATGTAGCGCGAAGCCTTACCTATTTTGATGATGCTGAAATGCAACCAAACCCAATTGTTTTTGACAAAACCATAACTTGGGAAGGAGTTAAGCAAAAAATTATAAGCACAATACAAGGGTTATAATTGAACTCTTTATCTTTATCTTTTTCTTCTGCCTTCCAGCCACTTAGGAACTGTTTTTTCGTTGCTTTTTTGAGGGTCGCCCAACAACTTGTCAATCAAATCAGGACGCTTGGCTTTCGTCAATTGCTTGCGGATCCAGTCTTGGTTCTCCTTTTTGTACCAAAAGAAAAAGCGGTTCTGGTTGAGTTTCTCTTCTCTGGTCTTGACGGTCTTGATGGGCTTCAAGGTATAGGGGTGAACTCCGGTGTAATAGATCACTTCGGCCACGGTCATTGGTGTTGGCGTAAAGTCTTGGACCTGCTCCAACTGGAATCCCATGTCCTTGGTTTCTGCAGCCAAGTTGGCCATGTCTTCTTCTTCACAGCCCGGATGGGAGGAGATGAAATAAGGAATCAACTGCTGCTTTAAACCGTGTTTTTCTGAGATGCGGTCGTATTTTTCTTTGAACTTATGGAAATACTTGAATGAGGGCTTGCGCATCACACGCAAGGTGGCGTCGGAGGTATGTTCGGGTGCGACTTTCAAACGTCCACTGATGTGGCGGGTAATCACCTGCTCGATGTACTCGTCGTGATTGCCGTCGTCGTTGTTTTTGTTGAAGTCATCGACCAATAAATCGTAGCGAATCCCTGAACCGACAAAGGCCTTTTTCACCTTCGGATGGGCATCGACCTTGCGGTACAATTCGGTCATCGGCTTGTGAGAGGTGTCGAGATTGCTGCAAATCACGGGGTGAATACAGCTCGGAGAGGAACAACGGGCACAAATGGCTTCGTCTTTCCCCTTCATCTTGTACATGTTCGCCGAAGGTCCACCCAAGTCGGAGATGTAGCCCCTAAATTCTGGGTGCTGAACGACTTCTTCTATTTCGGCTAAAATGGATTTCTCACTGCGTGAAGCAATGAATTTCCCTTGATGGGCAGAGATGGTACAAAAGCTACATCCACCAAAACATCCGCGGTGCATGTTCACCGAAAACTTGATCATGTCGTAGGCAGGAATGGCGCCACGCTTCTTGTATTTCGGATGGGGTAGTCGGGTATAAGGCAAGTCGAAGGAACGGTCAATCTCGTTCTCGTTCATGGTCTTGTAAGGCGGATTGATCACTAAGGTCTGATCGCCAACGTGCTGAATGATGCGGTCTGCCTCCCACTTATTGGATTCCACTTCAACAATTTTAAAGTTGGCGGCATAGCGGATTTTATCTTCCAAACAGATCTCATGACTCGCGAGCTCAATTGTTTCCCATTGCTTGTTTTTCGGCAAAGGAAGGTTTGAATCTTGCAAGAAAGCAACCTGTTTAATGGTGTGTAAATTGGTGAAGGGAACGCCTTTTTTCAACAGCTGTAACATCTCGCGCAAGGGCTGATCGCCCATTCCATACACCAACAAATCGGCTTTGGAATCCACAAGAATGGAAGGCATCAACTCATCTTTCCAATAGTCGTAATGACTCACACGGCGCAGGGATGCTTCGATGCCGCCAATCATTACAGGAACATCAGGGTAGAGTTCTTTTAGGATCTTGCAGTAAACCGTTGTGGCATAATCTGGACGGAATCCAGCCTCTCCGCCGGGTGTATAGGCATCGGTTGAACGTAGGCGCTTATTTGCAGTGTAATGATTCACCATGGAATCCATGCATCCCGCAGTAACACCAAAGAAATATCGCGGCTTGCCAAACTTCTTGAAGTCACGTAAATCGTCTTTCCAGTTGGGCTGTGCAATGATGCCCACGCGGAATCCTTCATCTTCCATGATCCGACCAATCACGGCAGTGCCAAAGGCTGGGTGATCAACATATGCGTCGCCAGAAACAAGAATGATGTCTAAATCATCCCATCCGCGCTTTTCGATTTCTTTTTTCGTCAGCGGCATCCAGTCGGTAATTGGTCTTTCCATTTCCATCGCTGCAAAAATACGGAATATACAAGGGCCATGTCAAGAGTACGGTGTGCTTTAAAAGAATGTTTGTAAATTAACAACCGTATTTAGCAGTTTTTCAATGCGAAACCTATTTTTTGTCTGTTTAATTCTTGGTGCATGTGCGGGTAAGAAGCATAAATCTGTGAGTGAAAAACGGCAGAATGAAGCTCACGACTGTCTTTTCCGAATGCAATCGCTGTTTACAGATGCCGAAGATGATTATTCTTTTCCGCTTTGGTTCAATGAGAAAATGATCGCAAATCAAAAAATTTCGGCCATCACCAGACGGATTTATTCAACAGAAATAAAAGACGCCGAACGTCAATTGCGAGAGAAACGGCAGTACTATTTCAATCAAAATGGGCTGCTGCGCTGCTTGGTCATTCGCCATTATTTTGACGATGAAGAAATTGGGATTTTACGCTACGATTACCCGAATGGTCAAGATGAACATGGCTACGCAAGGTATCTCTTGGTAAAAGATACTTCGCGTTTGGATGCATTTCAAGATGTGAACGTACCAGAAGTGAAAATTGCACATTATCCTGTATACCCTGGAACTGGGGTTTTGGCATATAGAAATAGCAGTACGGGTGAGATGCGGCATTATTTTCCATTGGGCAAGATTCAAAAAGTGGATTCCGTTCAAGCGCCACAGCCGTATGATGAGGTGATTTTAGGATCGGCATTTAATCCGATAGCGCGATATATTTTAGGGAAGGATGAAATAAAGTTGGAGTTCACACGCTATGTTTATTCGAAAAAAACGGGAGCCATTGCGCGAATCATTTTTTACAAGGGACCTTTAACCACAAAAAGAACCATAGCATACAATACGCAAGGAAAGTGTACCGGATTTGTCGATTCTTCGTTTCACAACGCAAAATTCTTCACTCATTTTCAAACGGAATTTACCCTCGATGACAAAGGAAATCCAATGAAAGTCAATACATTTAAACGCATCAATGAAAATCCAATTATTCTCCAGACCGAACATTTCCATTATGAACATTATTAAATCTTTTTTTCAAGCAGGCTGCTCGGTAGTTTTTGCGATTCTCTCTTTTTGTTTCGAAGCGAATGCACAGGAAGAAACAGTTGTGAAAACTGCAACATTCAATGGGGAACAAGTCTTTGTATATCCTTATTTCGCGCCAACGGGAATGCACAATTCCTACTTTGACATGGGCAAGAAAACCAGCCGCAGGCAAGAAATGCTTTCGGAGAAATTTTACTACCTCGAAGTCTATGGCGAAGAGGAGGGTATGGCGATGTGGAAGGACATGCGCAAGGACTACCGCAGGGAACGCAGAGAAGCAAAATCCATGGAGTTTTTTGTGCCGTCAAAGCGCTTAAAACAAGCGGTGCGTAAAAATCCCGCACCCATGCTAGAATTCCATTATTCCTTGGACCAAGACATCATCCCTTGTTTGGACCCCCTGCCAGATGGGAAGTACATTCAGTACTTCGAAACCTTTTATTTGATTGATCAAAAAGGAAATTTCAACGATAAAGACAATGTGGTTGCTGGAATTTTTACCCTGAAAAACAATCAACTCGAGGGCGAAGCAATTTGGATGAACATGCAAGGGGACACCTTGAAAAAAGGGCACTTTGAAAATGGCCAAAAAGTCGGTGTTTGGATGTTGGAAGAACATACCTTATCGCCAACATGGAATGAATTGAACGTACAAAAATACATTGACCGAGGGTATCCAGATATGGACACAACGGTAGAATACGTGAACTACCAACGTGGGGTTAAAAACGGAAAATACAGTCTATACAACCGTGCAATTTACCCTACACTCGAAGGAACCTACACGGACAATAAAGCAACAGGCACATGGATTTCTCGCTCCGTTGGTTACATCGGAAAAGGATTACTTAAAACGCGTAACCGCAACAATGAGTTGATCACTTCGCAGCTTAGCTATGCGGCAACAGATAAGGTGGTGCGTAGACCGCTCATTCGCACAACTGGTCTTGTTCAAGGATATACAAATATTGAGTTGGACTACGATTTTGACAGTAAATGGACCATTGCTGATGACTTTGCATCCATCTTTCGTCTGGCAAATGCAGATGAGGAAGAATTGGACTTGGAAGAAGAGGATTATACCTCCTATGAAGGGGAGGAATACGATGAAGAATATTACGGGGAATATGGTTACGGAGAAGGTTGGGATGGTGAAGATGTTGTTTACGACGAGAAAACCGAGTCCTACATATCAGGCGCAAAATACCGTGATAGCATAGGAATCATTTTTAACTATGATGGCATCTATGAAAACAAATACTCCAATGGCCAATTGATGTACCGCTATCAATTTGAGGATGGCATGCTTGTGTCTGAGGATACCGTTTTTTGGGACAATGGAATTGCGCACGATGTCATTCGTTTCGATACAGATTCTAGCCAATATATTCGCTCGGTGTACGATTACAAAGGAAAGTTGTACCGCGAAGTGGTTTACGACAACAAGGGTGAATTTGTTCGGATCTCGTTTCAGCCTGAAACCATGAAGTATGTCACCGTAGATGGTTTAATTACGGAAGATCGTGAAGGGTCGAAATACCTCTTCTACGATAAAATGGATTCAATCCAATTCATGACGACGCCTTCTATCTTATTCCGTTCCTACTTTAGAGACGATCAAAGCAAACTATACAACCGCAGCTACAACCCGCAGGAACGCACATTGCAATTTAACTTGTACGCGGTTACCGGTAAACCGACGCTAGCTTCGGAGTTAATATTCAGCGAGAATTTTGAAAGCTGGACAGGTACGACGCATTACCGCACAGGAAATCTTGATCTCGTTACAACCCAATCAGCATCCATTCTAGAGCGCATTGAAAAAGACACCATCCCGGTAAGAAATGTTAACGGGTATCAAGAAAGTTTTGATGTCACCGAAGATTTTACCCTGTATATGGTGAAAGAAAATGGTTCAACACCATTAACGGGTGAAGTGGACATCACATTTAGAGAAAAATCATTCAAAGTCAGCACGAAGAATGGAATGACACTCGTGCTTCCAGGTAATTTTACAATGTCAAAAAAGATCAGAAAAGATGTTTTGCGCTACCGTATGGGAAAAAAGGTGCACAATTTTGACCTGATCAATACCATCGATGCATCAGAGTGGGACGAGGATTTCGCGAATGTGATTTACAACAATTTAATGGGTGGCTTCCTCTCCGACTTCGTGAACTACCCCTTCCAAGGCGGGGATGACGAATACGGTGGAATGGGGCAGGACTACTACAACTCCCGCGGTGGGAAGTACGCAACTCCGTATAATAAGCGCATCAAAGGACAAATGCTCAACGGAAAACCTGCAGGAACCTGGTATGTGTACGATCAAAAAGGCCGTATTTCTTGGGTAATTCCTTTTGAAAATGGCTTGGTAAACGGATTGGTGCTTCAAAATGAAATGATCTATCCGATGTCTACCGAAGATCGCGTAGCGGCATCGTACGAAGGTGGATACTCCGAAGGTTCCTTCCCGGAAAAAGCGATGAACTACCTGTCCTATTCAACGGAATACAAAAACGGCTTGAAAAATGGGAAGTTCATCAGCTACCGTTGGGATGGAAAAATCTTGCAAGAAACAAGCTTCAAAGATGGATACATGCATGGTCCTGCCTTTGAACGCAACGATCTGGCCTATACCACGATGAATTATGAGGACGGGGGATTAGATGGCTACGTGAAAACTTACTTGACATTGGAAGGTCAGGATTCGATCCTTATCTATGACCTTAATTTCCAAGGGGGATATTTAAACGGTGAATCGAAGGCTTACCACATCAACGGAAGCTTGGCAAAACGAGGTTTCTTCCTTACCGGTGAGGCCATCGAAGACTATGAGGCCTATGACACACTTGGTTTCCGCTACCACTACGTGAAATTCTTGTACGGATATCCGGTAGAGGAGAAAATCTGGGAAGAAAATCAGTTGAGTGTGCGTTACCAATTCGACTGGCGAGATTCGATTTATTTCGAACCATATGATATCACGACATCACAAAGCTTGGATGCTGTCATTGCGGATTTGGGCTTGGCAGGAGATTACATGGATGAGCCTTATATGGGTCGTCCAAGCTTGATTGAAAAAACAGGAATCAGTTACCACATGACGAAGTACTATCCAAACGATACGATTGCGCGTGACGGAGGCTTGTCGAGTGGAAAAAAAGTGGGCTGCTGGAAATTCTACAGTTATGAAGGTGAAATGCTTTATGAAGTGGATTATTTCGATACCGTGATCGTTCTTAATGACAGTGTAAAATTCAAGGCAAAAGGAATTCTTACAGACTACAATGCCGCAGGGAAGAAATTGAGCGAAAGTTACATCATCGAGAAGTTCGAAAAATACGACTGCTCGCACACCGATCACTACGAGATTCGTCAGCTCATGACCATCTGGGAAGCACACGATTCCTTGCACCGCATGAATGGCTACGCGAAGAATTACTATGACAATGGGGTGCTTCAAAATGAAGGAATGATGAAGAACGGCCTTCCTGATGGCGTATGGAAGTTTTATGATCCGTATGGAAAACTAAATCAAGTGGGCGTCTATGTTCTGGGTAAACGCGACGGCCGTTGGTTGGGTGGAGATTTGTCCAAAACAAAATACTTGGGTGACATTTGCTTGAACCCGAACATGCCTGACCTCGAAGAGCAAATTAGCTACCGTGAAAAATTGTTGGACATTGTCATCACGAATTACCGCATGGGGAAAGCACTGAATAAAGAGTTCTATGATGTCAATTTGAATGATTACGAAGAAGAAGAATTTGAATTCGAAGGGGAAATTATTGAAGAAAAATAATGCCCGAGAATCTGTACCTTTGTGCAATACACTCAAGCATGATTAACATAGAACAATATAACACCATTCCAGCGGGTTCCTTGGTAGTGGTTGTAGGAAAAAAAACAGGTCAAGACAAGAAACTCAGCGCTGAAGTGCGTGAATTCGTTGGACGATTTCTTGCAGGATCAGAAAACTTTGATTTTCTAAAATCAGCCTATGGCTATACGTTTTTGGTGAAAGATTCACTTTCTCACGAACAACTTCGCGTTCATGGCAGCAAGATTCTTTCTTCATTGAATAAGGAGGTCAAAGAAATTTCAGTCTATGGGGATGATAAAAAAGTCATGTATGTCCTTGAAGGACTGCTGCTCTCATCATATCAGTACTTGCGTTTCTTCAAGGACGCGTCCAAAAAAGCACATGCACTGCAAACAATACATGTTTCTGATGAGGTGAGTGATAAAAAAATTGCCGAATTGAAATCAGTTGCGAAGGCCGTATTTTGGGCAAGAGACAAGGTCAATGATCCCGTGTCTCACCTCAATGCCATGCAGCTCAGCGAAGCGATCAGTGCTTTGGGTGCTGAAGCTGGATTTTCGGTTCAAGTCCTTGAGAAAACACAAATTGAATCCCTCAAAATGGGTGGGCTTTTGGCGGTGAATAAAGGGTCAATCGATCCGCCAACATTCACCATCATGGAGTATAAGCCTGAAAAACCAGTAAACAAACAACCCATTGTGTTGGTTGGAAAAGGTGTGGTTTACGATACAGGAGGATTGAGCTTAAAGCCAACTCCAGGATCGATGGACTGCATGAAAAGTGACATGGCCGGTGCAGCGTGTATGGCCGGTACGATCTATTTAGCAGCGCTTCAAAAATTAAAAGTGCACGTCATCGGCTTAATCCCAGCGACAGACAATCGTCCAGGATTAAACGCGTATACACCTGGGGATGTGATTACCATGTTCGATGGTACAACAGTTGAAGTATTGAATACCGATGCCGAAGGACGAATGATCTTGGCGGATGCACTTTCTTACGCGGCGAAGTATAAACCTGAATTGGTGATTGATGCTGCTACACTGACGGGGGCTGCATTGCGCGCGATAGGTACCAAGGCATCTGTGATCATGGGAAATGCCAGCAAAGAGGTGTTTGAGAAGTTGGAAGAATCTGGCGATGAGGTGCACGAACGCGTGGTCCGCTTTCCGTTCTGGGACGACTATCTCGAAGAAATGAAATCGAGCATCGCTGACTTGAAAAACATTGGCGGTCCAAATGCAGGAATGATTACAGCAGGAAAATTCTTAGAACATTTTGTGAAAGCACCATATGTCCACATGGACATTGCTGGACCAGCATGGTTGGATGCCAAAGAAGATTATAAGGGTCAAGGTGGAACAGGTGCAGGAATTCGCTTGCTTTACACCTACCTGAAAAAGATGAAATAATGGAGAAGGAAAAAGAACAAGTAAAAGAGCAGGGTAGCGCGCATCCAGTGCGCGTGGGCATCTCCATTGGTGACATGAATGGAATAGGTCCCGAAATAATCATAAAAGCACTTCGCGACTCACGCATTTTGCTCGATTGCACACCAGTGATTTATGGGTCAAATAAAATTTTTGCACACTATAAAAAGCTACTCAACGACAATGAGTTCAATTATACCTCATGCCGCACAGTAGAAGAGGCGCAAAACCGCAAAGTAAACCTGGTCAATGTTTGGACCGAGGAGGTTGAACTAGAGATTGGAAAAGCAACAGAAACAGGAGGCAAACATGCATTCTTATCCTTGGAGCGCGCTACACAGGATCTTGCCGAAGGCAAGGTGGACGTGTTGGTCACTGCGCCGATTTCAAAGGATGCCATGGGGAAATCTGGCTTTCAGTTTCCTGGACATACAGAGTACCTGGCGCATTTGGCAGGTGAACCAGATGCCTTGATGATCTTGGTGGCAGGGACATTGCGCGTGGCATTGGTCACAACACACATTCCAATCAAAGAAATAAGTACGTCACTTACACGCGAAAAAATTCTTCAAAAAATCAAGATGTTCGAAAGTAGCTTGAAGAAGGACTTTGGCATCATTCGCCCTAAAATCGCTGTCTTTGGCTTGAATCCTCATGCAGGGGAGAACGGTAAAATGGGAACTGAAGAACAAGAAACCATTACACCTGCCATCAACATGGCAAAAAATGAAGAAATCATGGCCTTTGGACCTTTTCCTGCGGATGGCTTCTTTGGGTCGGAAGGAAGGCACCAGTTCGATGGCATTTTGGCCATGTACCACGACCAAGGATTGGCAGCTTTCAAAGCCTTGGCATTTGACGATGGGGTAAATTATACGGCTGGATTGCCAATCGTACGCACCTCACCAGACCATGGAACCGCATTCGACATTGCAGGACAAAATAAAGCATCCGAACAATCCTTTCGAAGTGCTATATATCAAGCAATTGATGTGTTTCGCTGCCGAAAAATGAGTAAAGAAATGAACGCGAATCCATTGCCAATCAGTGTGAAGGAACGCCGCCGTTCGAGTAGTGATATCGAGTAGAATTTTCATTTTCGGGCAAAAAAAGAACAGTTATTAACAATATTGCGTTAAAATTGCTACCTTTGCCCTCCAATTTTTGATCAGCGTGAAGTCGAAAAGTACATTCGTAATCCCTTTCGTTGGCCTTAAAATAGGCTTTCATGAATTCGATTTTGAAATTCATGATACGTTCTTTGAAGAAAAAGAGTATTCCATCATTCACAGCGGAAATGTGAATGTACATTTGGTACTAGAAAAGAAGGAAACGATGATGGTCGCGGAATTCAATCTCTCAGGAAATGTTTCGACATCCTGTGACCGGTGCGATGACCCAATCGATGTTCCCGTAAAAGGGCAGTTTCGATTGGTGTATAAGTTTGCACTTGAACCAAGTGAAGATGAAACGCTCATCGTTTTGCATCCCGATTCATATGAAATGGATGTAAGCGATAATTTATATGAACTAATCACCGTGTCTATGCCAGCGCGTGCGGTCCACAAAGAAGGCCTATGCAATGAAGAGATGCTAAGTTTAATTAGTCAATACACCGTCCATCAAGGGCCTTCGGAGAACGATTTTGATGACGATGATTTTGATGACGACGATGATACCGGTTGGGACGATGATGATTCATCTGTTGATGATTCTGATGACGATGATTTGGACATTGAAGAAGAAGATAATGATGAGGGCGATGAAAACGACGGACCGATTGATCCACGTTGGAATGCATTGAAAAATTTGAATAATAATTAATATAAACACATAAAATGGCACATCCTAAACGGAAAATTTCCAAGACGAGACGTGACAAGAGAAGGACTCACAAGAATGCAGTTGCTCAGCAAATTGCAATTTGTCCTACAACTGGTCAACCGCACCTTTTCCACCATGCTCATTGGCATGAAGGAAAACTTTATTACAAAGGAAGAATCGTTGCTGAAAAAGAAGTAGCTGTTTAATCAGTTGCATCTACGCGCTTCTTTATGAAGATCGGCATCGATATCCTCGGTGGAGATTTTGCCCCAGAAGCGAATGTTTCTGGAGCTGTTCTCGCTAGAAAAGAGCTTCCCGAAGACGTGAAACTCGTGTTAATAGGCGACAGAGAGCAAATCTCTAGTGGCCTTTTGGCTTTGGGTGAAACGGAAGGAAATTACGAACTTGTGCATGCTCCCGATGTGATTACAATGCATGACCACCCAACGCGCGCCATTCCTCAAAAACCGAATAGCTCCATTGCTGTAGGATTTGAATTGTTGGCTCGGAAGGAAATCATGGCCTTTGCTAGCACGGGAAATACGGGTGCAATGCTCGTTGGCTCCATCTACAAGATCAACACAATTCCAGGGATTATACGTCCCTGCATCACCTCAAACATTCCATGTATCGATGGTTCCAATTCAATTTTACTCGATGTAGGATCCAATGCGGATTGCAAGGCAGATGTGCTCTATCAATTTGCGGTGCTTGGTTCACTCTATTCTCAAACTGTTTTTGGTGTTGAAAAACCACGAGTGGCCTTGTTAAATATTGGTGAAGAGGAATCAAAGGGAAACTTGTTGACCTTGGCAGCGCATAAAATTATGGCCGAATCGGATGAAATTAACTTCATCGGAAATCTTGAAGGCCGTGATATCTTCTCGGGTAAAGCCGATGTCATCGTGTGTGATGGTTTTACCGGAAATATCGTTCTGAAGCAGGCAGAGGGAATTTATTCGCTAATGAAACAGCGTGGAATTCATGATGAATACTTTGAGCGATTTAATTATGAAAATTATGGCGGGACTCCCATTCTTGGGGTAAAAGGAAATGTGATCATTGGTCACGGAATTTCCAACAGTTTTGCAGTTAAAAATATGATACTTCATGCGTATGAAGTCGCTCGATCTGGGTTGGCAATGCGCGTGAATGAAGCCTTCAACGGAGAATGAAAAAAATTACTGCAGCAATTACAGGTGTTCAAGGATATGTTCCTGAAACAGTTTTATCTAACGAAGATCTAGCAAAGATTGTAGATACTTCAGACGAGTGGATTACTTCGCGCACCGGAATCAAGGAACGACGCATCATGAAAGATGGTGCATCTTCGGATATGGCAGCTGCGGCAATAAAAGGTCTTTTGGAGAAAATGAACATTGACCCAATGGAAATTGAGTTGGTGATTTGTGCCACCGTAACGCCCGATTATCCTTTTCCAAGCACAGCAAATGTGATTTGTGACAAGGTGGGCATGAAAAACGCATGGGGCTACGACAGTATAGCTGCCTGCTCTGGATTCATTTATGCCCTTTCAACGGGCGCTCAATTCATCGAAACAGGACGTCACAAAAAGGTGATTGTCGTTGGTGTGGATAAAATGACTTCCATCCTCGATTATCAAGACCGAACAACGTGTGTCATCTTCGGTGATGGAGCGGGTGCAGTTTTACTTGAGCCAAATGAGGAAGGGAATGGCGTAATTGACTTCATACTTCGCAGCGATGGTTCTGGTCGTCAATACCTTATTCAGCCTGCTGGAGGATCTGTTTTACCACCTTCACACCAAACGATAGATGATCGTATGCACTATGTGAAACAAGAAGGAAAAGCAGTATTTAAGTTCGCAGTAACCAACATGGCAGAGGTTTCTGCTGAAATCATGGAGAAAAATGGCTTGACAAGTGACGATGTAGATTGGTTGGTGCCTCACCAAGCGAATCTTAGAATCATTGATGCTACAGCTGATCGCATGGGTCTGACCAAAGATAAGGTCATGATTAATATTCAAAAATACGGAAATACAACAGCAGGTACCTTGCCCTTGTGTTTGTGGGATTATGAAAGTCAATTGAAAAAAGGCGACATTCTAATATTATCTGCCTTTGGCGGCGGATTTACATGGGGTGCGGTTTATTTGAAATGGGCGTATTAAATCAGAAAAAACTAACTTTACAGAAATAAAATCAATACCTATGAATTTACAAGAAATACAAGACCTGATTAAATTCGTATCGAAATCAGGGGTGAGTGAAGTAGAAATTGCTCAAAAAGATTTCAAAATTGTGATCAAGGCAGTTCAGAAATCAAAGGCTGGAGACCAACCAATTTACGTGCAAGCAACAGCTCCAGCAGCTGAACCAGTTTCGGCTCCAGTTGCAGTTGCTCCGGTTGCAGCAGCCCCAGTTGCTGAGGATTCAAAATTGATTACAATTAAGTCACCAATGATTGGAACGTTCTACCGTTCCGCTGGACCAGAAAAAGCTTCTTTTGTAAATGTTGGAGACAGCATTTCTCAAGGAAACACGATCTGTATCATTGAAGCAATGAAATTATTCAATGAAATCGAATCTGAGGTTTCTGGTCGAATAGTTAAAGTATTGGTAGACGATGCGTCTCCAGTCGAGTACGACCAACCTTTATTCCTTGTAGAACCAGCTTAATCACTGTGTAATCGGTTTTCCGAAAGCATTTCATGATTTTAATTCTTAATTAAACAGCATGTTCAAGAAAATATTGATCGCCAACCGTGGAGAGATCGCCTTACGCGTCATTCGTACATGTAAGGAAATGGGTATCAAAACGGTAGCAGTATACTCTACTGCAGATAAAGATTCGTTACCAGTGCGCTTTGCAGACGAGGCCGTTTGCATCGGACCTGCAGTGAGTTCAAAATCGTATTTATCGATTCCAAACATTATCGCTGCAGCTGAAATCACAAATGCAGATGCCATTCATCCAGGCTATGGTTTCCTTTCTGAGAATGAAAAATTCTCGAAGGTATGTCAAGAGCATGGAATCAAGTTCATTGGAGCACTTCCTGAGCAAATTGCAGGGATGGGTGATAAAGCGACTGCGAAAGCAACAATGATTGCAGCAGGTGTTCCTTGTATTCCAGGTTCTAAAGGATTAATTGTAGACTTAGAAGATGCACGCAAATCAGCTCTCGTCGTGCGCTATCCAGTAATTCTAAAAGCAACTGCCGGAGGTGGTGGTAAAGGGATGCGTATCGTTTGGAAGGAAGAAGATTTGGAAGCAGCATGGGATTCAACGCGTCAAGAAGCAGCCGCTGCTTTTGGAAACGATGGAATTTACATGGAAAAATACATTGAGGAGCCACGCCACATCGAAATTCAAATTGCAGGTGACCAATACGGAAATGTATGCCACCTCTCTGAACGCGATTGCTCTATTCAACGCCGTCACCAAAAATTGGTAGAGGAAACACCATCTCCGTTCATGACGGAAGAGTTGCGTGAACGTATGGGAGTAGCAGCAATAAATGCTGCCAAAGCAGTGAATTATGAAGGTGTTGGAACGGTAGAATTCCTTGTGGATAAAAACCGTGAATTCTACTTCATGGAAATGAATACTCGTATCCAGGTGGAGCATACCATCACTGAGGAGGTGATCGATTATGATTTGATCAAGGAACAAATCAAAATTGCAGCGGGACACAAAATTTCAGGAAAGAACTATTTCCCACATTTGCACGCAATCCAATGCCGAATCAACGCGGAAGATCCTTACAACGATTTCCGTCCGTCACCAGGAAAAATTACGTCTTACCATTCTCCCGGTGGACACGGAGTGCGTATCGATACCCATGCCTATGCTGGTTATGTGATCCCTTCAAACTATGACTCGATGATTGGTAAACTAATCGTTGTTGCTCAAACGCGCGAAGAGGCTATTCTGAAGATGAAACGTGCATTGGACGAGTACATCATTGAAGGTGTGAAAACAACGATTCCTTTCCACCAAAAATTAATGGATAATGAGGATTTCCGAAATGGAAACTTCACCACCAAATTCATGGAAACTTTCGAATTCTAAAAATGTATAATAACACGTTAAAAAAGCCGACTGTTTAGTCGGCTTTTTTTTATTCCCCACTCTCTCCTCCTTCCCCTCTTGGAAAGAGGGGTGTCAGCCTTGGCTGACGGGGTGTTAGACCACCTGAGCACGAAGCTGCGAAACTCACAAATTTATTTGTGAGTTTCGCTTTCGCTCTTGCTCTTGCTCTCGCTCTTGCTCTCGTTCTCATTTCGCACTCGCACTCGCTCTGCTTCTCAATCTGCGTCTAATTCCTACCTCTCGTTCTCATTTCGTTCTCATTTCACTCTCGTTCTCACTCTGCCTTTCGCTCTCGTTCTCACTCTCGTTCTCGTTCTCACTCTCCCCCATCCCATACCTCTCCAAAATAAACTGCTCCAACTTAAACATCGTTGTCTTAATCCTATACTTCACATCACTTGCATCAATGCGATAAAAGGTAAGTCCCAATGCGGTCAAGTCAGCTTCTCGCTGTGCATCGTATCGTTCTTTACCTTTGTGACTATCCCCATCAATCTCGATGATCAGTCGAAGCTTATGGACGTAAAAATCTACGATGTAATTGCCAATGACGCGTTGACGGTCAAAATCGATGTTGTGAAACCGCCCTTTTGTCACTTGTACCCAGAAGATTATTTCAGTGAATGTACTTTCGTTTCGCATCTGTCGGGCGTATTTTTTCAGTGCCGGATTTTGGGGAAATGGTTTGGACGTTTGCACCTTTAAAAGTACGCCTCGGATGGCATAGGGATTTTGATACAACGACCGCTTCGGTTTGTACGAATCATTCGGTTCAAAAAGTAGGTGAGGAGGTATTTCATACCAGATTTGGTAGGGTAGGGTGGTGTTCTTTTGTTTGCCTATAGTCTCTTTCAAAACAGGAGAATCATGGGTCACTCCCTCATGAGTTAAGGAGAATGGTTTAATTGATTTCATGCGAGTGGTTTTAAAAATAGAAGATACAAAAAAACCGTGGGATTGAGTTCCCACGGTTTCTATATTTTTGCGAATTGCTCGCGAATAATTCTTTGTTTTACAATCCAAGCAAAACGGCAACAGGATCTTTGGATCCGAAGAGCATTCTTTCTGGATTTTCAAGCATTTCCTTCACTTTTACCAAAAATCCAACGGATTCCTTGCCGTCGATGATTCTGTGGTCGTAGGAAAGCGCTACGTACATGATCGGACGAATTTCAACCTTACCGTTTATTGCGACAGGTCGTTCCACCACATTGTGCATACCCAAAATCGCTGATTGTGGAGGATTGATAATTGGTGTTGACAACATCGAGCCAAAAACACCACCATTGGTTATTGTAAATGTTCCACCAGTCATTTCGTCTGGTGTCATTTTACCGTCTCGAGCTTTCACTGCCAAGCGCTTAATTTCGCGTTCAATTTCTGCCAAGGACATCTGTTCTGCGTTGCGAACTATAGGCACCATAAGTCCTTTCGGTGAAGAAACGGCAATGCCGATATCCGCATAGTTATGGAAGATCATTTCGTTGCCATCGATTTGTGCGTTCACAGATGGATAAAGATTCAAGGCTTCGGTTACCGCTTTCGTGAAGAAAGACATAAATCCTAGGTTGACTTCATGGTGTTTCGCAAAAGCTTCTTTGTATTTTGCACGAAGATCCATGATTGGCTTCATGTCCACTTCGTTGAAGGTGGTTAGCATAGCTGTTTCGTTTTTCACAGCAACGAGACGTTCTGCAATTTTACGACGCAGCATGCTCATTTTTTCTCGGCTTTGATCTCGCGTTCCTCCCCAACCTTGTGCAGCATCAGGAGAGAATCCAGCCGACATGGCTGCAACAACATCTTGCTTCGTTACACGACCATCTTTACCTGTTCCATTCACTTTACCTGATGGGATGTTGTTCTCTGACATGATCTTCGCAGCAGCAATTGATGGTGTCCCAGAAGCATAGGAATCTTTCTTTACAGGGTCTGGTGATGGAGCAGCCGCAACCGGCGCACTCTTTTCAGCCACAGGGGCCACTTTAACTTCTTCCTTCTTTTCTGCCGCTTTTGGCGCTGTACCCGCGGGACGAGCGGCAGAAGTATCAATCAAGCAAACAACTTGACCTACCTTTACCACATCACCATCTGCTGCTTTGAGCGTAATGATTCCGCTTTCTTCAGCAGGAAGTTCTAGCGTTGCCTTGTCTGAATCGACTTCAGCGATAGCTTGATCTTTTTCAACATAGTCCCCATCAGAGACCAACCATTGAGCAATTTCTACTTCCGAGATTGATTCACCCGGACTTGGAACTTTCATTTCTAATACTGACATATCGGTCTATTTTAGTATGGAGTGCTTAGTTGACTTTTACTTTCGCATAACTGAACAAATCTGCAAAGAGTTGCTTCAGTCGTTTTTCATGCAATTTTTTTGATCCTTCTGCGGCTGCTGCAGTTGAATGGCGAGTGATTCCAACAAAAGGAATGTCTCTCATCGACATGGCTACATAGGTCCAAGCTCCCATGTTCGCAGGTTCTTCTTGGGCCCAAAGGATATTCTTCGCGTTTTTATATTTTGCAATCGTTGCGTCAATTTGATTCTTTGGCAAAGGGTAGAGTTGTTCAATGCGCACAAAGGCCATATTTTCAACACCCAATTCCGCAGCCTTCACTTTCATCTCGTAGTAGAATTTACCCGAGCAGAAAACTACTGTATCTACACTGGAAACATTTGCCGCTGCGTCATCAAGAACTTCTTGGAAACAGCCTGCTGCCATTTCTTCAAGTGCAGATGTTGCTGCTGGTAAACGTAAAATCATTTTCGGAGAGAAAACAATCAATGGCTTTCTAAATTCTCGCTTCAACTGTCTACGCAACAAATGGAAATGGTTTGCAGGGGTTGATGTATTGACAATCTGCATGTTGTTGTCTGCACATTGCTGTAAGAATCGCTCCATTCGACCGGAAGAGTGCTCCGCTCCTTGACCCTCGTACCCGTGAGGCAAAAGCAAAACGAGTCCACTTTGCGTGGCCCATTTATCTTCACCTGCAGAAATAAATTGGTCAATCATGATTTGAGCACCATTGAAGAAGTCTCCAAATTGTGCTTCCCAAATCGTTAAACCATTAGGTGTAGCCAATGAATATCCGTATTCAAATCCTAGAACACCGTATTCAGAAAGTAGCGAATTGTAGACTGTAAATTCTGCTTGATTTTCCGATAAGTGGTTTAATGTAATTATTTCTTCTTCTGTGTCTTCTGTTTTTACAACGGCATGTCGGTGAGAGAAGGTCCCACGCTCAACGTCCTGTCCTGAAATACGCACGGGGTGTCCTTCATCAAGTAAAGTGGCATAAGCTAGCATCTCAGCCGTTCCCCAATCCAAGGTGTTGTTCTTCACAGCATTCATTCGATCGTCAAAGATTTTGGCAATCTTACGGAAGTATTTTTTTCCTTCAGGAAGGGTTGACAACTTGATGCCCAATTCGTACAGTTTTTTCTTGTCGAAGCCTGTGTCTGGAGAATGCGCAAAATCTTCATCATGGGCATGACGGAATCCTTCCCAAGTGGCAGATAAGAAATCGTAAACAAGGGCTTTATCCATCTTGCGGGAGTTCTCAAATTCCGTTTCTAGGAAATTATTGTACTCTTCTTCAATTTTCTTTGCTTCGTCTTTATTTAAAATCCCTTCACTTTCGAGTTGGGAGAAATAAATGTCTTTTGGATTCGGGTGATTTGCAATGAGGTTGTACAAATGAGGTTGCGTGAATTTTGGCTCATCCCCCTCATTGTGACCATACTTGCGGTAACATAGAATATCGATGAAAACGTCGCGATTAAATTCTTGACGGTATTCCATGGCAATTTCAATCGTTTGAACAACAGCCTCTACATCGTCGCCATTCACATGGAAAACTGGGCAAAGTGTTGTTTTCGCAACATCTGTGCAGTAGGTTGAAGATCGTCCATCCAAATAATTCGTTGTAAAACCAACCTGATTGTTCACCACAAGGTGAATGGTACCACCCGCACGATAGCCATCAAGTTGCGCCATTTGTATCGTTTCATAAACAATTCCTTGACCAGCTATTGCTGCATCACCATGTATGAGTACCGGACAAATCTTATCTTCAGACTTTAGGATGTGATCAACCTTCGCTCGCGCAATCCCTTCAACTACTGTGTTTACAGCCTCGAGGTGCGATGGATTTGGCGAAAGCGTCAAGCCAATGGTTTTTCCGTTTGACAATTCGACAGTCGAGCTAAAACCTTGGTGATATTTTACGTCTCCATCAAAGTAGTCAACGGCGTCAAACTCTTTCCCTTCAAATTCAGAAAAGATATCTTGCGGACGTTTTTTGAAAATATTGGTCAAGGTATTTAAACGTCCACGGTGCGACATTCCCATCACGAAATATTCCACACCAAGTTCAGAACCTTTGTTCACGAGTGTATCTAATGCAGGAATCAAAGCTTCACCACCTTCAACAGAAAAACGCTTCTGGCCAACGAATTTTTTGCCCAAAAATGACTCAAAGCACGATGCTTTGTTGAGCATGCTGAAAATCTGAATTTTACGGCTTTTGTCGAAGCTAGGTCTGTTTTTTAATTCGATTTTATTCTTGAACCATGCAATGCGCTCAGGATCCCTCATGTACGCATACTCGATACCGATAGATTGGCAGTAGGTTAAGTTGAGGTGGTCGATGATTTCGCGCAATGTCGCAACACCAATCCCAATTTCTTCGCCGGCATTGAATGCGGTATTTAGGTCACTTTCTTCAAGACCAAAGTTTTCAATATCTAAAGTCGGGGTATACTTCCGGCGATCACGAACGGGATTCGTTTTCGTGAACAAATGTCCACGTGAACGATAACCATTGATCAGATTAATGACCTTGAACTCTTTTTGAAAATTCTCAGGAATTTCTCCGCTGTCTTCATAATTCGTTCGGGCAAAATCGAACCCTTCGAAGAATTTTTTCCAGCCGATATCCACGCTTTCGGGATCCTGACGATATTGTTGGTATAGGTGGTCGATAGCGCTTACATCCGCATTTCCGACGTACGATACTTTATCCATTTATCTTGTACTCTTGATGGAAAAGCAAAGGTAGGCTTTTCGGTGGATTGGGGGAGTAGGATTTTAAATTAATTCGGGGTCGAAATCAATTTTTAGTGGAATTCTAGAATATTCTCAAAATTATAGGCGTTTTATGCGCATTTACGGCCTTCTCAACAATTTCTCCTTTGTGTTGCATAGTTCATAAATGTGAGCAACGCAACGAGAAAATAAATTACCGATAAATGCACAAATATGCAACTTAAAATTGCCCCTACGATCTTTGATTCCGGCACCGCCCCCCTAAAAAATCTTTTTAACTTTGCCCTATGGAACAAAAAGAGGATAAACTGAAGGAGGTCATCTCCCATGCGAAGGAATATGGGTTTGTATTTCCGTCATCTGAGATTTACGACGGATTGGCAGCTACCTACGATTATGGGCAACTTGGTTCAGAATTGAAAAATAACATCAAATCCTATTGGTGGAAGTCGATGGTTCAAATGCATGAAAATATTGTAGGTATTGATTCTGCGATTTTTATGCATCCGACCACATGGAAGGCCTCTGGTCACGTTGATGCTTTTAATGATCCACTCATTGACAATAAAGATTCCAAAAAACGCTACCGTGCAGATGTTTTGCTGGAGGAGCACATGGAAAAAATGCGTCTTAAAATTGAAAAAGAAGTTGAAAAAGGAGTGAAGCGCTTTGGTGACGATTTCGATGAACACCAATTTCGAGCGACCAATCCAAACGTGCTGCGCAACGCAGAGAAAATAAAAGAAATTGAAGACCGAATGCGTACCTCACTCGAAGCAAATGATTTGGAGGGCGTGTATCAATTGATCATGGACTGCGAAATCGTATGCCCCGTAAGTGGCTCACGAAATTGGACGGAGGTACGTCAGTTCAACTTGATGTTTTCAACTGAAATAGGATCTGTGTCAGGCGATGCTGCAACAATTTACCTCCGACCAGAAACGGCTCAAGGTATTTTTGTCAATTTCTTGAACGTACAGAAATCAGGACGAATGAAAATCCCTTTTGGGATTGCACAAATAGGTAAGGCGTTTAGAAATGAAATTGTCGCTCGCCAGTTTATTTTCCGCATGCGCGAATTCGAACAAATGGAAATGCAGTTCTTCTGCCGACCAGGTGAAGAAATGAAATGGTACGAGTACTGGAAGGAAACACGATCTAAATGGCACAAGGCACTTGGATTAGGCGACAACCAATACCGTTTCCATGACCATATAAAATTGGCACATTACGCCAATGCAGCCTGTGATATCGAGTTCAATTTTCCTATGGGATTTAAAGAGCTTGAAGGAATTCATTCACGCACAGACTTCGACTTGAAGCAGCACGAGCTGTTTTCCGGAAAGAAATTGCAGTATTTTGACCCAGAATTGAATCAGAATTATGTGCCTTTTGTGGTTGAAACATCGGTTGGTCTCGACCGTATGTTCTTGGCTGTGCTCAGTGCCTCACATAAAAATGAAGTCTTGGAGGATGGCTCCGAGCGAACTGTACTGTCTATTCCACCGGCATTAGCGCCCTACAAAGCAGCTGTTATGCCTTTGACAAAGAAAGATGGTTTGCCAGAGAAAGCTCGTGAAATTATTGATGGTTTGAAATTCGACTTCTTGTGTCAATACGACGAGAAGGATTCGATAGGCAAGCGCTACCGCCGTCAAGATGCGATTGGTACGCCATTCTCAGTGACTGTGGATCATGAAACATTGGAAAACAATACGGTAACCATTCGTGACCGCGATACCATGGAACAAGTGCGCGTGAACATTGCTGATTTGCACCGCTTAATTGATGATAAAGTCAACATGAGAACGCTTTTGGTGTAACATCAGTGGCTACGGCAGCATTTGAATTACTTCATTAACACTGCAATCTTTCTTTTTTTATCTTGATGCAATAAAAATACTGCCTCGATCAATCTATGGTCAGGGTTAATTTCTATTGAATACTTTCACCTTTTCTTTTTCCCAATTTGTGAGCATTCTCTGTTCAATTCTAGATAAGACGAGAAGGAGAGAGCGAATTAAAACTAGAGTGAGAGTGAACCGCTCTCGCTTTTCACTCTGTTTTGGTGGACCCCATCGGGGTCGAACCT
>CAIQQH010000124.1 GCA_903873915.1 uncultured Flavobacteriia bacterium | reverse complement strand
GCGTGTAGGCGATGTTGCCTTGTGTTGCGCCTGCGGCAAGGCAATATTGCTTACACGCTGTTAGCGTATCGTTGTTTAGAATGATCTAATCGCTCTTACATAAGCTATCCTATCTTTTGGCATATCACTCTCGGTAAAACCACTATAATACAAAGCACGATCTCCATCAATTTCGCTACTAGACCAATAACAAGGTCCTTCTTCAAATAATCCATTTTTACCCTTTTTTGGAATGTGTTTTATATATCCTTTTTCAAAAATCATTTTTAATTCTAAAAGACTCGGTAAATACCAATCTTTATATCCATTGTGACTCCACTCTGTACATAATCTAGCAGCGGTTGGAGCTGGTTTTTTACTAAAAAAACCAGAGTTCCAACTAGCTTTGTCAACTATTAATTGAGTGTTGTTTTTGCCACTGCCAAATTTTTTACTTGTGCCAATTCTTCCCGCACCACCCCAATTTGCATGGCCTTTCATTGTTATTGTATTTTTTCCTAACTGATGATGGTTTACGACCATGTTATATTCTTGTGCTTCTGAAATATCATGTTCGGCGACCACTAGGCCATTTTTGCCATTTTGGTCAATAAAAAAAACTATACCACCGGCAAATTTTACACCCAATTTTAATTTATCTTTCTCAATGATTGACTGAATCACGATGAATTTATTTTTGATATGGGAAAATTCCGTCAAATTAAGACACGTTAAATTTTTTAGCTCGGTTATTATTTCTTGAATTTCAATTTCTGATAAGTTGCAAAATTTTGTCTTTTGAATTTGAATTATAGTCTCCTCTATAATTGAAATTTGTTTCTTAAAATCACGCTCATTTGTTTCAATAAAGCCTTCATGAAATAAATCAGATTCAAAGTCTATCCTTATATCTTCACTAATTTCATTCAAAGGAATGATTGCATCTTCAATATTAATATTCTTAAGTTCTGTAAGTGCATTAATTAAATATTTTCGTTTTGATTCATTAAAAGTCCTATATTGATTTCTGTCAAGTAATCTATTAATTTGCAAATCTATTTGAGCGAATGATTCTTTAGTTTTGTTCTCTAAACTAATCAATTCTTCCTTTTTTTTGTTTAGGTCTAAAAGTTTTTTTGAATACAATAATTCAATCTTTAGATTTTCTAGGTGAGAAGCTATTTCCGAAGAGACTTTTGATTTTATTTTTTTTGCAAATCCAATTTTGTCTTCTATTTCATTATTTATTCTATTATTTTTTTCCTGAAGTAAGCTAGCAACTTCTGGCTCTCCAGCTATATCAAGATCAGATAATTGAACAATTGCATCAAAAAAGTGAGGGTTTAATTCAATTGCTTGATCTAAATTTTCTATAGCTTCGGTAATATTACCATTGCGAAATTGGTATTTCGAAAGCAAGAATTGATTTTTGGGCTCTGGATTATACTTAAAGGCTTTATTTTGATTTAGAACAGCCTCATTAAAGTCACCGAGAACATAAGCTGCAAAGGCAGCTTTTTCAAATGAGTCCGAGGTTAACAACTGAAGTTTTTCAATAGAATTATTTACCGCAGAATTTGGAGAATTAAAATTAGTTGTCAAAACATTCACTAATCTTACTGCTTTTGGATCGCTTTCTACGCTAGAATATTTGGCAGCTTTCTTGAAATATTCCAAAGCTTTTTCTGGATTTATAAATTTATCAGCATAGAGGTATATACATCCAATTCTATGTAACACAAAATAATCTTGTTTCATTAAAGCTTCAGCCTTTTGTAATTCTTCAAGTGCATCCGCGAATAAATCAGTATCTTTTTGAGCATTAACAAAAAATTTCAAACCTAATTCTATACAATGTTGCCTTTCTTTTTCACTATCAGGAACTCTGAGTAGTTCTGAAATATTTTGAAGTAGTAGATTACTAATTTTTTGTTGCTCAATTTGTATATCTATTTTCCTATTAATGAAACTTAAACTATCATTTGTTTTCGAAAATATAGCTTCTATTTGACCACCTAGATCATTTATTGCGTTTACAGTTTGATTCGTGCTCTCAATAGTCAAGAATGATAAAATATTTAAACCTTTTCCAATATCATTACCAACTTTGTTAATAGCATTAACCTGTTCTTTAGATGCTGTTTGAATATATTTTCCAACAGAATCGGCTCCATATTTAACTAAAGAGATATCTTTTCTGTAATCTAGGTAACTATCAATTACACTAGACCCTTCTTTCCAAGGGCGCCAGTAATTAAAGGCGAATGATGGGATTGATGGTGTTATGTCGCTCATTGTTTAATTTTAATATATATTTCTGATTCGAATATAATAGGAATTTCACTTGGATTTAATTTTCTAAATTCCTCTTGGTATTTGAAGTAAACACTGTAATCAGTTATTTTACTCCAAGGAAATTTATGTTTATGGTCTTTAAAAATTCTTTCCTTAATAATTCTATCTATTGGGATATGAAAATACTCATAATTCTTTTCGATTCCGTGAATGCGATCTTCACCAATTATAAGCCAATATTTTAATGTCATATTTATCCATTTTTGAATCTGCCCAAATGATAATAATTTCCATTTATATCTGATTTGAAAAGATAGTACTTTGTGAAATGAATCAAATGCAGTTTGATTTTTAAATCTCTTTGTAAGTAATTTTGAAAGTTCTACCTCTAAAAAATTAGCAATTTCAATTTTTTTTGTTTCTCTTTCAATTTTTGATTCTTTTTTAAGTACTAAAGTTCTATTAAAATCTCTATAAGCTCGTAAAATAGCATTGTGTTTATGCTTTCCATCCTTGCCAAAGTGTAAATGAATTAGTGTTTGAAATTTTAAATCTTCTTTCATATATGTTTTATTGAACAATGTACGCTAACTTATATATAACCGCCATTTTTTGAGGCTTATCTCGCAGATGGGCTGGCTAAGCCTCATAAAATGAGGGTAATTAAAACTAGTCATTATTTAAGTTTCTTTTGCTTTTTCTCTCCAATTTGCTTGAAATTCTCAGAAGAAACAATGGATTTCCCGGTTTTATTCTCCAACTCCTTACGTGCATTTCCTGCAACATCACCTCCTTGTTTGGCTACCTTTTTGTTTTCTGTAAAACCCTGCGGATTCTGTGTTTTTACTATCGCAGTTGTTGATGCTTCGCCTAGCATTGAGAAAATCAGTTCTAAATCAGTCATATGATCCCGAAGATTTTCTGTCTTTAAATTCTTTACTTCTTTGTACTCAGAAGGAGTTAATCCGAAGGTTGCTTTTGAAATTTGTGCTGTAAGAATTGCATATTCTTTCTGCTCTTTGATTCCTCGTTCAGACCATTCTTCTGTTAATTCTTCACGAATCGCAATACTCCTCATTCGTTTTTCTATCCATTCATCCGAATATCCTTTCAACTTGTAGGTTTCTCTGGTACGTTGAATTGCTAATTCTGGATTTTCAATCTCTTCAATTCTTTCAGAACCTACTTGGGCAAGCCAAAGCTTAAATGGTTCCGCTTTGGGTGAAGGAATGGATTGAATTATTCTAAGTAATCCTTGGCTATTGGCGGCAAGTATTTTTCGATTCTTTCCGTCAGCCGCTTTCATTTCTACTAGGGTACAAATTGTACCCCACTTCAACTTTAGAGAAGAATCTCTGCTTAAAATCCTTTTGACATATTGCTTCACATCACTGCTATCAGTTAAGATAAAAACAATATCATGTACTGAGAAATACCACTTGTCTTCTGCTTCATTCCAAACAGAACGGATGTTTTTGCTTTCAAATAATTTAATAGTATTCATTAGTTAAATATAAGGTTTAATTTAATTCCAAATCGTCGAAGGGACTTCGTATGTTTTGAATATTCTTCGTACTAACATGCGTGTAAATCTCTGTGGTCTTGCTGCTTTTGTGTCCAAGTAAATTTTGAATGTATCTCAAGTCAGTACCACTTTCTAATAAATGTGTAGCGTAACTGTGTCTCAACCAGTGCATGGTTGCTGGCTTCTCAATTCTAGCCTTTAAAAGTGACTGTTTAAAAACATTTTCTAAACTTTTCTCACTGTATCTGCCACCATCTTGACCTTCAAATAGAAAATGTTTGGGTTTATAGCTCTTATAATAATCACGCAGTAAAATCAAAATTTTAGGCGATAACGGTACGATTCTGTCTTTTTTTCCTTTCGCCATTCGAATAATAACAACCATTCTTTTTGAATCAATATCAAGTTTGGTTAAATTCAATAATTCACTGCGTCGTAATCCGCAAGAATAAATCATAGATAGCATAGCCCGATGTTTTAAATTATATGGCGCGTCAAGTATGCTTTTCACCTCCTCTTTACTCAGCACATTCGGTAAGGTTTTCTCTCGACGTGGTCGATGCACCAATTCCACATCTATTTTTTTATGCTGAATCGCCGAGTAGTACAACTTCACGGCATTCACAAGCTGGTTTTGATAGGAAGAAGAAAAATTATTCTTCAAAATATATTCGTTGTTGAAAGCAATGAGGTCGTCATTGCTAATTTCTTCAATCGCTTTGCTAGCGAAGTAGCGCAGAAAGACACGCAAGGTTTCAGCGTAAACTTTTATAGTATTCGAACTGTAGCGCTTTGATTGCAAATAATGCTCGAAACGCACAATTTCATGCGACTTTATGTCATCCAGGGGTTCCAAAAAATCGGAAGGACGCAAATGAGATCGCTTGTATTCTACACTTTCTAATCGTTTCTCACGAAATTCAAGAAGCGCCTTTCCTTCAACGTGGGAAAGTAGTGAATCAATGGACAAATCGTTCTCGTCAAATACGAAGGATTTTTCGTACTTATCCCAATGAACATATTCGAATGAACGAAACAAAGCATACAAATTCCGGTTGAATGGAAAGGTGATGTAATAGTAGGTTTTTAAGCCAATTTCCTGGCGATTGAGGTGAATAGTGGGTAGCATGAAAAATCAATTTTCATCTTAAGTTATTGAAAAAGTTGATTTAGAAAAAGTGTTTGAGTTGAAAAAATGGAAAAAAGTTGACATTAAAAAAATTCCAAACCCATAAGTTGAACCTCTTTCCTTTTTAGTCATTAGTACTCGTCATTTGTAACTCGGAACTCGTCATTCGTAATCATTGTTGTCCGACTAAAACCACGTTTATGTTTGATCTAAATTGCACAGTGTACTTTTGGTCATTTTGAATTATGTTCAAGTTTTGCTCGCTCACCTTCGCTGCGGAAAAGCCGCTGGGGCGGAATATCAAAAACGAATTTTAGTGAACTTCTCTGGTATTGGCACCTGCGTTTTAGCTTAGGAAGCATGTATAAACCACCCCTTGCCCCTCCACGAGGGGATTTTTATTTTATTCTTGCTGAGTGTCGACTCACCAAACATTCATAACTCGTGGCTTCGAGACTGCTTTCGCACCTCACGTGTCCGCTGCGGTGGAGCCACCAAACTCGTAATTAGTAACTCGTCATTAGTGATTAGTAACTTCTTCGAAGTCTTTTGTCTTTCAAACTTCGAAGCTCTCAGAGCGAAGAAGTAGTCCTAACATCTTGAAATCTTAGCATCTTAATATCTTAACATCTAGTCAAAAAAAAAGCCGCTTTTCAGCAGCTTTTTTTTCATCTCATTTGTGCTTAATGCGCTGCAAGGTAATCAGCAACGCCGTCAAAGCTCGCTTTCATTCCTTCGTCACCTTTTTGCCAGTTTGCTGGACATACTTCTCCGTTTTCTTCGAAGAACTGAAGTGCATCTACCATTCGGAGTGCTTCGTCCACGTTGCGTCCCAATGGGAACATGTTCACCAACTGGTGCATAACCACACCTTCTTTGTTGATCAAGAACAAACCACGGTAGGCGATCATTGGTCCTGAAGCGGTCAAAGCACCCTCCATGTCGTACTCATATTCTCCGGCAAGAACACCGAAAGCTTCTGAGATTGTTTTTGATGTATCGGCAACGATTGGGTATTTAACACCCTCGATTCCTCCTTTGTTTTTAGGTACTTGCAACCATCCCCAGTGCGATTCTTCTGTGTCTGTTGAACATGCTACAACCTTAACGCCGCGTGCTTCGAAATCAGACAACTTCGCCTGAAATGCATGCAACTCAGATGGACATACAAAGGTGAAATCTTTCGGGTAAAAGAAGAAAATCACATGATTTTTACCAATGTATTGGTCCAATGAAAAGCCGTTCACGATCTCTCCACCATTTACTACTGCTGACGCCTTGAAAGACGGTGCTTTTTTGCCTACTAATACTCCCATTTTTAATTGAATTGTTGATTTATAATATTGATAACAAATTTACTGCTTTTCGGTTCGAATACATACGACGAAGTTGAAAAATTAAATCAACGCGTTCAAGCGTTGCTGGTAGATGATTTTCTTTTGTAGATCTGGAATTCGCTCAATCACCTCTCCATTTTTATAGATGAGTAAGTGAGGAATTGTTCGAATACGGTGTTCTGCAGTGAAGTCAATGAACTCATCTACATTGATTTTTGCAAAAACCACACTGTTGGCATATTCAACTGACAATTCGTCGATCATTTGCATCAATGCTTTACATGGTCCACACCACTGCGCGTAGAAATCAAGGACCACAATTTTTTGAGAATTGGAAATCACTTCGTTTAAATTCTCTTTCGTTATTTCTATAAATTCAGACATGTTTTTAATTTTTTTGTAAAACAAAATTAGTGGCTTATTCAACTAGTTTTTATCGATTTAATCTATTTCGTGATAGGATGAATCGATGAGTTGATTGCTTGTGAATTCGACTCAATTCATGCGAGCCATCCGCACTTGTTCGTAGTAATTTTCTAGAATTTTATCGAACAAGTAAATCATTATAACGATTTCATTCGTGTTTTCACAATGCGAAACGATTTTTTGGAAACAAGACACCTTGCTTGTGCTTTCATGGCTTGATACAATGCAGATCTGTTCGAGCATTGAAAAGCGAAACATATCGACTCCCATGGATTCGGCAATGCTTTCTGCTTCCTTTTTAACGATGACAAGTTGATGCTTCGGTTTCTTGAAAATGCGTTTTTTCAAACGGCGGATTAATTTTTTCATAGTCATTTGTATTTAGTGAATAGTTCAATGATTCGAAGATAAGCCGGTATGATTATAGTACTTTTCAATTATATTTATACTTCCATTGAATTTATCTATATGCTTTCCATCCAACAAATGCACTATCTGGTGGTGCTCAGTGAAACCAGAAATTTTGTTCGGGCAAGTGAACTGTGTCATGTGACGCAGCCGACGCTTTCCATGCAAGTGAAAAAAGCAGAACAACTGCTCGGACATGTCGTATTTGATCGCGACAGAAATCCAGTGGAACTCACACTTTTCGGTCAAGATTTGATTCCTGTCTTGCGCGATATTCTAAATGAGGAGCAACGCCTAGAAACGATTACTGCCAAATGGAACGGTACCTATAAAGAGGAAATTCGAATGGGTGTGATTCCAACGGTGGCGGCTTACCTCATTCCTGAAATGTTTACGAAGTGGAAGACGCAGCTGCCAGGTGTTCAATTGATTATCGAAGAGATGCGTACACAGGATTTATTGGTGGCGATGATGAACAAACAAGTGGACCTGGCAATTTTGGCTGGACCAGTCAGTGATCCCTCGTTTCGAACGATTCCTTTATACCGTGAAGAAATAATGGCCTACACGAAGGAAATCAAAACTTCTGAGGTAAACATCGAACAATTGACGGAATTAAATCCTTGGCTTTTGACGAAAGGAAATTGCTTGCGGACACAAATGGTCAGCTTCTGTGGCATTCAAGATGAAAAAGATACTTTCAATTGGAGCTATGAGGGAGGGAATGTAGAATTGCTGATGAATATGGTAGACCAAGATGGCGGATACACCTTGGTGCCTGAGTTTTACCGCATGACAAAACAACAGCGCGATGCACTGAAACACATCCGATCGGGGGCAAGTCATACGTATCCAGCGCGCGAAATTATTGCTCTAGCGGGACACCGAACAACGAAATGGGCTTCCATCGAACGGATGATTCGTGAAGTTCAATTGGCTTTTGGGACTCGGTCTAGCGAACAATTGGAAGTTTTGAGTTGGAAGGGGTAGATTAGTCGGGAAAATTCAATCGTTGATGTTCAGCGATGCGCCTTGCCGCTCCAGCGTTTTGTTGGATGAGTGCATCCGCTTCGATTTTGATTTCACTCAAACGACTTGTGACATCGCACATCGTTTCTGTAAGTGTTTTCGTGTCCAGAACAGAAAATCCAATTCCTGCATCGATGAATTGTTGTGCTTCCGGAAAACGATTAAACTTCGGACCAAAAAGCACTGGTATTCCATACACAGCAGGCTCTAAGATGTTGTGCAGCTTGCCCGAAAATCCACCTCCGACATAGGCAATCTTCGCAGACCCATAGGCACTTGACAGATGTCCGATGGTATCTAGAATTAATACTTGACAATTCTTGTTGTCGTTTTCTGTGAACAGAATACAACGCTCACCGAGTGCTTGTTGAAGCGATTGAACGTGAGCAGAATCAATGTTATGCGGAGCGATAATGCACTTTACGGATGAATGTGCGTCAATCCAAGGAAGAATGATGGCTTCGTCCTCTGGCCAAGTGCTTCCAAAAATAATGGCTTGTTCTCCCTGTAAAAATTCGTCAATTCTAGGATTCGCTTCTTGCTTTTCTCTTGTTTCAATCACTTTGTCATAACGAGTGTCGCCTGTTATCGTAACTTGTGTTATGCCTATAGAATGCAGCAATGTACTCGTCGACTCATTTTGAACATAGAAATGATCGAAGCGGCGCAGTGATTGACGAAAAAATCTACCGTACAAGCGAAAAAAACGATGGTCGGGGCGGAGTAAAGTACAGATTGAAAAAACCTTAGCGCCTGATACTTTCAATGCATCAAGGTAATTTGTCCAAAACTCATACTTCACAAAAAAGGCCTTTTCGGGTTTAAAGTGAGACACGAAACGGTGCGCATTTTTTGGAGTGTCTAAAGGCAAATAAAGGACAAGGTCGGCGGGATGCGATCTCTTGTGGTAATGCTGCATCCCGGAAGGGGAGAAGAAGGTAACGAGAATGGTGTGGTTTGGATGCGATGCGCGCAGCTCGTTCATCACGGGAATGGCCATGTCAAATTCTCCGAGGGACGCACAATGAAACCAAAGGACAGGCGTGGAATTGGATTGAGGAAAGTGTTTAAAGAAGTCTTTTCTGCCCTTCACCCAATCTTTTGCTTTGGGATTAAAAAGCGATGCCAATCGAATGGCAAGTCCGAAAAGGTGAATGCTGATGTTATACAACAAATGCATCAGTCGAAATAGTAATCTTTGACTTCTCGCTTGTAAAACGGAATAAACCAGCCTAGTCGAAATCCATACTGAAGGTCAAACATGGTTTTTTTAGAAACAGGCACATCGGGTTGATCGAAATTAATCGTGCGCTGATTTTTGGTGAATCCTTGTTGGCAGTAGAACCCGCCGTAAAAGTTGTAATATCCGCCATCGGCAAGGAACGCATACCCCACAAATTGGTGCAAATTTGGTCCGATGGACAAGCGGTCATACCCTTTCTTATAATCAAGTTCCAATTGAGGAATGACTTGATCTTGCGTTTCAATGCGCAAATGGTGCACCAAGACACCTATACCACCATGTAGGAAAATACCAGAGTTTTTGTTTGTAGAAAGCACCGGAATCACTTTGCCTATGGAAAGGTTAATGTGCATGCCTCTCGAGTACACCAATACTTTAGCGATATCTCCATTCACGTCGGTGATGTGTCCGTATGAATCTACCAAATGGTCAAAAATATGATTCAGAGAGGTGTCGAGTTCATTTCCGAAAATGAAATTGGCTTCCATCCCCAAGTACAGATTTTTGTTGGTTTTATATCCCGCCATAAACCCAAGGTGGCTGAGATAACCATAGCGATTGGCCAGATCTCCACCTGTCCAGTTGCCACCATAATGAACACCTACCCATGGTGTTCCAATTATGGAATCGGTGACGTTCCGCTGAGCAATTGCAGAAAGCGATAGGACGATGAACGTAAGTGAAACGATTTTCCTCAACATGCTCCAAATTTAAGGTCATTTTACGATGTGTATGTTAAAAACGATGAAAATGTCGCGTTGAGAAGTATAACTTGGAGATATATTCGCAATAGGACAGCCATTTTTTCTCTTAGTTTTCTCAATATAAACCTTGAATTCGTACCTTTACCGACTTGAACTGATTAATTGCATTCTTGAATGAAAAAGATTCAAATGGTCGATCTGAAGACTCAGTACCAGCAGATCAAAACAGAAGTTGATGCGGCACTGATGAATGTCATTGAAAATGCGCAATTTATCAACGGCCCAGATGTTCAATTGTTCCAAAAAGAATTGGAAGAATATCTAGGCGTAAAGCATGTTATTCCCTGCGCCAACGGGACAGATGCCCTTCAAATTGCACTGATGGCCTTGGATTTAAAGCCAGGCGATGAGGTGATCACCCCTTCATTTACTTATATCGCGACAACAGAAGTGATGGCATTGCTCGGATTAAAGCCAGTGTTTGTTGAAGTGGATACGGATACGTTTTGCATTGACCCAACAACCATTCGTGCTGTCATCACTGAAA
This sequence comes from uncultured Flavobacteriia bacterium, assembly GCA_903873915.1. Classification (GTDB taxonomy): domain Bacteria; phylum Bacteroidota; class Bacteroidia; order Flavobacteriales_D; family Crocinitomicaceae; genus M0103. The sequence goes on along the minus strand of CAIQQH010000124.1, from coordinate 25,975 downwards.
AAACGAAGGCGATTGTTCCAGTGCATTTGTATGGTCAAGCAGCCAATATGGATGCCATCATGAAGATTGCAAAGGAGTATAATCTATATGTCGTGGAAGACAATGCGCAGGCGATAGGTAGTGATTATTACCACCAAGACGGCACTGTTTCAAAAACGGGAACCATTGGAGAGATCGGTTGTACCTCATTCTTTCCATCGAAAAATCTAGGTTGCTATGGAGATGGTGGTGCGATTTGCACCAACAGCAATGAGCTTGCTGCGAAGATGAGAATGATTGCCAACCATGGACAAAGCCAGCGCTATTACCACGATGTGGTTGGCTGTAACTCACGATTAGACACCATTCAAGCAGCTGTCTTACGCATAAAATTGCCACGCTTAGATAGTTATATCGCAGCCAGAAGAAAAGTGGCCGATCATTACGACGCATTTTTTGCCGAATATCCACAGATTAAAACACCGGTGCGAGGTGCTCAGTCACTGCATGTATTCCATCAGTATACGATGCAATTGACAGGCATTGATCGCGATGAACTGGTCGCTTACCTTGCAACAAAAGAAATCCCATCCATGATCTATTACCCCGTTCCTGCGCACCGCCAGAAGATGTTCTCTGCTTTCGGAAGTGCAGAAACGGTGTTGCCAGTAACGGATGCGCTCACCTCTTGCGTGATGTCTCTGCCGATTCATACGGAGATGGAACAGGAACAGTTGGACTTGATTTGTGCGACGGTGGTTGATTTTGTCAAAGCTCATTCTTAAATTCTTATGAAAAAAATAGCAGTAGTTGGGACAGGGTATGTAGGTCTCGTTACAGGTACTTGTTTCGCTGAAACAGGCAATCAAGTAGTGTGTGTTGATATAGACAAATCAAAGGTCGAGGGTATGCGCAATGGTAAGGTTCCTATTTATGAGCCGAATCTCGATGTTTTATTTGAACGAAATGTAAACGCTGGGAGATTAACATTTACAACAGACCTAGAAAAGGGAATCAAGGATGCTGAAATCATTTTCCTAGCGCTTCCAACTCCTCCAGGTGAAGATGGTTCGGCGGATTTGCGCTACATCCTTGGTGTTGCTGATCAATTGGGGCATTTACTCTCAGATTATGCGGTCATCGTTGATAAAAGCACAGTTCCCGTTGGAACAGCAGATAAAGTTAGAGAGGCGATTGCAAAAAATGCACGCTGCCAATTTGATGTGGTATCAAACCCTGAATTTTTGCGTGAAGGATTTGCAGTGAGTGACTTTATGAAGCCAGATCGTGTCGTCATTGGTGCAGGTTCAGAACGCGCACGTAAAGTCATGGAGCAACTGTATAAGCCTTTCGTTCGACAAGGCAATCCAATCATCTTTATGGATGAACGCTCAGCGGAATTGACAAAATATGCAGCGAACTCCTTTTTGGCAACGAAGATTACCTTCATGAATGAGGTGGCGAATTTTTGTGAGTTGGTGGGTGCGGATGTAGATAAAGTGCGCATTGGAATTGGCTCGGACGATCGCATCGGCAAACGATTTTTATTTCCAGGGATCGGCTATGGAGGATCCTGCTTCCCCAAAGATGTACAAGCCCTCGTGAAGTCGGGAAAAGAAAATGATTTTGACTTTCGGATTCTACAGGCCGTGATTGAAATAAACGAGGACCAGAAGAAAGTGCTTTTGCCAAAAGTGAAAAATTATTTCCGAGGAAATCTTACAGGCAAGAAAATAGCCATTTGGGGACTGGCCTTTAAACCAGATACGGACGACATTCGCGAAGCACCGGCTTTGGAGATTATCCAAGACTTATTGAATCATGGAGCAAGCATTTCAAGTTATGACCCAGAGGCAATGCCAAATGTAAAGCAGCACTTTGGAGATTCGATTGAATTCTCTAGTTCGGAATACGACGCCTTGCATGGGGCAGATGCGCTTATCATTTGCACAGAATGGGGCATTTTTAGGAATCCTGATTTTGAGCGAATGGCTGAAGTTATGAACGATAAAGTGATTTTTGATGGCCGTAATTTGTTCGATGTGGACGAAATGACTGAAAAAGGATTTTATTACAATTCCATCGGAAGACGTACAATTAATTTATAAGCCATGAAGGAGCAAAAGCGCATATTGATTACGGGAGCAGCCGGATTCTTAGGTTCCCACCTTTGTGATCGTTTTGTGAAAGATGGGTACCATGTCATCGGTATGGACAATCTCATTACGGGCCGTCTTAAAAACATTGAACACCTCTTCAAGTTGGAGAATTTTGAATTCTACAACCATGATGTCTCAAAGTTTATTCATGTGCCAGGCAAATTGGATTATATCCTCCATTTCGCTTCGCCTGCGAGTCCAATTGATTACCTAAAAATCCCAATACAGACCTTGAAGGTTGGATCTTTAGGCATTCACAATTGCTTGGGACTGGCAAAACAAAAGGGTTCTCGCGTACTCATCGCATCGACATCAGAAGTGTATGGCGATCCAGCGGTTCACCCTCAAAATGAAGATTATTGGGGGAATGTCAATCCTGTTGGTCCTCGAGGCGTGTACGATGAAGCAAAGCGTTTTCAAGAAGCCATTACCATGGCTTACCACAATTACCATGGCTTGGAAACACGGATCATTCGAATTTTCAATACCTACGGGCCGCGCATGCGACTGAATGATGGACGTGCCTTGCCTGCGTTTGTTGGTCAGGCCTTGAGGGGAGAAGACATTACTGTTTTTGGCGATGGATCTCAAACACGTTCGTTCTGTTACATCGATGATTTGGTGGAAGGCATTGTTCGTTTGTTACACAGCGACTATCACATGCCGGTGAATGTTGGAAATCCAGATGAAATCTCAATTCGAGAGTTTGCGGAAGAAATTATTCAATTGACGGGTTCGGACCAGAAAATCGTTTACAAGGACTTGCCAGTTGATGATCCAAAACAGCGTCAACCGGACATTACTCGTGCGAAAGCACTATTAAACTGGGAACCTAAGGTAAATCGTGCCGAAGGATTGAAGATTACCTACGACTATTTTAAGAGTTTAACGCAAGAAGAGTTGGAACAGACCGATCACAACGACTTCGACAAATACATTATTCGCTGATGGCTTATTTTGCACACGAAACAGCTGTGGTCGATGAAGGATGCAGCATAGGTGAGGGAACAAAAATTTGGCATTTTTCACACATCATGCCGGCTTGTGTCATAGGCGAACGCTGCAACATAGGACAGAATGTGGTGATTTCTCCAGAGGTGCATTTGGGAAATAATGTGAAAGTTCAGAACAACGTGTCCATCTATACAGGAGTGAATTGCGAAGATGATGTTTTCCTTGGGCCATCCATGGTTTTTACCAATGTGATCAATCCGCGAAGTGCAGTAAATCGGCGTGAGCAATACGCCAAAACACATGTGGGTAAAGGTGCAAGCATTGGCGCCAATGCGACCATCGTGTGTGGACATGATATAGGAGCTTTCGCATTCATTGGTGCAGGTGCGGTGGTGACGAAAACGGTTCCTGCTTATGCGCTCGTTGTTGGAAACCCTGCACGACAAATAGGTTGGGTGAGTGAATATGGACATCGTTTGTCGTTTGATGACAATGGTCGTGCAAGCTGCCATGAAAGTGGCCAAGAATATGAATTAAAAGGAAGCGAAGTAAATCGCATTCGTTAATATTGAAAGAGATTAAAAGAAGTATGGCAGCAGATAATAAAATACGTTTTGTCGTGATTGGTGCCGGACACATTGGCAAACGTCACGCAGAAATGATTCGTCGTGACAAGGAGGGTGAATTGGTGGCTATGGTCGATGTTCGCTCCAAAGAAGAGTGTGGCGTTGCCGATTGGAATGTCCCATTTTACCACACCTTTGATGAGGTGTTGGCTGCAGGACTTGAATTTGATGTGGTCAATGTATGCACGCCGAATGGCTTTCACGCCGCACAAAGTTTAGCCGCTCTCAATGCCAAGAAACATGTGGTCTGTGAAAAGCCAATGGGCTTGACCAAAGACAGTTGTGAGAAAGTGATCTTTAAGTCATTGCAGGTTTCCAAACAGGTTTTCTGTGTGATGCAAAACAGGTATTCTCCACCTTCTGTTTGGATCAAAGAGTTGATAGAAAAAGAAGTGTTGGGTGAAATTTTCATGGTTCAGCTCAACTGCTACTGGAACCGAGACGAGCGCTATTACAAACAAGGGGGATGGAAAGGTACTGAAGACCTTGATGGAGGTACTTTGTTCACCCAATTTTCCCATTTCATCGACATCATGTATTGGCTTTTTGGCGATATCGACAACATTCAAGGAAAATTTGCAGACTTTACGCACAAAAATATAACTGATTTTGAAGATTCTGGATTTGTCAGTTTTGACTTCACGAATGGGGGCATGGGCAGTATCAATTATTCAACCTCAGTGGCGACGCAAAACCTTGAGAGTTCGATTACTATCATCGGAAAGAAGGGAAGCGTGAAGATCGGTGGACAGTACATGAATGAGGTCGAAATTTGCAACATTGAAGGCTATGAAATGCCCGAATTGGCACCTACGAATCCGGGAAATGATTACGGAGCATACAAAGGTTCCGCAGCAAACCATAACTTTGTCATCAGAAATGTCATTGAGACATTGAAAGGAAGAACTTCGGCTACTACAAATGCACTAGAAGGATTGAAAGTCGTTGAGATTATTGAACGAATTTATAAAGTTAGAAATGAGCAATTTAATCTTTGATCAATTGATTCAAAAGGAAACAAAGATCGCTGTAATCGGTCTTGGTTACGTTGGATTACCCATCGCATTGGAGTTCGCACGTAAAATTCAAGTGGTTGGATTTGACATCAACCAAGAACGCGTTGACCTCATGAAAAACAACATTGACCCAAGCAATGAGCTTGAGTCATCGGCTTTTGAAGGATGTGATATTTCTTTTACCTGTGAGTTGAATGACTTGCGCGATGTAACTTTCTTTGTTGTGGCTGTTCCGACACCTATCGACGATGCCAATCTTCCAAATCTAAAGCCCTTGCTTGGTGCGAGTGCTACGGTTGGAAAGGTGCTGAAGAAAGGTGATTATGTCGTTTTTGAGTCAACAGTTTATCCGGGGTGTACAGAAGAAGATTGTATCCCTGTGCTTGAAGCCGAAAGTGGACTTAAATTCAGGGACGACTTCATGGTTGGGTATTCTCCCGAGCGCATCAATCCAGGAGACAAGGAACATACACTTCGCAATGTGATTAAAGTGGTTTCTGGATGCTGTGATGTGTCTTTAGACCAAATTGCAAAAGTATATGAGTTGGTTGTGGATGCCGGAGTTCACCGAGCGCCTTCAATCAAGGTGGCTGAAGCCGCAAAAATCATTGAAAACACGCAGCGTGATGTGAACATTGCCTTGATCAATGAGCTTTCTATTATTTTTAATAAGCTGAAAATAAACACATTCGATGTTCTTGAAGCAGCGGGTACCAAGTGGAATTTCTTGAAATTCTCACCAGGACTTGTTGGTGGACATTGCATCGGTGTAGATCCATATTACCTAACCCACAAAGCACAGTTGGCAGGGTATCATTCGAAAGTAATTACGAGTGGTCGTTATGTGAATGATTCCATGGGCTTTTACATCGCAAAGCAAACAGTGAAGAAAATCATTGCGCGTGGAAAACACATTCAAGATGCGAAGGTATTGGTGATGGGAGCAACATTCAAAGAAGATGTCAGCGACATTCGAAATTCTAAGGTGATTGACATCGTTACTGAGTTGGTGTCATACCAGGTACATGTTGATTTGATTGATCCACATGCATCTTCTGATGAAATGAAACACGAATACGGAGTTGGTTTGGTTGAAAAAGCAGCCAATGACTACGATGCCATCATAGTAGCCGTGAATCACAAAGAATACCAACAAATGATAGAAGCTGATTTCCAAGGGATGTTGTGTGATGGAACAGGTGTTTTTGTTGATGTGAAGGGAATCTTTAAAAATAAAATTAAGGATTTGGAATATTGGTCACTCTAAGCGCTTAAAATGACTTTTGATAAAACAATATTGATTACAGGCGGGGCAGGATTTATTGGTTCTCATGTCGTTCGTTTGTTCGTGAACACCTATCCAAACTACCGCATTATCAACTTTGACAAATTGACCTATGCCGGAAATCTTGAAAATTTATCGGATGTTCAAGGTGCAGAAAATTATGTATTTGTAAAGGGAGATATCGTTTCTGCAGCGGAAGTTCAAAAGGTATTTGCAGATTTTGACATTACAGATGTGATCCACTTGGCTGCCGAATCGCACGTCGATCGATCCATTGAAGGTCCAATGGAATTCGTGATGACCAATGTTGTAGGTACTGTGAATTTATTGCAAGCAGCAAAAGATCAGTGGAAAAACAACGAATCCCATGTCTTCCATCACGTCTCAACCGATGAGGTGTATGGCAGTTTATCCGACGAAGGATTGTTTACTGAACAAACACCCTACGATCCAAGAAGTCCTTATTCTGCATCAAAAGCATCTTCAGATCATTTTGTAAGGGCATATTTTCACACCTATGGCTTGCCTGTAAAGTTGTCCAATTGTTCGAACAATTACGGTTCACACCATTTCCCTGAAAAGCTCATTCCATTGATGATCAATAATATTCGTGAACTAAAACCTTTACCTGTCTACGGGAAGGGAGATAACATTCGCGATTGGTTGTGGGTAGAAGATCACGCTAAAGCGATTGATGTCATTTTTCACAAGGGGGAGTTTGGTCAATCGTACAATATCGGTGGATTGAACGAATGGAAAAACATCGATTTGGTATTCTTTCTGTGTCGCTTGATGGATGAAAAATTGGGAAGACCGGCTGGAGAATCTGAAAAATTAATTACCTACGTGACCGATCGTAAAGGCCACGACATGCGTTATGCCATCGACGCTTCGAAGTTGGCATCAGAACTTGGCTGGAAACCGTCAATTACCTTCGAAGAAGGATTGGAAAGCACTGTAGATTGGTATTTGTCAAATTCGGAATGGGTGGAGCAAATCACTTCCGGAGCTTATCGCGCCTACTATGAAAACATGTATCAGAACCGTTGATTGTGGGACTCTTCTCTTTATTTAAAAAACAAGTTTCTGAACCACTAGACCTTTCCTTGATCGGCGTGGATATGCACAGCCATTTAATTCCAGGAATTGATGATGGGTCAAATTCAATGGATGAGTCAATAGCCATGCTTGCGAAGTTTGAACATTTGGGTTACCGCAAAGTCATCACTACACCACACATCATGTCTGAAGTGTACAACAATACATCAGAGATCATTCTTAAAGGCTTGGATGAAGTCCGTGAAGAAGCCAAAAAACATGGATTGAAGATTGAGATTGATGCAGCAGCAGAATACTATTTCGACGATTATTTGGTGAATCTTGTGAAAAAGCGCGAGGTGTTGACATTTGGTGATCAATACGTGTTGGTTGAGTTTTCATTCCATACACCGCCTGAGTATGATGACCTCTTGTTTTTTGAAATGCAGATGGCACGTTACAAGCCAGTTCTCGCGCATTTTGAACGCTATCCCTATTTTCATGGATCAACAGAAAAAGCCAAAGAGTATCGGGATAAAGGGGCTCAGATTCAAATCAATATCAATTCATTAACTGGGAATTATGGTCCGGAAGTGCGCAAGCAAGCTGAAAAATTGATAGATCAAAACCTGGTTGATTTCATCGGATCTGATTGCCATAGAATGCAACATCTCGTTACGATGGAAGAAAATCTAAATAAACCGTACCTCGCAAAATTGTCTCAGCTTACATTGAAGAATCAGTCACTTTGATCGTGAGGTAGTACTTGAATAATTTTCCATTTCTCGATAAACTTTTGCTGAGATTCCCTTAATTTTCGGAAGCAATTATACCCAACTTTATGATTACATTTCTTATTTTTTTACCTGCTTTTATTTCAGCATTTTTTGCGAAGAAATGGCCCGTAATTGCACTGCTAACTTTGGCTGTTATCGCAACACTCCAAGGGTATGACAATTATGACCTATCTGTAATCTTAGGTGGATGGATTTTACTCAACTACGGGCTATCGTTCCTCCAATTTCAATCCTTTCGATTCTTATTCCGATTAACCGGTTTTATGGCGGTTGTTCCGTTTTTACTTCTTATTCCCCATGAGATAGAACGGTATAATTTTATGTATTCGACAGAATATCCCATACTTGTTGTGATGGCATTGACCTTTTTTCTCCACGATTTATCCCATGTGAAAGCAGTTTATTTCGCTAAATTTTTCGGTGGAGAGCTAAGTCACCATCAACGTTCGTTCGAATACCTGTGGGCAGGAATAGCTGTCTTCGGTGGGTACTTTTTTGGTGGGCCTGTTGGACTGCTCGTTGTGGCGTGTTCATTTGCGGCGGGTGATTTTCACAGAGAAAAAGGATCTTTCGGTCAAACGAGTGCCTTTTTGATTTTGGCTACCATTCCCTTGATCCTTTCAATCGGGGAGGTCGGCTCAGTAGATCTTACCTTGGGTAAAAATATTCTTGGATTGTTTGTAGGGATCTTTGGAGGAAGAATTGTCACTCAAATTTCCAAGGAAAGGCCTGCCTTTATCGCCCAACGAATAGGTTTTTCAATGGTGTTCGCTGGAATCTTGGCCATATTGGGATATTTCGGCACGATCAAAGCAGATTTAGGTGGAATGGACAGCTATGTGGCGGGAATGATTGGTTTTGCGATCGTTTTTTTTACGAATGGACAAAATGCCAATGCCTTAATTATTGCTCCTCTATTGATGGCTACTGGAGTTCTGGTGGCTGAGCTTACCTTGAATACCGAAGAGTTGGCATTGTCTACTTTGCCGATTGAGGAAACACAGAATTCTGATGATAAAGAACAAGAGGCAAGTGTTTTTGATCAAAAAGGCTTGTCATGGAGCGACATCATTGGAGAGTATCGCTTCGATCCGTCGTATTCCAGAGTAACCTTTCAGCTGGGGCCGAAAGGTGGAGTCACCAAGGGAGCCATCAAGGAGTTTTCGGGAACCGTACATGTAGATGCAGCGATTGAAAAGTCCCGTTTTGAGGTGAATCTCCCATTGAACCAACTCACAACCTTCAATGCCTACCGCGACGAGTCATTGGTGGAAGAGGCGTATTTTAATGTGGCAAAATTTCCAGTCATGCGTTTTGAGTCGAAATCATTATCGGCCATGAATGACGGATTGACATTGAACGGCTTTTTCGAGCTACGTGGTCTTAGGATTCCACTTAGTGTGGCTGTCAAATATGTGGGTAAGAGCGCTTCAGGCTCACCAGTTATCGTAGGGAAGTCGACCATTGACCGAACAAAATATGGGATGAAACCCGATGCGAAGGAGGGAAATATCGTTGCTTTTGAATTTCGGGCTGAATTACTTAAGCAATAAATCCAGCTAGAAATAAAGAGGCAAGGCAGTCAGATGTCCATTCCGAAGCAGTAAAGCAGGGAAAGGAATCTTCACATAATTCAGTTGCTTCAAAACAGTTTTTAGCCAAGGTCTTTTTACGGGAATTCGGCTGAAATCAATGTCCAAGGACAAAAGAAATTCGCGCTGCGCAACATAAGTTTTTCCGGTGATGTCGGTATAAGTATCTTGATCCCCAACGATTTTCGCATGAGCGCTGTAGCCCAACGACAAGCATAGCCAAGCTGGAAATTTGCTGTTTTGAATGAATTGCGTTGGATTAAACGACAACCAATATGTTTGGCCATTGTAATCTTTTAGCAGCCGTTCGGCAAAGGAGGACCCCAAGACAGAAGGACGGAGTGCTGCGAATTCGGTGGGATGCGCAGAGAATTTAAGCAGAAAATGTTGCTCGTTCCAAAGCAATTCTTGTCCTAGATAGAATCCTGCACCTAAGGTGTTTGCGGCTACATCCGACCACGAAAATCCCCATTCTGCACTGTAGGCATCCAAGAGTTCTAATGTTGTTTGGTATCCCAAGGAAATTCCTGTTCCAAGGAGCGCGGCGGTTTTTACATTCATTCCCGACCAACGAAAGGCATTCCCCGTGAGCAGCGCAATTTTATTCGCGGTGTAAAAATGTCCCGCCTTATCCATTTGTAGCCAGTTTTTACTGTCGTCGAAGGTGTGGAATTTTGATTTTGGGACATCTTTGTACCAGATGTTAGAAAGCCCAATCATGCTGCCTGCCCAAATTCCTCCAGCCACACTGGCAACACCAATTGTGCGTGGCGGATTGAGCGTGTCAGAAAAATCAAAGACTTTTGCTTGTGACAATCCGTTAAATGAAAGGATCAGGAGCGTATAAAGTTTGAATAGCTGCTTCATGCTTCCCGAAAGTATATCAAATGGGACAATAATCGGATGAAGGTGTTGAAAAAAGATTTGAAAGGATAGGAGCGTCATGCACCTAAAGTGTACTTTTACATGTGGTTTTGAGGCATCAATAGTTGCTAAGTTTAAACGATATATAGCTGAAAAAATATGAATAAAGTAAGAAAAGATTGGAACGATATTAAAATCAATGACAGTTGGGCAATTTTTAAAATCATGTCTGAGTTTGTCGAGGGTTACGATCGCATGGCGAAGATCGGTCCCTGCATTTCAATCTTCGGCTCGGCACGCACCCATGCAGATAACAAGTACTATCAAATAGGTGTTGAGCTCGCTGAAAAATTGGCAAGTGCAGGTTACGGTGTCATCACGGGTGGTGGACCCGGAATCATGGAAGCCGCAAATAAAGGTGCACAGCAAGGAGGTGGAAAATCTGTCGGACTAAACATTGATTTGCCATTCGAACAAAATTACAATCCATACATCGATCAAGAACACAACTTGGAATTCGATTATTTCTTTGTGCGCAAGGTGATTTTTGTGAAATATGCACAGGCCTTTGTCATCCTTCCTGGAGGATTTGGGACATTGGATGAATTGTTTGAAGCGTTGACGCTTATTCAAACGAAAAAAATCAATCAACGACCAGTTGTCCTTGTTGGAAAAGAGTACTGGGGAGGATTAATTGAATGGATCAAAAAGGTGATGTTGGATGAAGAACACAATATTTCTGCTTCAGACATGCAGATGTTTTCTTTAGTCGACACAGCAGAAGAGGCGTACAACTACATCGACGACTTCTATAAATTCCATGAATTATCACCAAATTTCTAGGACATAAATTGCTATATTTGTTCACTTAATTGGGTATGAAAGAATTCTTCGGTAAGCTTAAATTGTTCATTTTGAGCAAACATTTTCTCAAGCAACTTGGCTTGGTAGTGATTGCTTATTTGGTCATTATTACCATTACAGTCTTCTATCTGGACAGTTACACCCATCACGGAGAACAAATACCGGTGCCAAATTTCAAAGGTAAAAACGTGAGAAACGTCTCTGCTGAAATTGAAGCCTTGGGTCTTCAATATGAAATTTTAGATTCTGTTTACGAGCCCGACAAGCCATCTGGAACTATTTTAAGTCAAAATCCTGAACCAACAGCACTATCTCAGTTGTTCGTGAAAGAAGGGCGGATCATTAAATTTAGCGTCAGTAAAAAAACGGACAATCACGAAATGCCTAGCCTTGTTGGTAAAACAGAATGGTTCGCGAAGGAAATATTGGAAAATAGAGGATTCAAGTACCGGATTGTGTACAAAACAACCTCAGAAGCCAATGGTGCTGTGTTGGACCAACAGTATAAAGGTCGATTCATTAAAGAAGGTGTGAAAATTCCAATTGGGTCCATTATTACGCTTGTTGTTGGCAAAAATGACATGGGTGAGCCCGTTCAAATCCCAGATTTATATGGTCTTACAATTTTTGAGGCAAGAGAGCGTTTAGCAGCTTTGGGAAGTTTTGTGTTCAACCCACAATGCCCAGAATGTTTAACTTATGAGGATTCTACGGCGGCACGTGTAAATTCGCAATCGCCGGAATATATTGAAGGAGCAATGATTCCAACGGGATCAACGTTTACCGTAAATGCATCCAAGAATTTCTCGGGAGGTGGACAAAATCCATAAGCGTGTGTCTATGATGAGAAAATTTTTACTCGGCCTATGTGCTCTTTTTTGCGTTTCTGCTGCCTTTTCTCAGGCAGAGGAAGTGGGGCCACTGATGGGGAATCCCGACCTGAAAGGTAAAGTAACCAAGAATGAGAAGGCCAATCCTGGAACTTTCGATAGCACATTCATTTATTTTACAGACACCATATCCCTTCCGTTTTTTGACGAATTCAGCAGAAATAATTTTCAAAATTATTCTCAAAATTATTCTGCCCCCAGTGTTACTTCAGACAAAAAATACCACATCCTTGACGATGTCACAGGTCTTCCAACAGCAAACACCACTTTTTATACAGCGCAACAAACCTTTCGTCGCACATTCTACAATACGACCTTAACATACATTGACGATAATTTTCCAGCAACTACTTTTCAGGTGGGTGATTTGAGCGCTTATCCCGTGGTGTATGCATCAACCGATTTGTTTCCGCCTTACTACATATATGATACCGTGGGTCTAGTTGGAGATCTTTCAGACACCATTTGGATTGACAACCCGGAATACGCCCAAGATTCTGCGACGCAGTTTTTTATGACAATCAGCGATCCATCTAAGTTTTGGTTGGATACATACGCCTACCACAATTATCGATTTGCTGTCGAACCACGATCACTTGGGGTAGTCACATTTGACGGACTTGACGAACATGGTTATCCCTACGCGATCAATACAGCGATTACAAATTACGCGGACGTTTTAACCTCAAAGCCGATTAACATGTCGGGGTTAAATGCCGGCGATTCAGTGTATTTCAGCTTCCTGTATCAAACGGAGGGTTTTGGTGACATTCCTGAAGATTCAGACTCCTTGGTGCTGGAGTTTTATGCGAAAGATTTGGATCAATGGAACCGCGTTTGGAGCGCATCTGGCGCGCCAGTTTCCGATTTTAAATCAGCAAATATCAATGTTGCGGCTGTAGATTACTTCAAAAAAGGATTTCAATTTAGATTCAGAAATTACGGATCTCTCTCGGGAAGTTTGGACCACTTTCATATTGACTATGTTCACCTCAGGGCGCTCTCTGGGTTTCAAGATACAATTTTCAAGGATTTTGCTTTTTCTTATCCAATTGGAAGTTTGTTGACTGACTATACTTCAGTGCCTTGGGATCATTTCGTAGCCAGCCCAACGGGTCACATGACAGATTCATTGCCCATTGCTGTTCACAATGGAAGTACACTTCCGGAAAACAACTTAAATGGTGAGGTGAAGGTATCTTATGCTGGAGTTACCGAAGGTTCTTTCATTATGAATGCGCAGACACTTTCTGGAGGAAACATCAATTATGGGCCTCGAGAAACATATTTGTCCTATCATGATTTATCTGGGGGATACAACTATGACATTACTAAAGTTGGAAATCAGCAAACCTTTGATCTGCTTGCAACAGCCGGTGCACAATTTCCAAATCTAGCACAAAATGACTCAACGTTTGGTACACAGTACTTTGGGAATTACTACAGTTACAACGATGGCACTGCAGAAGCAGCTTATGGTCCAACAGGATCTCAAGCACGATTGGCTGTTAAGTTTGACGCCTATCTAGCAGACTCGCTAATTGGTGTTCAGTTTCATTTCGTTCCCTCTGTGACTGATGTATCGGATAAACTCTTCTTATTGACAGTTTGGGAGAACAACAATGGTGTTCCCGGTACTGTAGTGTATGAGGACAATATCTTCTTCCCGAGATCTCCTATCTATGGTTCGGAAAGAAATCACTTTGAAACCTACTATTTTCAGGATACAGCGAAGATTGCTGTGGGTACGACTTTCTTCGTGGGGTGGAGACAGTTTGACCCTCAACGCCTGAATGTTGGACTTGATCGAAACAATGATCATTCTGACAAAACATTTTTCAGTTTGGATGGCGGTGTCAATTGGATTCAATCACAAATACCAGGTTCAGTCATGGTTCGCCCAATCTTTTCTACAAATTTGGATGCGGAATTGGCTATTGAAGAGCTTGAAGAGACGGCAATCGTTGTCTATCCAAATCCGTTCATTGACATGATAAACGTTCGTGTCGATCAATCAACCTTGGAATCGATTTCTTTATACAATGCTCAAGGAAGTTTGATTTATTCAGGGCTGGATTCAGTGATTGACATGACAGCACAACCCTCAGGGATCTATTTCTTGAAGGTACAATGTACAGGCAATTCTGCTCAAACCTTAAAAGTCATCAAGTTCTGATGAAAGAAGTGAACGACGAAGTCGAAACAGAAGAAGAAGACCTATTTGAACATTTTAAGATAAAAGTTGATCCCGGTCAGGAAATGATTCGGATTGATAAATATTTGATTGATCGTTTAGCAAACACATCCAGAAATAAGGTTCAAATAGCCGCGAAGAATGGAAACATTGTTGTAAACGGCCAAAAAGTAAAGCAGAACTATAAGGTGAAACCAGGTGATGATGTCTCATTGGTGCTTCCTTATCCTGTGCGTGAAATTGAACTCATCCCACAGGACATTCCCATTGATATTGTATACGAAGACGATGCCTTGGTGATTGTCAACAAGCAATCAAACATGGTCGTGCATCCCGGTTATGGCAACTATTCGGGCACTCTGGTAAATGCCCTAGTCTTCCATTTTGACAATTTACCCTACAAAATTCAAGATTATTTTGGACGTCCCGGTTTGGTGCATCGACTCGACAAACACACAACAGGTCTTATGGTTATTGCGAAGACCGAGGATGCCCTTTCTCAATTGGCCAAACAGTTCTATGACCGAACAACTGAACGTAGATACCATGCATTGGTTTGGGGAGATGTATCCGAAGATGGGACGGTAACTGGAAATATCGGTAGGTCTTTAAAAAATAGAAAATTGATGACGATATTTCCCGATGGAGAATTTGGAAAACACGCCGTGACGCACTACAAAGTATTGCAGCGATTTGGACTCGTCACCTTGGTTGAGTGCCGTCTTGAAACAGGCAGGACGCATCAAATCCGTGCCCACATGAAGCACATAGGACATCCACTATTCAATGATCTTGAATATGGAGGTGATGCCATTTTAAAGGGGACAACATCAGCAAGCTACAAGAAATTCATTGACAATTGCTTTTCATTGATACCTGGACAGGCCCTGCACGCAAAAACCTTGGGTTTTGAGCACCCAGTCACCAAAGAGTATTTGCGCTTCAATTCAGACCTACCTTCTGGTTTTAAACACATTGTCGAACGCTGGCAGAAGTATGTCTCCCCAGAGAATATTCTTGACGATTCCAGTGCAGATTTTCCTGAAGATTAATTTTTAGATAACATATTTAAATTGTTTTTGTTAACTTCGGCGGCAAGGAAGAACTCGTTTTATTGCAATTCGCTATGATTATTGCAAAAAAAATACTTTCTTCGCTACTTTAATTTTCTAACTGAAAATGATACTTATGTACCGCAACCTAATTATTTGCCTCGTTTTCATTGGTTTTACAATGGTTTCCAATGCCCAAAACAAATACGTAGTAGAGGCAAACGCTTTTTTTAACAGTCAAAAATATTGTGAAGGCGCTGAAAAGTGCAGTCTTGCCTACACAAAGTTGACGCGTAAAGGGAATCAAGCAAAAATCACCAAAGCCGACATGGCTTTTAAAACGGCTGAGTGCTACCGTCTAACGGATCATTTCCTAGAGGCAAACGAGTGGTACGACCGTGCATTATTGCTAGACTATCAAGATGTAAACCCAGAGATTTTCTACTACAACGGCGAAATGCTTCGCATGATGGGTGAGTTTGAAAAAGCACAAAAAAATTACGAAGAATATTTGAAATTGGTTCCATCAGACAACCGAGGAGAGGTAGGTATTCAGTCGTGTAAGGACAGCAAATCGTTTGTGGCGAATCGCTCTCGCCACGTGGTAACGAATCAATCTACAATCAACCTGAAAGAATACGATATGGCACCGATGTTTGCCGATCGCAAAGAGACACAGATGTATTTTGCATCAAGCCGTTCTGGAAGCACTGGAAATGCTTCAGACCCTATTTCGTGTGAAAACTACATGGACATTTGGGTGAGTGAATTGGACAAAAAAGGAAACTGGGGAGAACCTCGTTTGGCAGATGCTTCTGGGTTAGTCAATACGGAAGCTCATGAAGGAAGCGCGACATTTACTGGAAATGGTAAAACCATGTTCTTCACACGTTGTCCAAACGAAAACAAACAAAATTTAGGTTGCGACATCTGGATGGCTGAATTGAAAGGTAAATCTGAGTGGACAGATACAATGAGATTAAAATTGAAGCCAGATGGTGCAGATAGCATTACTGTAGGCCATCCATGTGTTTCTGATGATGGCAAGTTCTTGATTTTTGTTTCAAATCTACCAGGTGGTTACGGTGGTCGTGACTTGTGGTATTGTGAAATGGACAAGAAAACCAAGACTTGGGGTGCACCTAAAAATATGGGTCCTGAAGTAAATACAAAAGGAAATGAACTGTTCCCAACATTTGCGAAAAATGGAGATTTAATGTTCGCCACAGATGGTCTTCCAGGACTTGGTGGTTTGGATATCTTCCGTGCAAAAAAAGTGGTTGACGCAATGAAATGGGAAAATCCTACAAACTTGGGTTACCCAATCAATTCTGAAAACAATGATTACAGTTTGTATGAATTGACTGATCGCAAAGGATATTTCACTTCTGAGCGTAAAGATCCGAACGGAAAGTTCAATGCAGACATTTACAAGTACGAATTGCCTCCAAACCTCTTTGACTTGAAGGTCATTGTTTCTGAGGTAGGTAATGCTATGAAGAAATTGGAGGATGTTCGTGTTGTTGTAAAAGGAAGCGACGGAGCAACATGGGAAGGTAAAACAAACAAATCGGGTTCGGTTTTCTGGGACAAGAAACCAAATGCAGATCGTTACATCCTTGAGAATTCTGGGTATACCATCAATATCTCAAAAACGGGTTACCACGAAAATAAAACGGGTTCATCGTTCACGACTGTAGGATTAGATGAAGATCAAAACTTCGTGCAAGAACTTCAGTTGATGCCAATTAAACCAATACGCCTTCCTGAAGTACGCTACCCATTGTCAAAATGGACCTTCGTAAATGACTCAACGATTAGTTCAGATGACTCTTTGATGTTCGTTTACAACTTGCTTCAAGAATACCCTGAAATGCTTCTTGAGTTGAGTTCACACACGGATGCACGTGATACAGACAAGCGCAACCAGGTGCTATCAGAAAATCGCGCGAAAGCATGTTACAAGTTCTTAGTAGACAAAGGAATTGATCCGCGTCGTATCGTTCCAGTTGGTAAAGGAGAAGCAACTCCAGCCACATGGATCGATCCAGCGACAGGACAACCTGTAGTATTGACGGAAGCATACATCAATACCTTTAAGAAAACGGATCCCGCCAAGTTTGAAAAATTGCATCAGTTGAATCGTAGAACGGAAGGGCGTGTCATCAACATGATGTATGACCCTGCAACGGCCCCTGTAGCTCCCGTGATCTACTTACAGTTTCAGCCGATTCCAAAAAAATAAATAGGATAAGAATTATTGAAAAGGTGCTCGTTTGAGCACCTTTTTTTGTATCTTCAAGGTACTTCACACTGCACCTTGAAAGAGCACTATCTGCATTTCTTATGGCGTTCCAAACGCATTCCTTTTCATCGGCTGCATCTAAGCGATGGAAAGTCAATTCATTTGCTCTCCACCGGAACATACAACACTTTTGAAAGCGGACCTGATTTTTCTTGTGCCCAACTCAAAATAGATGGGATACATTGGGTGGGTAATGTCGAGTTGCATGTGCGTTCAAGCGATTGGTATGCGCATGGTCATCATCACGATCCAGCATATAATAATGTCATTCTTCATGTCGTTCTTATCCACGACAAAGAGGTTTTTGTCCATGGTCAAGCTTTGCCAACTTTAGAGTTGAAATCCATCATCGACGCAGAGCACCTTGAAAAATATACACCTAAAAAAAATGTCACTATTCCATGTGGATCACTTGTTCGTGCTCAAAAAAACCTCCCTTTCTTTTCTTTGGTAGCCCCAACATTGGTGCAGCGCCTTGCTCGAAAGTCAAACACCGAAAGATTGACGACAACTGATTCTATGGAATGGTTTTATTCGCTTATCGCCCGTTCCTTTGGTGGGAAGGTGAATGAAACGCCCTTCGAACTCATCGCCACTGAAGTTCCTTGGCATCGGCTTAAAACAATGGAGCCCAATCAAAGATTTGTCTCAATCATTCAAGCTTCCGGACTTTACCCAGTTTTCTCGATTCATAACCCTACAAGTGAAATAATTCCAATCGAATCCTATTTGTGGAAACGCAAAGGACAACATGCTTACGCTCTACCAGAAAAAAGGCTTGCACAGTTCGCAGCCTTGATGTCCATTTTTCCTGATGATTTATCCTTTGCTCAGCTAGACGCTTACGCTATCGTGAAGTATTTTTCTGATTTGTTCAATGACACATTTACCCAGCACGGCATTTTACATCAAATAAAAAAGTCCTACCTGCTAAATAACATTCTAATCAATGCAGTAGTGCCATTGTTGTATCACTTCAGCCGCCATACTACTGCCCTTGCCTTGCTGCAATCGTTAGGTCCAGAAGACAATCACATCACTCGTCATTTTAAGGAAATAGGGGTGTCACCACGGAATGCTGGAGAAAGCCAAATGCTCCTTGAGCTGCATGTACAGTTTTGCACAGCGAAAAAATGTCTAAATTGCGCTGTCGGAACTCACATCCTTGTTTCATGAAAACAATTCAGAAAATAGTGTTCTTTTTTGAAATGCGCTCCTTTGGCGTCTGCTCGTGGTGGGCACGAAAACTTGGAATAAGCATTTCAAAAGTTAGAATAGGATTTATCTATGCTTCCTTCATCGCTCTTGGTTCACCACTCCTCATTTACTTGGCAATGGCATGGATTCTCGAACACAAACATTTCTTTAAGTTTCAACGTAGCCGCAGATCTTCAATCTGGGAATTGTGATTTTTAAACTGAACAAATGAGAATTTTAATTACCGGTTCTAACGGACTGCTTGGACAGAAAATCGTTAGGCAATGCATGGGCCGAGGCATCGATTTTTGCGCAACATCAAAAGGCGATAATAGAAACCCAGATTGTCCTGGAGATAGATATGTCGATATGGACATAACTTCAGATTCAGATGTATTTTCCGTTTTTCAATCCTATCAACCAACCCATGTCATTCATACGGCTGCCATGACCAATGTTGATCAATGTGAACTTCATCCAGAAGAATGTAAACTGATCAATACCGCTGCTGTCGACAGGCTTTTTCATGCAAGTAAATCTTTCAATGCGCATTTTCAACTGCTTTCAACCGATTTTGTTTTTGATGGATTAAAAGGAGATTACGCGGAGAGCGATCTTGTTCATCCTTTAAGTGAATATGCAACATCAAAAGTAGAGGCAGAAAAAATTCTGCTCGCGGATGAATCGAGAAATTGGTCCATTGCACGTACAATTATTGTATTCGGTGAAGGCCACCAACTCTCGCGTTCAAACATTGTGCTTTGGGCCGTGGAAGCACTTCGCAAAGGTGATCCGCTCAATATTGTAGACGATCAATTTCGCGCACCCACTTGGGCCGATGACTTGGCGTGGGGATGTCTTGAGATTTGCCGAAAAAATAGGTCAGGAATTTTTCATTTATGTGGACCCGAGACGATCTCTATTTACGATTTAGTATGCCGGATTGCGGTTTATTTGGGGATTTCAACGGATGGAATCAATCGCATTCAGACCAATACCTTAACACAAGCCGCCAAGCGACCTGCAAAAACAGGATTTAATTTGTCCAAGTCGCGATCTCAATTGGGGTATTCTCCTCAGTCACTTGAGGCAACACTCGCGCAGATGAAGACAATTTCAAATAAATGACTTATATTCGTTGAAACTAAACTAAACTTACAATGTCGAATACTGCTTCTGCTGGCTGGGGATCCAGAGTTGGATTAATTCTCGCTATGGCGGGGAATGCCGTAGGTCTTGGAAACTTCTTGCGATTTCCTGCTCAAGCCATTGAAAATGGTGGCGGTGCCTTCATCATTCCTTACCTCGTTTGTTTCTTGCTGATGGGACTCCCTTTGCTCTTCGTAGAATGGTCAATGGGGCGATTTGGAGGGAAATACAAGCAGCACTCTACGCCATTCATCTTTGATGCCATGGGCAAAGCGCCGTATTGGAAGTATTTCGGTGTATTTGGGATTTTCACCAATATCGCTGTAGCTGCATTTTATTGTTACCTCGAGTCTTGGGCGCTTTCATGGGCCTATTATTCTGTAGCAGGAACATTTACGGGAATGTCGCAAACGGAAGTTCAAGCATTTTTTCAGAACTACATTGAATTGGGCACGAGTCATCCAGTGATTTTTTGGTTGATTTGTTTGTTGATGAATACGTGGATTTTATCACGCGGTCTCAGTGGTGGTGTTGAGAAGGTGGCGAAGATTGGAATGCCATTATTAATTTTGTTTGGTTTGATTTTGGGCATCACGGGCCTTACACTGCAAGCTTCACCGGATGGTGCGATCAATGACGGTGTTGTTGGATTGAACTATTTGTGGAATCCAGACTTTAGTACAATCTGGAGTTTCAAGGTCTGGGTAGCCGCTGCCGGACAAATCTTTTTTACCCTTTCATTAGGAATGGGGAGTATACATTGCTACGCGTCCTATTTAAATTCAAAAGAAGACATTGCCCTCAACGCCATGTCGGCAGGATGGATGAATGAATTTGTTGAGGTGGTGCTCGGTTCCATGATTATTATTCCAATTTCTATTGGTTATTTAGGCATTGAGGCTGTAACCGATATGGTTTCTGGCGGATCGGGTCTTGGGATAGGATTTGCGGTCTTGCCAAAGTTGTTTGCCGATTGGGGATCATTTGGAGTCGTTGCAGGTTTGATGTGGTTTGGTTTGCTATTTTTCGCAGGAATTACATCCTCACTGGCCATGGGAACACCCGTCATGGGCTTCTTAGACGATAATTTTGGCATTCGCCAGTCAAGAGGCGCTTGGATCTTTGGAGGCATTATCTTATTGCTCGGTTTGCCTTGTGTACTAAGTCAGGATGCCTTCAATGAATTCGATTATTGGGCAGGGACAATTGCTTTGGTAGTATTTGCTTTGGTTGAGATTGTGCTCTTTGCATGGGTCTTTGGTATGGATAAAGGATGGGCTGAAATTAACGCTGGTGCAGACATTAAGGTGCCTAAAATATTTAGGTTCATCATTCAATTTGTGTCGCCAGTATTTCTAATTGTTGTCTTCATCGGAGCAATTCCTGGAATCATCGAAAATGCCACCAAGGATACATCCTTCTACGGTTGGATGGCACGCTTCTTACTTCTTGCACTTTTCGCATTGATCTGTGTATTCGTGTACATTGCATCAAAACGAAACCAATCCTCTAAATTGTACTAATTATGGAAACTCCAGCATTGATCTTGGTGATTGTTGTGTGGTCTAGTGTAACGCTCATTACAGGATATTTCTTTTGGAAGGTTCTTTCCTTGCCGAAACATCCCGAGCCAGACTCTTTTCCAGACAACGACGATATAGAAAAATAAAAACGTATGAAACCACTCTTCCACATCAGATTCCATCAGGAGTCTTACTTCTCTTGTACACTCTTTTTTTTGCTGCGCACATCATTTTTGAGAGGGAGTGAGTCATGAAAAATCAGGACAACTTTTATGTTTCAAAACGAAGCCGTCAAGGGGTGTATGTACTGATCTGCATTGGGTTGTTTATCGTTTTTGTTCCTCGCTTGTATGAATTGGTTTCTCCATCACCCAAAATATTCATCGAAGCGAAGGAAATTGACCAATTAAAAACTGCGTATCGTAAAAATGTATTCAAGGGCAGCAGCAACTATGCAAAACGCCATAAATACCGTTCGCCACCTCATGCTTTTGACCCCAATGTTTATTCACTGAAAGATTGGATGTATTTAGGCCTATCAGAAAAACAAGCTGCTGTTGTGATCCGCTTTACGGCAAGAGGAATACAATCGGATGATGAATTGTCAAAAATTTTTGTCATTCCAAAGGCTTTGTTTGAACAGATTAAGGATTCTACATTTTATGTGAATGCCATCAGAGAACCTGTCAAGGATAAATCCACTTCTTCAAAAAAGTCTTTATCCATTCTCGTTGAAGTGAATGGTGCGACACAAGAGCAATTAGAAACAATCCCAGGGGTGGGGACTTTTTATGCCAAGAACATCATTCGGTACAGAGATCGTTTGGGGGGATTTATTCGTAAGGAACAATTGCTTGAAGTATGGAAGATGGATGAGTCCAAGTATTCTGAAATAATCGATTTTATTTCGATTGATTTGAATGGTTTAAGGAAAATAAATCTGAACACGGTAACGGCAGAAGAATTGAAAGCACATCCCTATTTAAATTGGAATACCGCAAACTCCATTCTAAAAATTCGAACGCGCAAAGGGGGATTTAAATCAGTCGAAGAGATTAAGGAATCGATATTGGTGAACGAAGAAGTGTTCATTAAATTGAAACCGTATGTATCTTTGTGACATGAATCTGCAAGAACGACTGATAAGTGCCATCCGCGATGTGCCGGATTTCCCGAAGGAAGGGATCCTATTTAAAGACATTTCAACCATTATGCTCGATCCCATTTTATCTGTAGATGTGCTCGATCATTTGGTGGACATTTACAAAGATCAAGAGCTTGATGCCATTGCTGGAATCGAGAGCCGAGGATTTCTGTTTGGTTATCCACTCGCCATGCGTTTGGGCTTGCCATTTATCCTCCTTAGAAAAAAAGGCAAATTACCCTACAAGAAAATTACCTACGAATACGATTTAGAGTACGGTAGCGCAGCCATTGAAATGCACATTGATGCCATCCATCCTGGGCAGCGTGTGCTTATTCATGACGATTTGTTGGCTACGGGTGGTTCGGCTGCTGCTGCAGCAGAACTGATTCAACAATGCGGAGGTCAAGTAGCTGGATTTAATTTTTTAGTGTCGCTTGATTTCCTGTGCGGCAATGAAAAACTAAAAACCTATTCGGACAAAATCGTTAACTTAGTCCGCTTTTAAAAAAACAATCAAACAACAACAACTTCAACTCTTCAGCTATGAATTTTGAACTGGATGAAAATCAAAAAATGATTGCACAAATGGTGCGTGATTTTGCTGAAAAGGAAATTAGACCGAATATGAAAAAGTGGGACGATGAGGAATATTTCCCTGTCGATACCATGAAGAAGATGGGTGAACTCGGTCTTCTCGGGATATATATCCCAGAAGCTTATGGAGGATCAGGGTTTGGGTATCACGAATATGCCACTGCACTCATGGAATTGGGACGCGTTTGTGGGGGCATTGGCTTGAGTGTTGCTGCTCACAATTCATTGTGCACTGGACATATTTATTACCACGGTTCCGAAGAGCAAAAACAAAAATATCTACCAAAATTGACAAGTGGCGAATTTATTGGTGCTTGGGGATTAACGGAGCCAAATACAGGGTCTGATGCCATGCGCATGAAAACTACCGCTGTAAAAGAAGGTGACCATTGGGTAATCAATGGAACAAAGAATTGGATTACACATGGCTTGTCAGGTGATGTTTCTGTGGTGCTGGTGCGTACGGGAGATTTACTCGATAGCAATGGGATCACCGCGTTTATCATTGAAAAAGGTACGCCAGGATTCTCTGCGGTTAAAATCAAAGAAAAGTTTGGTGTGCGCGCGAGTGAAACAGCAGAATTGATTTTTGAAAACGTACGCGTTCACGAAAGTCAAGTCATTGGTCAAGTCGGACAAGGATTCAAACAGGCCATGCAAATTTTAGATGGCGGTCGAATTTCCATTGCTGCTTTGAGCTGTGGTGTGGCGCGAGGAGCGTATGAATCGGCACTGAAGTATGCGCAGGAACGCGAACAATTTGGTCATCCAATCGCTAAGTTCCAAGCCATTAGTTTCAAATTAGCCGACATGGCAACAGAAGTGGAAGCTGCAGAACTTTTGACCTACCAAGCGGCAGATTTGAAAAACAGAAAAATGCCCATGACAAAACAAGGAGCATTTGCCAAATATTTCGCAAGTGAGGTGGCCGTAAAATGTGGCAACGAAGCCATGCAAATTATGGGTGGATATGGTTACACGAAAGAATATCCGGCAGAGAAGTTTTTGAGAGATGCACGTCTTATGACCATTGGTGAAGGTACATCCGAAATTCAAAAAGTAGTTATTTCAAGAGAAATTTTGAAGTAGTTGTTTGTAGGAAAAAAAAATTACTATATTTGCAATCCGTTTCACAAATTAATTGAATAGAACATGTTAATTATTCCCGTTAAAGAAGGAGAAAACATCGAAAGAGCTCTTAAGAAGTACAAGAAAAAGTACGACAAGACGAACGTAATGAAAGAATTGCGTGCTCGCAAGGAGTTTGTGAAGCCTTCAATTATTGGCCGTCAACAAAAGATTAAGGCAGCTTACGCCCAAAGAATGCGTTCTTCGGAATTGTAGAAACCTTTTGTAAAAATATGCGTTAAAGGAGTCCTACATGGGCTCCTTTTTTTATGCTTGAAAAATTCCTTTCTTATTTGCGGGTAGAACGCCGGTATTCAGACCATACCATTTTGGCCTACCAGAATGATATTGCCATGTTCATTTCATTTAGTGAGATCCAAGAGGATTCTGATTTTGTAGAAGTAACACCTTCATTGATTCGATCTTGGATGGTTGATTTGATTCAAAGTGGACAAGTGAATAAAACAGTGAATCGAAAACTATCAGCGCTACGTTCCTTTTTTCATTTCCTGAGAAAGGAAGCCATGGTTGTTCACAATCCCTTACAAAAGGTTCGCGGTCCAAAGAACGAGCGACGACTTCCGATATTTGCGAAAGAGTCTGAGTTGCAAGCAGAGCGTTTAGACCCTTTGTTTACAGATGACTTTGACGGGGTGCGCGATCGGCTGATGCTTGAGATGTTTTATCAGACAGGTATACGATTGAGTGAATTGATCGGATTGAAAATAGAGAATGCATCCAGCACACAAATTAAGGTCTTAGGAAAAAGAAATAAGGAACGCATTATTCCTGTTTCAAGTGAGTTAGCACTTCAAATGAAAACCTATTTGCAATTGCGCGAAATGTTGGTTGCGAAAAGCACCGCTTTTTTCTTGTTAAAAAACGGTAATAAACTATACGATAAGTTTGTTTACAGGAAAATAAATCACTACCTTGGAATGGCAACGAGCTTGGATAAGCGTAGTCCGCATGTGCTTCGTCATACATTTGCGACTCACATGCTGAACAATGGTGCGGGATTAGAGACATTAAAGGATATTTTAGGTCATGCCAATCTTTCTGCAACCCAAGTTTACACGCACAACTCGTTTGCCCAGTTAACGAAAGTGTATTCACATGCCCACCCTAGAGGGCGCTAAATTTAAAGTCATATGGAAATTCAAGTGCATGCCATCCATTTTTCTGCAGACGCGAAGTTGGTTGATTTTATAAAAGAGAAAGTGACGAAGTTGGAATTGTTCTTCGAAAACATTACCGCATGTGAGGTTTACTTGCGCATAGGCAAGAGCGATGACAAGGAGAATAAGATGTCAGAGATTAAACTTTTGATCCCGGGAAAAACACTTATTGCTAAGAAACAGTGCAAATCCTTTGAAGAAGCCACGGACCAAGCGACAGAAGCATTGAGAAAACAAGTGCACAAGCATAAAGAAAAAGCATAATTGAAAGATGATTCAACAAGAGAAAAAAGGAGGAAATAAGTATCCTCCTTTCTTTTTTGAAAAAATATAAAAAAAAGTATTGCATAAAAGGAATTCTTTCCTAAATTTGCAAACCCAAATAAGGGGTAAACAAAGTTCTTTTATTATTGCAACCATTACCAACACGCCGATGTAGCTCAG
>CAIQQH010000123.1 GCA_903873915.1 uncultured Flavobacteriia bacterium | reverse complement strand
GCTTGGCCAATCCAGGAAAACCAGGATCAGACGCTCATATTTTAGGACAGTACTATGCGTCGTATATTGATATATGGATTCGCGAAACCAATTGGGCATCGCGCCTATCAAAGCTGAAATTGCTGCGATTAAAGGTCTTAAGTCAAAAGATGAATTATTGGTCTTGATAGCGCAACAGCACATCTATGGCATTAACTCATTCTTTAGTTTTGGTGTTGGTCAAGATTTGAAAAACGTTGACAAGAACATTACGTACATTGGTCAAGGCGGAATCAGCTTGCCGAACAAGGACTATTACAGCGCGGAGAACAAAAAAGAAATCCGTGAAAAGTTCTTGGATTACATGAAAACGATTTTCGAGTTGGCGGGCTATCCTGCGGATGAAGCGACAAAAATGTCCTACATGGTCATGAAGTTCGAAACACAGATGGCTGAGTCTATGATGGCTCCAGCTGAACTGCGCATCCCAGAAAAAACCTACAATAAATTTTCGATGGAAGGATGCGCGAAGTTACTCGCTCCTCTTGAATTTAAAATTTACCTGTCCGAATTAAAAAGTCAATCGTTTGATTCAATTGTTGTTTCTCAACCTGCATACTTAAGACAACTTGGTAGTTTAATTGAAAGCACTGATGTTACAGTGTTAAGAAGCTACATGCTTTGGAAAACATTGAACCATTATGCAGGATGTTTAGACCAACGATTTGTCGACGCACGTTTTTCTTTCTATGGTAAAGTTTTAAGCGGGAAATCAGAAATGAAACCGATTACTGAGCGGGCAATTGACGAGATCACCAACAAAGAATTTGGTGAAATACTCGGAAAAGAATTTGTGAATCGACATTTTTCAGAGGCAGCTCAAAAACGCGTTTCTGTGATGGTGGATAACCTACTGATTGTTTTCCAGCAACGGATTAAAAATTTGGATTGGATGACCGATGAAACAAAGGTCGAAGCAATGAATAAGTTAAATTCAATCGGAAGAAAACTTGGTTTCCCGTCAAAATGGGAGAATTATTCTGAACTGATTTTTGACAAAGAAAAATATGTCGAAAATGTGAAAGCGGAGAATTTGTATGCTCACCTCAAGAACATGAAAGAGCTTTATCTTCCTGTCGATAAAGAAAAATGGGGAATGCCAGCACACATGGTGAATGCGTATTATCATCCTTTGTTGAATGAAATTGCTTTTCCAGCTGGAATCATGCAAGCACCGTTCTTTGATGAAAACTCAGAGGACGCCGTAAACTATGGTCGTATTGGAATGGTCATCGGACATGAGTTCACACATGGATTTGATGACATGGGTTCTAAGTTTGCCGCAGATGGATCGTTTAAAAACTGGTGGTCCGAAGCGGATCTTGCTGCCTTTCAGGAAAAAACGGGAATTCTAGGTGAGACTTTCGCCGCTTTTTGTCCGATTGAAGGGCACTGTGTGAATCCAGAGTTGACGATGGGAGAAAACATCGCAGACCTTGGTGGTTTAACGATGGCCTTTTATGCCTATGCGCGTACAGAGGAATTTCGTTCAGGTGTTTCTCGCGATGGCTTTACCCCTGAGCAACGCTTCTTCATTGCGTATGCGCAGCTGTGGAAAATCAATTACACGGAAGCAGAAATAAAGAATAGAATTGCCAACGATCCTCATTCACCGGGAATGTACCGTGTAAATGGTCCCTTGATGAATTGTCCAGAGTTCTTCAAGGCGTTTAACGTGAATGAAGGGGATAAAATGAGAAATCCAGAAGGAAAAGTAGCCCGAATTTGGTAAGACAATCCCACGATAAAAAAATAAAGCCCTCGGATTCGAGGGCTTTTTTGTTAGTTCAGATGTACAATCATCTTTTGTTTTTTCATTCGCTTCACTTCGATAGACTTGCTGTATTGAAGGAGCAGTTTAAGGGTTTTGTCAGACGGTCCCACTTTCGTGTCTTCGGGAGCTATGACAAGTTCAGGGTATTTTTTTAACATAGGCAAATTACGTTTGAAAGCAATAACGCAATGTGGTCGCGTTTATTTTATCTGCTTGAAAATTGCTTAATACGCACCAAACCAGCGGCGAAGGAACCACTCCAGCAGTAAGCAGCTTAAGAGCAGAAAGAACAGCCATTTGAGGTCGGCCAGATCTTTGAATGTTGCTTCTCGGTAAGATACTGTGGTGATGTCATCCCGTCCACGAATTGCCGTCAAAACCCTGTCTGCATTTTTCAACTCGAAGAATTTTCCTCCCGTCGCTTTCGCAATTTGACGCAAAAGCTGATGATCGGCATAGGTATCCAAATCTTCCAATTCAATGTCTTCGACAACAAACACCCCACTTTTCACTTCTGTTTGTCCATTTCTAGTAGCGATAGCTTTCCATTTATAGATCCCTGGAGGCAATTTCCCTAAGGATGCTGCGTATTGTTTTCCCACAACACCAAAACCAAGCTTGGAAAGCTTCCCCTTTTCGTTCCGCACTTCCAAACGAATTTCAGCATCAGAAACAGGTTCGAGTGATTGGTTGTAATAATTCGCGTTTACAATCACGTCTTCGTCTTTCGTAAATCGCTTTGGAAAATTGACGCGAAGTTTCGATGTGTTTTGCTTGACCAACAGATATTGCGAAATTTTATTGATGAATTCAGAAAAACCTTCTTGCGCGCCAGTTCGAACAAATTCATTCATTTTCCAGCGCCAAATCCCTTCGCCATAAATTACTCCAATTTTAATTTGTCCACGCTTCGTAAAGAAAATCAAGGGATCGGTTTTACGAATAGATCCAAGTCGCTGATTGGCCAAAACCTCCAATCCACCTGATGTATTTATTTTTCCAAATTTTGATTTTAAGGGTGGCCCTGATTCAATCATGTTTTTGACTGCATCGCTAATTTCAAACTGTTGAAACCCTGTATTTAATGTCCCTTGTATATCATCTGTCTGACCATTGGCTGATGTTGCTGAGATTCCGATATTTAATTTCTGAATCACTGCAGCAGATGTATTTGGTCCAACAGTATATAAAACGGGGATTTTCTTGTCTTCTAAAAGTTGTTGCACCGACGCATCGAAACCAATCCCGGGCTCATGCCAAATCACCAAATCCGTTTTCGTCAAGTCTTTTTTCCAATCTTTCAATAACACAGACGAAACCTCAAGGTTTTCATCCCTCTCCAAAACCTCTTTCCAAGCAGCAACGTCGGGATGAGGGGCACCAGCTAAAAGGAGCACCTTACTCCTCGAGTCTATGACTTCCAAATAAAATGTTCTCGTGTTATTGGCATAGTTGTATTCGTTTCCCGCTTTTGAAACGGCAACACTATACGTTTGAAAACCAATCCTGTCTGCATCCAGAAGAAATGAAACATGCTGAAAATCGCGCATGCCATCTGTGTATTTCACTTCTTGAGAGGATAGCTGTTTTCCATCGCGAAAAATTGAAACCGTAGCAGTCCCCTTGCCCATCTTCACGCCTTCAATGTCTACTTCAACAGGGAATTTATTGCCCAGGAAGGTGATGTCATTGGTGGCAACATTCTTTATAAACTGATCACGCTTTTTCACTGTATCACCTACTCCAACTGTAAATACAGGCGTGAGATCAATGCGCTCTGCGGCGTAAACAGGATTGCTGCCTGAATTGAATTTCCCATCGGAAATAAAAACGATTGCACCAATGTTGCGGTTGAAATACTCTGTATTGATTTTTTCAAAGGCCGACGATAACTGACTCACAGATTCAGTGAAATCTACCTTTCCACCGAACTTAGGTGCATTCCCAACGGTCATTTCCATCCATTCGTACTCTTCTCCGAGCTCTATTTTCAACTTCGTTCGCAGCGCATTCACTTGTTTCTTCGCCGATGTGCTGTCCTTGTAATTCAATAAACTAGATGAATTGTCTGTTAAGGCAATGATGAGTGGTTTTTCAACCCTATAATCTACCGCTTCAAAGATTAAACCGATCAATAAAAGGCCTAAGATGAAAAGCACAGCGCTGCGCAAGGAAACCAAACCCCAACGAAAAAGAGATGAGAGTTCCTTCCACCAAGTTATATTTCGGTAAAACCAGATGCCCCCAATGATGCTCATGAGCAACCAAGGGACCAACCACCAAATACTAAGATCTGTTGTAAATCGCATGCGTCACTAAATTACATATCTTTCACCGAAGGGCAATTCATTCGTTTCAAACCGGAACTCATCAATCTTTGAAATTCGCCATTTTATAAGTGATTCCCAAACCGATAATGGACATAAATTGCAACCTTGGGCCGACATTTCCATTGGCATCTTTAATGCGAATGTCGTCGTCGTAGATTGTCGCCCATTGCAAAGAAGCCGCAAACCAACTGTTTACCTTAAACATAAACTTTAGTTCGGCATTCAAGTCGACATTTTGTGGATTCTTCGCATAATTGGAAAACAATTCGAGCTTTCCGCGCAAGTCAATGTTCTTGGCCAATGGTGTTGATCCCATGACGCGCAAATAGGCGCCAAATTCTGAACGTACGTGTGATCCCGAAATCAATACATTCCCCAATCCGTCATATACCGCTGGACTTACTCCATAGGCACCTGCATTGGCCAACACTTGGTCTTTCACAATGGTCATCTTAGAGGCAAGAGGCGACAGGAAAATGGACAAATGTTCTTCCTTCAAGTATTCCATCCCGATAGCAAAACTCACATAGCCTGGCGCAAGAAAGGTAGATACTCGAACCGAATCATTCGGATAACTATAGCCATTTATCGATTGCGTTCGAAATCCAGCTACAAAGGAAATGAAGTACTCCTTTTTCAATTCAAAGCCCAATTTTGAGGACAAGTCAATTCTGTCTTCCGTTTTTTGAAGACCTTGTTTGGATTCCTTTTCAATGTATTTTAATCCTCCCAAGGCCATCGCCAATTCGTTGTTCCATGCAATGCGTCCTTGCCCATAAAATGCAAGTCCATAAAATGAACCCAGTAAAGAGATATTGTTGCGGCCTCCGGCATTCCAATTCACAAAAGACGATTGAGTCCCATTCAGGGTATAAATCGATTTAAGTTTCCAAGATTTTGTTGATGTAGAGTCTTTATCTTTAATCCGTTCATTCTTCGAATATTTCAAGGTATCGTTCCAAAATTCAGGTTGAGCGAATACTGTCGTTGTAAAAAAAATGAAAAGGAAAAGAAAGTGCGATTTCATACGGATCAATTAAGTTGTGCAAAACTACATTTTTTCAAGGTTTTAAGCACCCTTAATGACACAAACAATCAAACCTTTTTTGTACATTTGCCCGTCTCAAAAATCAGATAAAAAATGTCAAAAGAAGTATATATTGTATCGGCGGTTCGTACCCCAATTGGATCATTCCTTGGTGGACTTTCTTCAATTCCAGCAACTCAATTGGGTGCTATTGCCATCAAAGGAGCGCTTGAACGTGGACATGTAGCCAACGACTTGATTGATGAAGTTTTTATGGGCAATGTCCTACAAGCTGGTGTTGGTCAAGCCCCTGCTCGTCAGGCTGCGCTTGGTGCTGGACTTGGAAACAATGTGCCTTGTACTACGGTGAACAAAGTCTGTGCTTCAGGAATGAAAGCCATCATGCTTGGCGCTCAGACGATCAAAGCTGGTGACAATCATGTGGTTGTTGTTGGTGGCATGGAAAACATGTCTCAAGTGCCTCATTACATTGATGGCAGAAATGGTGTGAAATTCGGAAACATCACGATGCTCGATGGCATTACCAAAGATGGTTTGCTGGATGTGTACAGTAAAGTACCCATGGGAAATTGTGCTGAAATCTGTGCCAAAGAATACGACATTACACGTGAAGAACAAGACGCTTTTGCCATTCAATCATACACGCGTTCGGCTGAAGCATGGAAAGCGGGTAAATTCAACAATGAAATCGTTCCTGTTGCCGTTCCACAGAGAAAAGGTGACCCCATCATGATTTCAGAAGACGAAGAATACAAGAATGTTTTTCTTGATAAAATCCCTGGATTACGTCCAGCTTTTGATAAGGAAGGTACAATTACTGCAGCCAATGCATCCACATTGAATGATGGTGCTTCTGCATTGATCTTGGCTTCTGCTGAGGCGGTTGAAAAACATGGCTTGACACCAATCGCGAAACTGGTGAGTTATGCAGATGCTGCTCAAGCACCTGAATGGTTCACCACGGCTCCTTCTAAAGCCATTCCGATTGCCTTGGACAAAGCAGGATTGAAAACGAGTGATGTTGATTTCTGGGAATTGAATGAAGCTTTTGCTGTTGTTGGAATTGCCAATACGCGCATCTTGGGTCTTGATCCTGAAAAAGTCGATGTGAATGGTGGTGCTGTTGCTTTGGGTCACCCACTAGGGAATTCAGGATCACGCATTATCGTCACTTTGATCAATGTATTGAAACAAAATAACGCAAAGATTGGAGGAGCAGGTATTTGTAACGGAGGCGGTGGAGCTTCTGCGATGATTATCGAGAATATCTAATCCAAGTAAAATATAAGGAATGAAAGCTCTGCTTCGGCAGGGCTTTTTTTTTTATTTCACCAGGGCAAAATATATGGCCTCGTACATGGGTAAAATTTTGTCGAGGGAAAATTCGTGAGATCGCTGTAATGCATTTTTCCGAAAAGTTTGATGGAGTGCATCATTTTCTAAAATCTTCAATGTGTTCTCTGCCATTTCTTCCACGGCTCCGACATTCGATAAAAATCCTGTTTCACCGTCAATATTCACTTCAGGAATCCCACCCGTATTGGACGAGATCACAGGAACACCAACTGCCATGGCCTCAAGTGCGGCAAGTCCAAAGGATTCTGTTTCAGAAGGTAAGAGAAAAACATCGGCAATCTCAAGAACATGCGCTGTATCCCTCACCTTCCCCAGAAAAATCACATCCTCCCAAATATTCAATTCACGCGCCAAGCGTTCGAGGTTATTGCGTTCAGGACCATCACCAGCCAAGATTAATTTTGAAGGCATTCGTTTTCGGACACTACTGAAAATCTGCAAGACATCCTCTACTCGCTTGACCTTTCTAAAATTCGAGATGTGGCACAAAATGCGTTCATCGTCTTTTGCATAGCGACGACGAAGGCTTGAACATCCAGTTGAAGGCTCATTAGAGGGAACGATAAAATTCGGGATCACTGAAATCTCGCGTGTTGTATTGAAATGGCTGTAGGTATCGCGTTTTAAACTTTCCGATACTGCAGTGACTGCATTAGACTCGTTGATGCAAAAGGTAATGACAGGTTCGAACGATGGGTCTTTACCTACGAGGGTAATGTCTGTTCCATGTAATGTTGTCACAAATGGGATTTCAATTTCTTGTGAACGAAGTATTTGACGTGCCATGTAGGCGGCTGAAGCATGAGGAATGGCATAATGAACATGGAGAATATCCAACTTTTCGTATTTCACCACATCCACCATTTTACTGGTCAGTACCGTTTCGTAGGGTTGGTATTCAAACAAGGGGTAATCACTCACCGATACTTCGTGGTAGAAAATGTTCTCACGAAAACTTCCAAGCCGCACAGGCTGTGAATACGTGATAAAGTGGATTTCATGTCCTTTGGCCGCCAAGGCCTTACCCAACTCAGTCCCCACAACTCCACTCCCACCAAAGGTTGGGTACAACACAATTCCAATTTTCATACGAACATTTTTACACATCAAAGTTAGTGAATCCTATAGTTTAAACACAAACAATGGTCATTTCTCAAACACCCTCCCTCCGATCCAACGACTCAAAGTAACCGCACACCATGCGAAGGGAAAGGCGGCGAGCACATCAATGCTGTAGTGCACGCGTTGCATAACGAGTAAAGTTCCAATGGCAATGGACAATGCGAGAAATGGCCATTTCTTGCCTGATAACAAATAAATTGCGAACACCAATGCGGTATGACCACTGAAAAACAAATCAGTAACAATGCGTGACGGATAGATCCAATCATTCAAAAAGGGATCTTCGAGATAGATTAAGTCGTTATGAACGACCAAAGGCAACAAAGAAAGCGTTGCTATTCGGAACAACAAAATAAAGGCATAGGTGCTCATGAGCAGCACATAGGCATGCGGAACTTTTCGGTAAATGGTCAGATACGCTATCAATGATCCATAGGTAATACTAAAGATAAATACCGAAGAATCGACTATAGGTAAAATGTGGTACGTTGGGTCGTCGAACATCCAATTCATTGCTTTTGCACGCACTTCATGAAAAGCTAAAAATCGAACAAAAATTGCCGCTGTCAATAAAAGAAGCACAGAAACGACAATAACCGATTTCCAATGACTTCGTTTCATTATTTTCCCGCTAAGGCCTCATAAATCACGCGCTGAATCTCGGTGCGAATGTTCATGTCGCGCAACTTCCAGTTTTCTTGATCAGGACAAACACGATTGGAAAGGAAGACATAATTGATTCCCCGTTCTGGATCAGCCCAAACGAGTGTCCCTGTAAATCCAGAGTGCCCATAACTGCTTTGTGTCGCAGACTCGTAACATGTGCCGCCACCGGAAGCTTTAGGGCGATCAAATCCTGCCCCTCGACGATTGCCGCTAAATTGAGCCCGTGTAAATTCCTTTATGACATCTTCATTCAAATACCGGTAATTGCCATAGACACCATGGTTCATGACCATTTGCATCAAAGATGCTAAATCAGTTGCATTGGAAAATACCCCTGCATGACCTGCAACACCGCCGAGCATTGCTGCACCTGGATCGTGGACATAACCCCGCAAGAGCTGTTTTCTGAAGGCTTGATCATTTTCCGTTGGAGCAATTTCATTTGCAGCGAAGAAGTTAAGTGGATTGAAACGAATGGAACGCAGACCCATCGGTTTGTAGACTTGTTCGTACAAAAATTCATCAAAAGCCCTACCCGATTGTTTTTCCACAATTTTCTTAATGAAATAATACCCTAAATCTGAATACACATAGGTCTTTTCGCCCAATGGAGCTTCCATGATTTGTTGGTAAATGGAATCGGCATAGGAATCTAAGATGTAAACATTATCCGACACTTTCGTTTCAAATCCTGGCTTCTTTGTTGTCGAATAAAGCCCATCTTTATAAGCACCATCGGAAAGTGTTTTTTTGTAAAACGCAATCCATGCGGGAAGACCAGCTTGATGGGCCATCATTTCACGGAGGTTGATGGTTTTGTATCTACCTATGACGACATCAGGGATATAGTCGTTCAAGGTTTTTGACAATGAAAATTTACCGTCTGAAGCAAGTTTCATCACACCAATGGTCGATCCTGCAATCTTTGAAACGGAAGCAATGTCGTACAAATCTGTTTGTTTCACGGCTACCCCACCTTTAAACTCATGCGTGCCAAAACTCTTCCGGTAAATTATTTTTCCGTGCAAAGCCACAACGATCTGACAGCCTGGATATGCACCCTTGCGAATACCATTCACCGCAATGGAATCAATTTCGTCGAGTTTCTTGGCTGAAATCCCAAACTCTTCAGGTATAGAAAATTTCAAACGGCCTGACCAAGGATATATGATTCCAGATTCACGAGGGTGATCCTTACTGATCGTAAACGGCAATTTTCCCAAGGCTGGAATCGCTCCAAAAATAAGCTGAGCGACACGGTTTTGGCAACGTCCATGGTTTTCGTAAGCGGCAATGACCCCTTTGAAATGTGAGACATCCAATCCTTTTAAAGCCAATGGATTTCCAAATAAAACCAAGATATTATCCTTCGAAGGATCTGCCATTTTCAACACATGATTGATCTCTTCGCCAAATCCAAAGTTGTCTTTTAGCCGAACTGTCGTGCTATGCAGCCCTGTAATAACGATGTCATATTTGTGCGCAATCTTGGACATGCCTGCACGCGCTTCCTCCACGGTTTCAAAGTGATAGTCGTCGGTATTCGCGAAAAGATTCACTGTCTCCTTAAACTGAGAAGATGATCCTCCAATGGACACTCGAGCGATTGTGCGGTCTAGTCGAGCAAGCGGCAAAATGCTATCCTTGTTTTTCAGTACGGCAATGGCGCGTTCGTAGACTTGGGATTTTGCCAGATCAACTTCAGCTGAAGAAAATGATTTGACTCCACTTTTTTCGGGAAGAAATTGCTCCTTCGCCTTCAGTATTTTCAAGCATCTTGCGTCAATTTCAGCCATGCTAATGCTTCCACTTTCCACTTTATTTCGGATGGCCAAGATGGCAGCACCAACATCCTCTGGAAAGAGTAGAATATCGCAGCCCGCTTCAAATGCTTTCACCGCCACTTCCGATTTTCCGTAGCGATCGGCCACAGCTTTCATGTTCAATGCATCTGAAATTACCAAGCCTTTGTAATTCAACTTGCCTTGTAAATAGTCATGAATCACCTTTTTACTCAAACTCGCCGGAGTACCTGAATCGTCAAGCGCTGGAACATTCAAATGGCCTATCATTACCGATGAACTTCCCGCATCGAATCCATCCAAGAACGGAGGTAAGTCTATTGCTTCAATGGAAGTTAAACTTTCCGTAATTGTGGGTAAATCGAGGTGAGAATCAATATCTGTGTTTCCATGGCCAGGAAAGTGTTTTACACTTGTCATGACGCCTGCCCCCTCCATTCCTTTTACAAAAGCCCGAACTTGACGACCGACCTTTACTGGATTTTCGCCAAACGAACGAAAGCCAATGACTGGATTTTTGGGATTGCTGTTCACATCAGCCACTGGTGCAAAGTTGATGTGAATGCCTAACTCACGGCACTCATTCGCCATCATGGCTGCAATTTTCTCTGTCAATTCAACAGAATCAGCAGCGCCAATCGTATAGGCATAAGGAAATCGATCTTCGTTCGATAAGCGCATGTTCACTCCCCACTCCGCATCCATACCAATCAATAGAGGTAGTTTTGATTCAGACTGAAACCGCGCAATTGCCTGAGACAAATCTGCCCGTTCGCCTTTAAAAAAGATCACCCCGCCAATTCGATTTTTTTCAATCAAGGCCGAAACTTCATTGAGATGAGTCACCCCTTGACCAGAGTATGCCGCGATCATAAAAAACTGACCTATTTTTTCTTCGAGTGACATTTCTGCCAATTGCTTTTCGGCCCAACCCTTTTCAAACTGAAACTTTTTATTGGGATAAAGCTGCTTCGAAACCGAGCGATCGCTTATGAATGACAACATGGGCATGGCCATGACCACAGCACACCAAAAAATATTTAAGAAAATTCCAGCTCTTTTCATGGTTCAAAAATAAGGATTTCAATGCGGATGAAGGTCATACGTCTCGCTTTCTTTTGAGCAATCTGCCGCTTTGTCATGTTCATATTTTTGGAACAATAATTGGCAAAATGTGCACGAAAAAACGAGGAAAAACCTATTTTTGTTCGAATACAGAAAGCCATGCAGTTCAAGTTTTTAAATAAGACATTCAAGCCGAAGAATTTTAACTATTCGCCCATGTATTACGATGAGCGTAAGGAACGTTTAGAATTGAAAAAGGCACAGTATACGCGTCTAACCGATGAAGACATCTCAGAGGAAGAACGCAAAACCATGCTTCGTCAGTCGATGCATGAAACATGGGACCGCACAAAACATGCGCAGCAGCAGCGTTACAGCTCAAACATGCGGACCGTTATTTTACTTGTCGTTATTGTCGTTCTCGGTTATTTCATCTTCAACGGTCTGGATGATGTAGATACCGTTGTTAAAAAACTTGTTTAATTCGATGAGCGACTTGATCCGTTTACTGCCTGAACACATAGCCAATCAAATTGCTGCTGGAGAAGTAATCCAACGTCCGGCGTCTGTCGTTAAAGAGATGATGGAAAATGCCATCGATGCTGGAGCGGATAAAATTCATGTAGTCATTAAAGATGCTGGTCGAACCTTGATTCGCATTGTCGACAACGGAAATGGAATGAGTCCCAATGATGCTGTCATGTGTTTTGATCGTCACGCCACAAGCAAGGTGCGCAGCGCAGATGACTTATTCACGCTCACGACCAAAGGGTTTCGCGGTGAGGCCTTGGCCTCCGTAGCAGCAATTGCTCATGTTTCCATGCAAACTCGTCGCGAAGAAGATGATACAGGTCGAAGCATTGTCGTTGAGGGAACGAAAATCAAATCGAATGATGCCTGCGTTTGTCCGCTTGGAACCACCTTCGATGTGAAGAATTTATTCTTTAATGTTCCAGCGCGTCGCAACTTTATGAAATCTGACAATGTGGAATTTAACCACATTCGCGAGGAATTTGAACGAGTGGTCTTGGCGCATCCGAACCTAAGTTTTACACTGACTCACAATGATATTGAGATATATCAACTACATCAAGGAGGATTGCGCAAGCGGATTGCGGACATCTTGGGCAAAGGCGCCAACGACAAGCTCGTTCCTGTTGAAGAAAAAACGGACATTGTAAGCTTGACTGGATTTGTATTGAAGCCAGAATTTGCGCGCAAGTCACGCGGAGAACAATACCTTTTTGTGAATGATAGATATTTCAGAGACAATAACCTAGGACATGCCGTAAGCAAGGCATTCGAAGGACTCTTGGCTCCGAAAAATTTCCCTGGTTACTTTTTATATTTAACGATAGATCCTAAAAAGATCGATGTGAATGTGCATCCTACTAAAACCGAAATTAAGTTTGAGGAAGACAGGCATATTTACATGATTATTCTCAGTGCTGTGAAGCAAACATTGGGGAAATACAACGTAATGCCCTCGCTTGACTTTGATCAAGAAACAAGTTTTGACCTTCCTTATTCCATGAAGAATCAACCTGTCGTTGAACCAGAAATAAAGGTCAATCCGATGTATAACCCTTTTCAATCGAACAGCGGAAAAGGATCGAGCAGTGGATTTACCAAGGCAGTTAGTGCGCAAGGATTCGGAAACAATACAGCAAGCCCTCAAGATTGGGAGAATTTTTATTCCATTGAAGAAGAGTCAAATAGCGAACAAGGCATCTTGTTCGATTCAGAGGAGGAAGCGACGGAATCCAGGGAAACCTTAATCAAAGACAGGTATTTAATCACCACCTGCCGTTCGGGATTGTTGATGATTGATATCCAAAGAGCCTTTGAACGTATGGTTTATGATGATCTATTCAATAGATTTATTTCCAATCCTATAGAATCTCAAAATTTGTTGTTCCCAGTTGAAAAAAATGTGAGCAAAGAAGAACTTAGCGCCTGGGAAGAACAAGAACAAATGTTAAAGCGATTGGGCTTTCAATGGGAAATTAGGGACGACACCTTGATGCTCACAGCTGTTCCTTCTGTTTTGGTGCAAGAAAGTATTCAGGTTTGTCTTGATTTGATTTTGGAAGAAATTGCCTTCAAAGCCATTGACAAAGGTGACATTGCCCATTTAATTGTTCGCTCAGTGGCCACAGCAGCGGGTAAGAAGAAACACCAACTTTCAGGCGCTGCTGCGGAGCAATTCATTGAATTGCTTTTTGCCTGTCCCGAACATGCACTAAGCCCTTCTGGAAAAAAGATTATGCAAACTTTGACTTTAGACGAAATATCCAATAGATTGTAGAAATGAACTTTTTAAATAACATTCCTCAAGTAACGAAAAACCTCCTGTTGTTGAACATTACCGTGTTCATCGTCGTGCTAATTTTGGCACAACAAGGAAACGATTACACCGGACTGCTAGGTGCGCATTATATCAATTCACCCTTGTTTCAGCCCTTCCAAATGATCACGTACATGTTTATGCACAGTTTAAACGACTTCTTGCATATCATTTTCAACATGTTGTTGCTGGTCATGTTTGGGGCACACCTCGAGCGTCTATGGGGACCAAAACGTTTTTTCCTCTTTTACTGTGCGTGCGGAATTGGTGCTTTTGCGCTTTACAATGCGATTGGCGTGTGGGAAATTATGGAGTTAAAAAGGCAACTTGTCTCCATGGGATATGACATCTCAACCATGGACAGCATCTTGATCAACAATTTTCCCTTGGATGAAACGGCCAACTTAGAGCGCGAAATGATGAACAAAGGTGGGGCTGACATCGTCAACAAGTACTTTAGAATGATTCAAACACCAATGGTTGGTGCATCCGGTGCTTTGTTTGGAGTGCTCGCCGCATTTGGTGTATTGTTCCCAAACACCCAATTGATGTTGATCTTCCCTCCCATTCCAATCAAAGCCAAATACCTGATTGGCGCCTATTTTATTTTTGAAGTTTACAACAGTTTCAGCGCAAATGATCAGATCGCACACCTTGCCCATGTAGGCGGTGCCATTGTGGGCGCCATCCTTGTGTTGATCTGGCGTAAAACTGACCGTTCAAATTTTTACTGATGCAGAACGAACGCACTTTTATTGATGATCTGAAATACCAATATACCCATGGCGGCATGACCATCCGCTTGATCATGGTGAATGCGGCCGTTTTTCTTCTCATCAAAGTTTTATCTTCAGTTGCTGGACTCGCAACGGGTGAATCAGAAAATGAGGTGAACGAAGTGTTGCACTTGATTTTTTCGCTAGATGTTCAAATCCCTTCCTTTTTTCTTCATCCTTGGGGAATCCTGACATCTATATTTTCGCATTACGATTTCTTTCACTTCTTATTCAACATGCTTTTCCTCTATTTCTCTGGGCGCATGTTTGAATCCTTGTTTGACGGAAAACGTTTATTGAACACCTACATATTGGGTGGAATTTTTGGTGGCATTTTAGAAATCACCTCTCACCTTTTGCCTGGCGTTCCAACTGGACATTTTGTTGTCGGTGCATCGGGAGCCATCATGGCCGTATTCGTTGCCTTGGCCTTCTATCGGCCAAATTTAAAAGTCATGCTTTTCGGGGTCGTTCCAGTGCGCATCATTGTCCTTGCCGCTGTCTTTGTATTGTTAGACTTGTTCTCATTAAATGTGGACAGCTTGAAAAACAGCAATACAGCACACTTCGCGCACATTGGTGGAGCAATCATCGGCGCACTTTCCGTACAAAACATTCATAGTAAATCCAATGTCATTATGATCTTTAAACGCTTAAGCGATTGGTTTAAAGGACTATTTCGCAAGAACCCGAACATGAAAGTCAAGAAAGGTGGACGTACCGCACAATTCAAAACGGATGAAGAGTACAACCTTGAAGCGAAACAAAAGCAAGCGAAAATCAATGCGATTTTAGATAAAATTTCGCGCTCGGGATATGACTCATTAACCAAGGCAGAAAAGGATTTTCTATTTACCCAAAGTAAGAAGTAATCGATGTCAAAACTCCTCCGTTTATCTACACTTTTTAAAATACTGACGCTCATTTGTCTGTGTGGATTGCTCTTGGCTTATTTGACACCCTTTGTCCACCCGAACACCTTAAAAATCTTACCCTTCTTTGGATTGGCGTACCCGATAATTTTGGTCTGCACACTCCTAGCCTTGGTGGTTTGGATCTTTGCGAAGTCACGCATGGTTATTCTCATTGTTTTGGTCTTGTTGATTGGTGGCAAACTTCATTTCAGGATGTTTACGCTTGGGTCAAATGAAAGTGAGTTACCCGCTGAGGAAAAGATTCTCCATGTGATGAGCTATAATGTTCGCTTGTTTGATTTGTACAACAACGACATCGAACAACGCAACAAGAACAAGGATTCCATCTTCTCATACATTGCCTCGCAAGCACCAGATATCATTTGTTTTCAAGAGTTTTACCACCAAGACCGTCCGACCAATTTTTCCACCCGCGATTCTTTGGTGAAATTGCTCCAAACGAAGGATTTTCATGAGCGCTATGCACACAAGTTACGTGGGAGACAAAACTTCGGCGTTGTCATCTTGTCGAAATTTCCTATGATTGCCAAAGGAGATGTGATGTTTTCTACTCAAGGAGACCGAGACTTTAACTACTGCATTTACACGGACATTGTAAAGAATCAAGACACCTTCCGAATTTACAATGTTCACCTGCAATCGATCAAATTGCAAGAGGATGATTATTCAAAATTCTCTGACAATGCCGTAAAAGAAGAGCCAAAATCGATGTTTCGAAGGGTCATTGACAAACTGCGCATTGCCTATCCAAAGCGCGCCGATCAAGCACGACGAGTCATGGAGCATGTGCGAACATCTCCCTATCCTACGATTGTTTGCGGTGATTTCAACGACACCCCAATGTCCTATACCTATCACCAATTCAGTAAGCTGCTCATCGATGCGTTTCGAAATACATCCATGGGAATCGGCTCAACCTACGTCGGTAAAGTTCCCGCTGGCCGCATTGACTATATTTTTCACACCAAAGATTTGCGGTCAAGCGACTTCATTATTCAGGAAACCCCGTACAGCGACCACCGCGCGATTTCGTGCAAAATCTTCAAATAAACCACTCATGATTGTTGAAATTAACCCTGAGAACATTGACAAGCGTCTCATCCAACACGCTGTCGATGCCTTAAAAAAAGGAGGGATCATTATCTTCCCAACAGACACCGTTTACAGTATGGGGTGTGATTTGTACAATAAAAAGGCATTGAATAGTTTGGCAGCATTGAAAGATGTCAAACTGAGCAAAGCACACTTTTCCATAATCTGTTCCGACCTAAGTCACATTTCTGAATACACCAAACAGATTGATCGACCAACATTTAAACTCCTCAAACAATCGCTCCCTGGACCCTTTACATTTATTCTTCAGGCCTCCAATGAAATCCCTAAGCTTTTCGATACGAACCGAAAGGAAATTGGGATTCGAATTCCAAACAATCCCATCATCATTGAAATTGTAAAGGCACTGGGGAATCCAATTGCTACTACATCCTTGCACAATGAGGAAGATGAAATTCAAGATTACTTTGCCGATCCGTACCAGATTTACGAACGCTACGACGATGATGTCACCATGATCATTGACGGTGGCTATGGAAATCTTGATGCCTCAACGGTGGTAGATTGCACCGGTACTGAAGCAGAAGTGATCCGCCAAGGAATTGGAATTATCTAAACTTTTGACGCTATCGACCTTTCGTTGTTGAAAGAAAGCTGATCAAGGGTGCTTCGGCACGAAAGAGTTTCCGATATTCGTAATATGGTATTGAATCGCATTTGGGCAGGAATGTTCATCATCGCCATGGTGATGGGATTTTCAAAGTTGATCTTCTGGCAAGACACGCATATTCTTCAGAACATGATGGACGCCTTGTTTGAATCC
Source organism: uncultured Flavobacteriia bacterium (assembly GCA_903873915.1). Lineage (GTDB taxonomy): Bacteria > Bacteroidota > Bacteroidia > Flavobacteriales_D > Crocinitomicaceae > M0103. The sequence continues at coordinate 5,393 of CAIQQH010000123.1, read as the reverse complement.
GCAAAAACTGGTTTTGAACTGGCCTTGTTCATGACAGGCATCATGGCACTTTGGATGGGAATCATGAAGATTGGTGAAGATGGTGGAGCAATTCGCGTGATGTCACGACTCATTCAGCCTCTTTTTACGCGTCTTTTCCCAGAAATACCAAAAGGACATCCTGCAGTCGGTTCAATGATGCTTAACTTCTCCGCCAACATGCTCGGCTTGGACAATGCAGCCACCCCAGCAGGATTGAAAGCCATGCAAGATTTACAGACCTTAAATCCTGATCCAAAAACGGCGACCAATGCCCAAATCATGTTCTTGGTGCTCAACGCTTCAGGGCTTACAATCATCCCCGTTTCGATATTAGCCGCCAGAGCGACAAATGGTTCAGTCGACCCAACATCCGTGTTTCTACCGATCTTAATCACCACATATTTCGCGACCTTGGGTGGTTTAATCTTCGTTTCCATTCGGCAAAAAATCAATCTCTTTGATAAGGTAATTCTTGGCTACGTCGGAGGGTTGACTGCTTTGATTGTTGGTTTCATGTGGTACTTGAACACCCACCCCGACCAAATAAAGACCATTTCCTCTATCGTGAGCAATACCATCATGTTCGGATTCATCGCCTTCTTCTTTGGTTTAGCAATCCGTTCGAAGGTTCAAATGTTCGATTCCTTCATCAACGGAGCAAAAGAAGGATTCCAAGTAGCCATCAACATCATTCCTTACCTCGTGGCCATGCTCGCTGCTGTTTCTCTGTTCCGTTCATCGGGTGCCTTTGGTGATTTAATGAATGGCTTAAAAGAAATTTTACTTTTCTGTGGTTTGAAAACACTTGAGTTCATCGATGCCTTGCCCGTTATTTTTATGAAGCCCTTTTCTGGCAGTGGTGCCCGAGGATTAATGGTGGAGATTTTTCAGAATCCAGCCTTTGGACCTGACTCCTTCGTTGGGAAACTCGCATCTACCTTCCAAGGCAGCACGGAGACGACCTTCTATGTACTTGCGGTGTACTTCGGCTCTGTAAAAATCACCAATACGCGCTATGCTGCGTGGGCAGGAATTTTCTGTGATCTCATAGGTGGAATCGCCGCCATTTTAGTCGCCTACTTATTTTTTGGGTGATGCGGAGGTATTTAAAACTTGTACCACTACTTTTCTTTCCCGTATTTGGGTTTGGGCAAACCCCATACGAAAAATGCACTTCGCTGGAAACTGCTTTGAAACATCCCTTAGAGGTGAAAATCTTGCAATTGGTTCAAGGTTCCATGGATTCCATTCCTGTTTCAATCACCAAACTTGTTAACTTGGAAGAACTCATTTTGGAGGACAATCAGATTACTGTGATTCCTGATTTCGTCTGTCGAATGACCACATTAACTTCACTTGGTTTGGATGGAAATCTAATTCGGCAATTGCCTGAAAACCTGGGTAACTTAGTGAATCTTCAATATTTAGGTTTATCCGACAATCATATTACATTTCTTCCTGAATCAATGAGGAAGTTAACAAAACTTCAAGATTTGTACTTGGAGAACAACCAACTACATGAATTACCTGAATGGATTGGAGATTTGAGTGCATTAGAAATTTTGTGGTTGATGAACAACATTTTAATTGAATTACCATCTTCCATTGTTGACTTATCCGCCTTGGAATCATTACTATTAATGGAGAACAAACTTTCTTCCTTTCCAAAGGACATGAATCGTTTATCTTCAATCGAATACATCAATGTTTTCGGAAATGACTTTAGCGAGGAATCACTAAAAGAACTTAGATTGTTGTTACCAAATTGCGAAATTAGCGTTGACGATTACTAATCCCTCTTTATGTTCAACTGGTTCAAGAAAAAACAAGCCCCACCGAAGAAAGCAAGTGAAATATCCACTGTGCCAATCAAACCGATGGATTATCATCCAAAAATAATCATCGCTTGGGCGAAGGCCATTGAAGGAAATAGTGAACTTTTGTTGTGGTTAAAAGACAACGGATACCCCGAATTGGCAATGGCCACCTATGCCATCTATCTGAAAGATGAAGCGCGCAATTGGCTCACCAAGAACGGTTATCCCCATTTGATGGCGATGATCAATGGCGCTGAAGGCAATGAAACTGCACAGAAATGGCTCTTGGCGCATGGTTTCGAAATCCTTTACCACATGGCTCAGGCCATAGAAGATGAGGAAGCAAGTTGGCACTGGCTTGGCAAGAATGTCACTCCAGACATGTTTATTTTAACACAAACGATCAGGCGAGTAAAAGATAAGATTGAAGAAAACCACAACGACATTCACAGCTTCCGCAAAGATGCCTAATGAATGTTATAGCGTATTTCCGCTGTCGTAGCACCTTTGCCATATTCTCTAAAATCTGCATCAAAGTACTCCACACCTTCTTGCTTCGCTAAAAATGAGCGGACCTCCTCTTTAAGGATTCCTTCACCCACTCCGTGAATAAGTACAAGCTTTCGGACATGTTTCTGTTGCGCTTTTTTGAAAAAACTACGCATTTCTTTCAACTGAATGTTTAAGATTTCCATATTGGACATTCCCTTGTGTGAGTCAATCAAGGATTCAATGTGCAAGTCGAGCTCCCAGACATCCATTGGACGTTTGGCGCCTGTGGGTGTTTCAGAAAAAATGCGGTGATGCATTTTGGAAATGGTATCGTCTTCATTGATTTGTGCCACTTGATCATCAGGCAAATGGTATTCTGTCCCATGAATTTTCGCCAGCTCATTTGCCCGAAATTGACGATCGAAGCCATCTTCATCGCAAACGACAATGAAATTATTGACATCAAAGCGAACAATGATGCCCGTCCCTTTCTCATAAAGGAAACTTACTTTTTCACCGATTTGAAAGCCACTCAAGGTACCAGCCATAATTTTCACGTATCATTTCCTTACCAAAGAACAAAGCCAGCAAAGGTCCAATCAATGCAATGATCCACAGCACAAGTGTGAGCAATTTAAAAACTGGGGAAGCATCGCGTTTGATCGGTGTTTGAAGCACTCCGTTCACTTGTCCAGCCATTAAGGGCTCCGCCTCTTCCTCCGAGACAGAGTCGAGGTATGTTTTTAGCGTTGTTGAATTGCGCAGCAAGATATTTTTAATTTTAGAAAAATCTCGATTAGACAGGTCTTTGTAGGTCGTTTTGTACTTGATTTCCTCTTCTGCAAATTCTTTTCTTAAATGCACCTGCTTTTGAAAAGACCGCACCCGAAATCCCATGATAAATCCAAAGGCAATCAACACATATGAATCAATGTACCAACCAATTCCGATGAGGAACATCGAGGAAACAAATGCAAAACCCAGCAAGAACATTTCCTGATTTTTAGGGATCAGCAGCTTGAACAATTGTCCGCCGTCCAAGGGGTCTAGAGGCACTAGGTTGATCATGTTCAGCAATAAAAACAATAGACCCAGATCGATCATCCACACCTGATGAATATCCGCGGCTAAAAAGATGAGGACACCGCCAATCAACACACCCGGCAAGGGTCCTGCGGCGGTCACAATCAAACTTTGTTTTAACGAATACTCCTCCTTACTGCCTTGTACGAAAGCCCCCATCAGCGGGATGAACAACATCCTCACATTCTGATAGCCAAATAGTTTCATGCAAATGAAATGACCCAATTCATGAATGAGCAACACAATGAGCAAATGAAAAACGAAATTCACTTCGTCGGTAAATACGAACAGAAAGGTCATGACAAAAATGACGATTGACAAGATCGTTAGCGCGAAATTGCCTTTCGACTTGACTTCTATGAGTTCTGGTTTTTGGGGATAAAAATCGTGGTCATCCATGGGAGATAAAGTTAGTGATTAGTTGCATTGAAAAAATGGCCATAGACAAGAATTCCATTTGACTTCTCTTGCTTTGTGCATTGTCCTTGAAAAAATGTAGGGTTTCCCTTTTCCTTCGAAAAAAATCAATTATATTTGCACCCTCATAACCGAGAATATGGCGAGGTAGCTCAGTTGGTTAGAGCGCAGGATTCATAACCCTGAGGCCGAGAGTTCAAATCTCTCTCTCGCTACATTAAAACGAGAGTTCATCCGTCAGTAGCCGGACTCTCTCGCTACATTAATAAAGGCTTTCCAAAGATGGATAGCCTTTTTTTGTTTTAAACGTTAACAGTGCAGGATTCATATCCGTCAGCCGTCGGACAAGAGTTCATGGATCAAGACCAAAACCTGGGGACTACACACAAACTTGCGTCAATCTAAAAAGAAAGTATCCGCATGAAGTAAATAATAGTATGGTATTGATACTTAGAAGAAAAATTTTTCTCTCAGAATCTTTAAGTTACTAGATAATCCACAATGATATTTGACTTGCGCTCCATACATTCATTCTGTTTACTTATGACCCCATCGGGGTCGAATCTCTGTAACCTTAAACTCTCGCGAAAACAAACGACCCCATCGGGGTCGAACAATCCTTTTTCGAAATAGATTAAGCTTCTTGAGCGTTCAGGTCAATTCCAAAATTTCCCAAGGGTAAACCATTGCTTTGCTTGATTCATTTCAATTTCAATCCTCTTTCTACTCCGGGTTGAAACCCTAAAACCCCAGGTTAAAACCGGGGCTGGGATAAACGATTATATCATCTAAAATAACTCTCCAACTTTTGGTTGTGATTCAACAAACCTCTGTTCGACCCCGATGGGGTCGTGATTCTCACATTGGATCAAAAGGCAACAAATGTTTAACCCCGATGAGGTCGAACATTGGCATTACTCGATACATTCCCCCAAGGTTGCTGACCAGGATGCTTTAGCACGATTTTGATAGGGAAACCATATGGTTGTGTTGACATTCAATAATTCATAAATCGCTTCATTCAAAACCATACAATCTGTTTTCGACTATTTCATTGGATTGGCTAGTAGTAAGCACATCATAAAAGTACACAAATTCGATTTGGTCCTATTTCTGACTATGAATTGTTTGATTCACTTGACCAAACTTAAACAGACATGAAAAAGCTGAATTACTTGATCATTTCAAGTACAACGGTTCGTTGATTCGTGACAATTCGAACAAAGTAAAAACCACTAACCAATGAATTTATGTTCACTCGGTCCTCACCCAGTTTGCTCTGATAAACACATTGACCGAGGTAATTGAGACATTCAACAGACATGATTTGTTCATTGGCCTGTACCCCCTTGATTGACAGATAATCATCCGATGGATTCAAGTGTAAATAAACATTTCCAATTTCAACTCCTTCTTCCAAACCACTCACACTTCCATTGTTTCCAATGTTATCGATGTAGATCACATTGTCCTGTGTACGGTTCGATAAATTGAAATCTGGGAAAATGATGATTTGATCTACCACTTGCGGATACACACCTATCAAGCCGCAGACATTAAAGT
>CAIQQH010000122.1 GCA_903873915.1 uncultured Flavobacteriia bacterium | reverse complement strand
TTGGCTTAAAGTACAGCTCGCCTAAATATTGGTTTGTTGGTGCGTCATTCAACTATTTCACAAACATCTATCTCGATCCAAATCCGGCGCGCCGAACAGAAGAGGCTTTAGCAAAATATACTCCTTCTGACCCACAATGGAATGACATCGTAGGTGAAACGGTCATTCACACCTTGAAAACGAACAAATTCTTCGATAACAATTACACACTGGACATGTACATTGGAGGTTCAATCAAGATCAAAGACAAAATGATTCGTCTTTCAGCCTCTGTAAATAACATTTTAAACAACACAAGCTTCCGCACTGGAGGATTCGAACAATTGCGTTTCGATTCAAACAACATAGGCAGATTCCCGCCGAAATATGGGTATATGTACGGAACATCTTATTTCTTAATGATTACTTATCTCTTTTAATATGAAGCGAATGAAACATGTATCAATAACTGGGTTGATGATCGCCCTCTTTGCAGTTTTGTCTTTGTCAAGCTGTCGCAAAGAAATTGACAACCCACCTTACAAGGAAATTCCTGAAAGTGCTAAACTCGACGTCACTGAGCTCCGTGCGCTCTATCAAGGGACTGCCATTCACTTCGGAGATGGCGACACCAACCTATACTGTTTGGTTACTGCAGATGAGGTTTCTGGAAACTTGTACAAGAATGTATATGTAACAGATGGTCAGTCTGGATTGAATGTGCGTATCACTGCTTCAGGTGGTTTGTACGAAGGAGATTCCATCCGAATCAATTTGAACGGTACGATTTTGAACGAGTACAACGGTATTTTGCAATTGGACTCCGTCGATGTCAACAAAAACGTGGTCAAATTGAAGTCTGGTATTATTGTAAAACCTGTTGATGTCACGATGGCTCAAGTGCTTACAGATCCTTCATTGGAGTCTCGCCTTGTTCGAATTTCCAATGTTGAATTTAGCTACATGGATGCAGGAAACACCTTTGCAGACGCTACGAATCAGCTGTCAAAAAACATCACCCTTTTGGAATGCTCGGGAAGTTCTATCCTCATGAGAACAAGCGGGTACTCAAAATTCGCTGGTGAAACTGTTCCTGCTGGCAATGGAACTGTAACGGCAATCCTTGGACGATACAATGCCGATTTGCAGTTGTACTTGCGCAGAACCTCTGACATCGTTTTACCAAATCCATCTTGTCAGCCAACGGTGTATGCGAGCAAGAATTTTGAAGACCAAAATATTACTTCAGGAGGCTGGTCAGTGCAATTGGTAAACGGTAGCGTAAGTTGGACAGCCAACACACAGGGAGCTGTATTTGGTTCGGCGTATGGACAAATTTCGAATTACATCGGTGGTGCGAATTCAGCGTGTGAGACATGGTTGATTTCACCTACAATGAACCTTGTCGGTGCTGCAGCTCCAAAATTGTCTTTCCAAAATGCCTACAACTATGCGGGAACACCACTTTCTGTTTGGGTTTCTACGAATTACGATGGCTTTAGCGCTCCGTCTACAGCAACTTGGGTACAAATTTCACCTACCTTGTCAACAGGCGCATGGAGTTGGGTGAACTCTGGTGATGTTAGCCTCCTATCATTTTTATCATCCAATGTCCATGTGGCATTTAAATATACCGGTACAGCTACAAACGGAAGTACTTGGGAAATCGATGATATTATAATAAAAGATTGATCCAATAATTTAAAAATCAAACCATGAAAAAAGTTTTACTTGTTTCTCTAATCGCCCTTGGGCACTGCGTATCAGCGCAAACTTACCTTCCATTGAAGGATTTTCAAGACCAATCATTGACTTCTGGTGGATGGGCAAATCAAGCGGTTATTGGTGCCGTAAACTGGACAGTAACAAATACTGGTTCTCCAACGGATTATTATTTGAAAGCCACGGGGTATAACGGAGCCACCAATGACAACACTGAAATCTGGTTCATTTCTCCAGTAGTGAATTTGACCACGGCAACAAATCCAATGTTGAATTTCAACAACGCGAAAAACTACGCTGGAACAGCAGTTTCCGTGAAGGTATCCACGAACTATACATCAGGTGCTCCATCTGCTGCTACTTGGACAGATATTACATCTTCATGTGCCCTATCTACAGGTGGATTTGCATTTGTAAACTCTGGAAACGTTAGTTTGAGCACATACAATGGTACTGCAACTGTGCGAATAGCATACGTATACGCGAGTACAACTACAGCAGCTGCCACTTGGGAATTGGATGACATTCAAATTCTAGAGAATGGAATCGCAGCTCCGCCAATGTCAATAGCTCAAGCACAAGCGACGACTGGGGGTGACCTTTCAGACATGGCTGGTCAATCTGTTACTGTTGGTGGACGAGTATCTGGATTCAAATTAGGAAGTGGATTCTGGATTCAGGATGGAACTTCAGGATTTAGCGGAATTTATGTATATGATTTCGGAAACAACTCTGTAGCACTTGGTGATAGCGTATTGGTGTCAGGTTCAATTGTTGAATACGCACCAGGAGCAAGTACTGAAAAAACAACACAAATCAGTGGTGTTACATCATTTACAAACGTTGGATCTTACACTGCTTATCCAGCTTTGAACTTGAGTACAATTGACGTGAACGCTGAGATGTACGAAAGTATGTTGGTTAAAGTGAGTAACGCAGCTGTGACAGTTATTCCTGACACATTCAATGAGTGGACAGTGAGCGATGGTACTGGTCCAATCAAAGTAGACGACTTCATGTACTTGACTACGCCGGTTCCTGCAGTAGGTGCTGTGTACAATGTTACAGGTGAAGTGAATCACTCTTTCGCTGCATTTAAAATCCTTCCTCGCAACGCTGCCGATGTAGAATTGGTATTCGGTGCTGGACTTGACGAAACAACAGCTGAAGAAATCGTAATTTATCCTAATCCATCAAATGGTGTGATTAATGTGAAAAATGCGAACAACGCTACAATCGATGTGTACAACACATTAGGAGCGAAAGTTCTTTCAACGAAACAAACTCAAATCACATTGAAAAGTGGCCTTTACTTGATCCAAGTTGAAGGAAAAACTTTCCGTGTATTTGTAAGATAATAAACGCACAAGGATTTTGAAGAGTCAGCCCATCGGCTGGCTCTTTTTGTTTGCCCCTACTCCAAGTCCTCTGTCCAAAACAATTCCTATCTTCGCTTTTCATAAAAAACACTGTTATGCGCATTCTCGCTTTATTTTTACTCATTAACATCACCGTTTTTTCTCAACTTACAGTCGAAAAAATTTGGAAAACCTACGAGTTCCGTTCAAGTGGCGTTGATGGTTTCGCATCCATGAAGGATGGTTTGCATTATACAAAGGTCGAAGCAAAAGAAGGTCGTCAGGCCGTTTTGAAGTACTTGATTACAGAGGAAAATGGCAAGGGTGAGGTCCTCTTCGAAACAAGTGATTTAAAAATCAATGGTGAAGCTATTCAATTCGACGATTACTTCTTCAACAACGACGAAACAAAAGTGCTCCTCACAACAAATACTGAAGCCATTTACCGCCGCAGTTATACTGCCGTATATTACCTGTTTGACTTAAAAACAAAAAAACTAAGTCCTTTGGATGAAGCGCATCAACCACAAACACTTGCAGAATATTCTCCCGACGGTAAAAAGGTATCTTACATTCACAAAAACGACATCTATATCAAGGATTTAGCATCAGGAAAAGTCACACAACTGACAACTGATGGCAAGCGCAACAAAATCATTAACGGCACTACGGACTGGGTGTACGAAGAAGAATTTGGCATCACAAAAGCCTATGGTTGGTCTCCCGACAGCAAGCACATTGCGTTTTTACGTTTCGATGAAAAAGAGGTCAAAGAATTTACAATGATGTATTATGAAGAACTTTACCCTGAAAAATATACTTTCAAGTACCCAAAAGCTGGTGAAGCCAATAGCAAAGTAACGGCCAACATTGTCAATACGGCCAACGGAAAAATTACAGCTTTAACTCTTGGAGAATACGAGTACATTCCTCGCCTTCAATGGTCGGGAACGAAGAACCAATTGGTCATTCAAACATTAAATCGTCACCAAAACGCGTTAAAATACCATTTGATTGACCTTACAGGAAAAAAAATGTCTCAGAAAGTGTTCTTCGAAGAAACATCTAAAACGTACGTAGAAATAGATGACAACCTGTTGATCTTGAAAGATGGGAACACCATCCTCCGTACCTCAGAGGCCGATGGATTTAACCGCATTTACAAATTGAGCTTTGACGGAACTAATACAAAGATCACCAACGGTGGAGATGTGATTGAGTTTTATGGCATAGACGAGGCCAACGGAAAAATTTACTATGCTGAAGCAGCAAGCAGAGCCATCAACAAAGGAATCTACCGCATTGGAATGGATGGCACTGAAAAGGAGGCAATCAGCAGTGAAGATGGCTATAACAGTGCTGAATTCACCGAAGGCATGAAGTACTTTGTGAAAACATGGTCAGATGCAAACACTCCTCCTGTGTACACACTATGTTCAAGCGATGGAAAAACGGTTCGAGTACTTGAAGACAATGCAGCATTAAACAAGAAATTGAGTGCCTATTCCCTTGGGAAAAAAGAATTCATTCTTCTCGATGCCAATGGTGTGAAACTGAATGCTTCGATCTTAAAACCAGCGAATTTTGATCCAACCAAAAAATACCCCGTATATATGAACATCTATGGGGGACCGGGGCACAACGAAGTCACCGATTCGTGGGATGGAAACGACTTTATGTATCACCAGCTGCTCGCAGAAAAAGGCTACATCATTGTTTCAGTTGATCCGCGTGGAACGATGTACCGAGGAACCGAGTTCAAGAAAAGCACCTACTTGCAACTTGGGAAATTAGAAACTGAAGACATTATCAATTCTGCCAAAACTCTTCAAGCCTTGTCGTACGTCGACCCAGAACGGATTGGGATCATGGGTTGGAGTTATGGTGGTTTCATGGCTTCTTTGGCCATTACAAAAGGAGCTGATGTCTTCAAAATGGCCATTGCAGTGGCTCCTGTGACAAGCTGGCGGTATTATGACAACATCTACACCGAACGATTCATGCGCACGCCGCAAGAAAATGCGAGCGGTTATGAT
>CAIQQH010000121.1 GCA_903873915.1 uncultured Flavobacteriia bacterium | reverse complement strand
GCGAAGAATCGGCTGATTTCACGCGTGCTTTTTTGCATCTTTGCCCTAAGAAAAAAGCCATGGAATTTATTGATGCCCACCTCGACGCCTATGTCTGCGCGCACTCCGAAAAGGAATCTGATGTTTTAAAGGAATTGAACCGTCGCACTCATTTATCGGTGCTCTCTCCGCGGATGTTAAGTGGCCATTTTCAAGGACGTGTATTGAGCATGCTGTCACACATGATTCAGCCGAAGCGTATCCTGGAAATTGGAACGTACACAGGGTATTCCGCTATCTGCTTGGCAGAAGGACTTGTGGAAGGCGGACTGCTGACGACCATCGATGTGAATGAGGAACAAGAAGAGTTGGTAAACGAGTACATTGCAAAAGCAGGACTTGAAGCCCAGATAGATCACATCGTTGGTGATGCTAGTAAAATTATCCCGACGCTCGAGGACATATTCGACCTTGTTTTTATTGATGCGGATAAACGCAATTACCTCAATTATTACCAGTTGGTTTTCGATAAAGTGAGACCAGGCGGCTACATCGTTGCCGATAATGTGCTTTGGTCTGGAAAGGTCACTGGAGAGTATGATCAACAAGATCTCGATACGCGAATCATCATGGATTACAATCGCATGGTGCACGAAGACGAACGTGTACAGGAGGTGCTTTTTCCAATTCGTGATGGACTGATGATTGCCCGTAAGCGATAATTCGGTTCAATGATGAACAAGCCCTTGGAAATAATTTACCAGGACGAATACCTTGTAGCCATCAACAAGCCTCATGGATTATTGGTCCATCGTTCACCCATAGCTGCGGATGCCTCTGAGTTTGCCATTCAACTGCTCAGAGACCAATTGGGTATGAAAGTATATCCGGTGCATCGCCTTGACCGCAAAACCAGTGGTGTTTTACTTTTTGCGTTGAACGAGGACATGAACCGAATGATGCAAGAAGCGTTCATGAATAAACAGGTGAAAAAGAAATACCTAGCTCTCTTGCGGGGATATACTCCAGCATCAGGTGTCATTGATTATGCCTTGACGAATGAAAAAGGAAAGATTCAGGAGGCAATCACGAATTTCGCTACATTGAAATCCTTTGAGTTACCCATCTCTTTTGGGAATCAAGAAACTTCCCGCTATTCCTTGGTGGAAGTATGGCCAGAAACGGGCAGGATGCATCAGATTCGAAAGCACTTCGCGCACATTTTTCACCCAATCATTGGCGACCGTCCTCATGGTTGCAACAAGCAGAATAAATTATTTCTCGAGCAATGGAACATGAATACGATGCTATTGCATGCCCAACAAATTGAATTCATTCATCCACTTAGTCTAGAATTGATAAAAATTAATGGTGAAATTCATGACGACTTCAAACGCATTTTGTCTTTGTTTGATAACCATACGGTTCGTAAAGTGTAGTTTTTTTTGAAAATTACTAGTAACTAGTCATTAGTAACTAGTAATTATATCTTCATTCTTCATTCTTCATTTTTAATTCTTCATTTTTAATTCTTCATTTTTAATTCTTCATTCTACAGTAAGCCCCCAATAAACAATGCCCCAAGCACCAACAAACAAAGGCCAACAATCCGTTTGATTCCATCCAAGGTGGTTTTCTTTACCAGTGTTTTTCCGAAGTAGGTTCCGATGAATGCAAAGACAATTCCTGTGGTTAAAACACCTTTTATGTCTGAAAGTTGCGTGAAATTTAAAGATACGGAATACACCGTAATTCTGGAAATATCAATAATCAAGGCAATAGCGTTAGACGTGCCAAGAAATTGATCTTTGGATAAACCAGATTTAGTCAAAAACGCAGAACGAAAAGCACCTTGATGCCCAGAAATCCCACCGAAAAACCCACTAAGAATTCCCCCGAATGGCATCCATTTTTTGTCCACTTGCCAATCGCTGAACCGAGGATCAAGATCGAACCAAGCAAAGAAAATCATGAGACTACCAATAACCAATTTCATGGTGCTGATTTGACATTCATGATTGCCCAGATGGTAACTATGGATGATAGGCATTTCCCCAATCCACGCCAGCAATAAACTACCGCCCAATGCCGCAATCAATGCCGCAATTCCAAAGCGAATCAAGGTTTGCACATGAATGTGCCGGTAGAGCATTCCAAATTTGAAGATGTTGTTGGAAAAATGTACAATTGCCGTTGCTCCAATGGCAAGGGGCAAAGGAAAAAACAAGCTAAAAACGGGAAGCATGAGGGTTCCGAGTCCAAAACCAGAAAAAAAGGTCAATGTAGCACCGAAAAGTACCGTCAATGCAACGAGGATGTACTCCATATCCGTATTTTTACGGCAAAATAAGAATTTTTAAAAGTTCTATCTAAATTAAAAAGTGAAAATGTCACAAAGGGAAATTGACTTACGCAGTGATACGGTAACGAAACCAACACGTGAAATGCTCGACGCTATGTTTACTGCTCCCGTTGGGGATGATGTGTTTTCTGAAGATCCAACGGTCAATGAATTACAGCGCTTTGCAGCCGATCTATTTGGCATGGAAGCAGCACTTTTTTGTTCGTCTGGAACACAAACGAATCAAATTGCCATCAACGTGCATGTGCAACCTGGTGGTGAGGTCATTTGTCACGAGGAAAGTCATATTTACAAATACGAAGGTGGTGGGATTGCGCGCAACTCAGGTGCTTCTGTTCGACTTCTTCAAGGAGATAGAGGTAGACTTAAGGTGGAATCGATTGCACAATGGATCAACAACCCGGATGATGTACATTTTCCGTTGACCCAATTGGTGAGTTTAGAAGATACTGCAAACAGAGGTGGTGGTGCTGTGTACGATTTTGAAGAAATAAAACGCATTCGACAGTTCTGTCTAGAACATAAATTACCACTCCACTTGGATGGCGCACGTTTGATGAATGCCTTGGTTCGCACGGGAATCGATCCGAAAGTCTACGCGGCGGAGTTTGATTCCATTTCGCTTTGTCTTTCAAAAGGATTGGGCGCACCAGTTGGATCTGTCTTGTTGGGATCAAGCGATTTTATCAAAAAGGCACGACGAGTTAGAAAGGTTTTTGGAGGAGGAATGCGCCAAGCGGGAATTATTGCTGCCGGTGGATTGTATGCCTTGAAACACCATGTTGAACGATTAAAAAGCGACCATGACAATGCTACGGCATTGGAGGAGGCATTGAATCAGTTGCCGTGGGTGAAGGAGGTAATGCCCGTACAAACGAATATAGTTGTAGCCATTTTGAATGATGCGTCCAAGCGTGATCTCGTAATTGAAAAGTTAGCAAAGGAGCAGATCCGAATCATGGCTTTTGGCCCTGGGATGATTCGCATGGTGACCCACTTGGACAATTCAAACGAGGACATTCAACGTGTATCCGAAGTATTGAAAAATCTAGAAGTGTAATATGAAGCTCTTGCTCCTTTTATTCGGAATCGTCGTGTTGTCATCTTGTGGTGGTAAGAAAGAAAAGGTCTTGGACATGGATGACATCAACCCCAAAGCATCAAACGATGAGGAGGGAAAGAAAGGTCAAAAGGAAACTGTGATCGACTATGGATTTGACATCTGGCTTGCCGAAAAAGCGGGAATAACTGTGATGGAAATCGATACCTTGGGTGAACCTATGTTTGTGGATCGCTTTCAGCCAAAATCGTTTAAAAAACTGCATTTACAGATGAAAGAGGGTGTCATCTTCTTTGGTCAATGGTCCTTTAAAGATTCTATGCGAACCATGAACGCCTTTTTCAATTGGTTGGATTGTTTTGGTCCGAACTGCAAAGCACACAAATACCTCGGTGAAGAGAAATACCAGTCTGATGCCATGCTGATCTTCTTGAACGACACTTCATTTACCTATATTTCTTCGTCACTTCCGCTTAATGAAAAAAAATGGCAGAAATGCTTGGCCTTGAATTATGGCAATGATTTTTGGGATCTTGTCCTCGTGCAAAAGAAACAACGAAAAGCAGCATGGTACGAATACAAAATCGACCCAGTCAAAAAAGAAGACACTTTATTCATTAAACGAACAGCAACATTATGAAAATCATTAACCGAGGATACCTGAGCATAACGCCATTGGCACCGTTTCACGAATGGGTAAAGACCTTCGAAGACGAGGAAGCATTTGGCATTGATGAAGTTATCGAAGCAAATCTCTACCTGATTACTGAAGATTTCTTTGATACAGAGCCACTTGTTGAACAGCACTTCAAAAAGATCTTTGCCAACGAATTGTCAATGATTACAGAGAACGAAGAAGACTGGCCACAAGACCGAAGCATGAGCGTCTTTCTCGAATGGTTTCAACTTGACTTCGGAACTACCGTATTTGATCTTGATAAAAGCGACCTAAAGTCGGAAAGAGTTTAAGTAGTTACTAGTTACGAATTTGTTAGCTGAGGTGCGATAGCAGACTCGAAGCCACGAATTTGAGACTAAGCCATTCGAAGTTTGATCAAGTCTTGAAATCTTCTATCCTTTGTCCTTTGTCACTTGTCTCGTAGTCCTTTGATTTTATAAACATTTCCATCCGTCACGTGTTATTCTAAAAAAAACATTCACATGAAAACAATAGTCATTATCACATCGATACTTTTAGGAATTATGATTCTTGCACAAGCCTTTATTTATACAAGTGCGAAAAGAACTGAACAACACAAATATGTCGTGCTCAAAAAGTTTGACAATTTTGAAGTTCGGCAATACGCACCAGCAATGTTTTCAAGTGTGAAAATGGTATCCGATTCGTATGAAGCAACATCAAGCAACGGATTTAGAACCTTGGCAGGATATATTTTTGGAGGCAATGATAAGAATGAAAAAATTGCCATGACTTCGCCTGTGGTCATGGAAATTGGTGATACCACACGAATGTCGTTTATGGTGCCTTCAGATATGTCGAAGGAAGATTTGCCAAAACCGAACAATGGTCGAATTTATTTCGAAGAACAAGGGCAGAAAATTATGGCGGCAATCGAGTTTGGCGGTTGGGCTGATGACGAAAAGATTGAAGAATACACAAACAAACTCAAGGCATCTTTAAAAGAAAATGGGTTAACCTATACAGGGAAATTCAGCTACCTCGGTTACAATCCACCGTTTCAAGTCATCGCACGACGCAACGAAATTGTTGTGGAGCTCGAGGGATTTTTAAAATAGTTACGAGTTACGAATTTGGTGGCTTCGAGACTTCCTTCGGAACCTCACGTGTCCGCCGTGGTGGAGCCACCGAAGTAATGCACTAGTCCTATAGCGCAGCGGGTCTTTTGTCTTAAAGTCCGCCTTTGCGGACGGGTCTTTTGTCTTTTTTTCAGCATTTCTCCACCAATCGCGCATTGAAATACTCCACATCGTGCGACACCTCTTCTGCGATCCATTCAGGAGTTGAAAAAACTTCATCTTCGCTTTCAAGCTCAATCTCTGCCAAGATGAGTCCTTCAAGTTTCCCATGAAAGACATCAATCTCCCACAATTTTCCATCAAAGTGGATCTCGTAACGGTCCTTGTTAATCACTTTTTCTGCAAATTGTTGGATGAGTGCCTCGGCATCGATAAGTGGAATTTCGTATTCGAATTCACTGCGACTGATTCCTTTCGTTGGACCTTTAATCGTTATAAAGCCTTGATCTCCTTTGATGCGTACACGAATTGTTTTTTCGGTCGTATTGACCAAATACGCCTGAACAATTTTCTTCGGACTTGGCTTTACAACAGCATCCCAAAGTTTTCGATGAATGAGAAATTTTCGTTCGATTTCCATACAACAAAGATAGCTTTTCGCGTTGAAGTCAGTCATTGTTCGAATTGTCAGTATCTTCGAAGCGCATGAAGTTTATTTCTCGAGAAAACATTGATTGTCAAAAATGGGATGACCTGGTAACAAACACACCTGGTGCATCCGTTTTTTCTTTGTCTTCCTATTTGGATGAAATTGCCGAAAACTGGATGGTCTACGTGAATGAAAACTACACGAAAGGCATTGCAGTTCCTTTCGCCGTTCGCTTGGGGGTAAAGACATGCTACACACCAATTTTCATCACGAAGCTAGAATGGTTAGGTGAAAATCAAGGAGAATTGGCACAATTTGGAAGGGAACTTAAAACTCATTTTCCCTTAGGGAACTTTTGTCTTAATCAATCACTTGAGGATGTTCATTCAGAGGAATTCGTAGAACAACTCATTCCATCGAATTCAATCCTTTCGCTTGGCTCTCAAGCAAAAAGAATGATCAACAAGTCGGATAAACTGGCCCACCGAATAGAACATTCTTTAGATAAGTCAGCAATTTTTTCGTTGATTCGTTCTGAACTCTTGCCGAAAATTTCAAGTTTAACGGAAGGAAGTATTCATCGCATGGAGAAGGCCATTGAAAAAATGTCGGAACAAGGTCATCTTCAAATTCTATCCGTTTTTCAAGGTGAGAAGTGTGTTGGTGGACTTTTTCTCATCGATTTTAATCAGACTGTGCTCTACTTAAAAGGTGCTTTCACGGACGATGCGAAAAAGAATGGCGCGATGTACGCGGCAATGAATACAGCCATTAAGCAAGCCTTGTCGGAAGGGAAAAGCTTTGACTTTGGAGGATCACGTGTCGAAGGTGTTCGCCATTTCAACCTACAACTTGGGGGTCTTGACCGCACGTATAATTGTCACCAATGGGACAATTCACCGGTTTGGTACCGATGGGCTAAACAACTGCGAAAGGCTCTTCGAAAAGGGTGATATTTCTGATGAGATAGTTATGCGCATTGGACTTGTTGAAACTTCGTGACGCATCAACTTTACTCTAAACTGATTTGAGTACCTTTGTGTATGTTCCGACTGCAGGCAAGCACACCACGATGGGTGATCGTACTCATGGATCTTGTGATCTCATTCATTGCATTGACTTTTGCATACCTGATCCGTTTTGACCTAAAAGCAGATCCTGAATTAATTCGTCAAGAATGGCAAGTTTTATCAAAATCAATTGGCATTTACTTCTTGGTTAAACTTCTTGTTTTTCTCGCTTTTAAAATTCAAAAAGGAATCGTTCGCCATACCTCTACAGAGGATTTAAAACGGATTTTATTGGCGACAACAACGTGCTCACTTATCTTTTTTGGGCTCGGACTGCTTCGTTATTATTTTGTGGATGAGTACTTTCTGTTTCCAACATCGGTGCTTATTATCGAGTTTCTGATGGGCTTGCTCTTGATGATTGGTTCACGATTCTTCATCAAGTTACTTTATCTTGAATCTATAAAATCAACTCAGGAATTTGAACGCGTAATCATATATGGTGCTGGTATATCGGGTTTGATTACGAAGCGAACCATTGAAAAAGATGCTCGTTTGAACTATAAAATTGTCGCTTTTATTGACGACAACAAAAAGAAAGACGGCACGCGCATGGAAGGGGTGACGGTAAGTCATACGAGTAAATTGGAATCCTTAATTCGTGATGAAGGTGTCAATAATATGATTATTGCGATTCAACAACCCAATGAAGAAAATAGAAAACTTGTTGTCGAAATCTGCCTTGCCAATGGGCTGAAAGTTTCTAAAGTACCAACGCCCAAAAGCTGGATCAATGGTGAATTTTCAACCAAGCAGATTAGCCGAGTAAACATCGAAGATTTGTTGGGGAGAAGACCGATTGTGTTGGATGAAAAGAGAATTTCAAACCAGCTCACTGGACAAACCATTCTCGTTTCGGGTGCAGCAGGTTCTATAGGAAGTGGATTGGTGAAGCAAATTGCGCGTTACAACCCAGGGAAACTCATTTTATTGGATCAAGCCGAATCTCCTTTGTATGATTTACAAATCGAATTGGGAGCTACTCAACACAATTTGAATTTCGAAGTGGTCATTGGTGATGTTCGCAGTGCCGAACGCATGGAAAGGGTCTTTGACTTTTTTCGTCCAGATTTTGTGTTTCATGCCGCGGCGTACAAGCACGTTCCCATGATGGAAAATAACCCGTCTGAAGCAGTTTTGACAAATATTTTGGGGACCAAGAATCTCGTTGATCTGTCTAAGCGTTTTGAGGTGAAGAAATTCGTGATGATTTCAACGGACAAAGCGGTAAACCCAACTAATGTGATGGGAGCCTCGAAACGCATTGCTGAGATTTATGCTCAAATGGCAAACAAAGAAGGTACGACACGCTTTGTAACCACACGCTTTGGTAATGTCTTGGGTTCAAATGGTTCAGTTATTCCACTTTTTCAGCGTCAAATTGAGCAAGGTGGACCAATTACTGTAACTGACGAACGAGTAACGCGTTTCTTCATGACGATACCTGAGGCATGTCAATTGGTACTTGAAGCAGGTTCAATGGGTGAGGGCGGTGAAATCTTCGTCTTTGACATGGGTGAGTCGGTCAAAATCATAGACCTCGCGAAAAAAATGATTCAATTGAGTGGATTGCAACTGGGTAAAGACATCGAAATCAGAGTGACGGGTTTGAGACCTGGTGAAAAGTTGTACGAGGAACTACTGGCGAAGGAGGAGAATACCATTGCCACGCACCATCCAAAAATTTTGAAAGCAAATGTGCGCGATGAAGATGTTGCGCAAATTGAAGCGATAAACGTTCTAATTGGTCTTTTTGAAACACAGAAGAATGATGAAATTGTGGCCAAAATGAAGCAGATTGTGCCTGAATTTATCAGCAATAATTCCGATTACGAAAAACTGGATAAAAAATGATTCAACCCGCCACCATTCAAGTGCGATTCTCTGATCTCGATGTTCTTGGACATGTCAACAACACTATATATTTCAGTTACTTCGAATTGGCGAGGGTGCATTACTTTCGGGAGTTATTGGGCATCGACTGGGATTGGCGACACCACGGGATTGTTCTTGTGAAAAATGAGGCGGAATACATTAAATCGGTATTGATTTCACATACTCCTGAGGTTTATGTATTCACGGAAAATATTGGTAACAAAAGTTTCACTCTCGCTTATGAACTGAAAGTTAACGGCGAGGTTTTTGTCAAGGGGCGCTCCATTCAGGTGTGTTTCAATGCAGAAACACAGCAAACCATTGCAATACCCGAGGAGATGAAATCCGCCTTAATGAAAATTCAAATTCAATAAAAGATGAAGCAATTGACACTCCTTGTTGTATTTTTCTCGATGACCTCGATCTTTGGTCAAGTTGATGGAAATAAAGTTCCCTGTTATGAGCGAGGTAAAAAACAGGCAACTGGATTTGGCGATTGGGAATGTGGTAAACTCGCTGGTGTTGTTGATTGCAACGAGAAGTTGACCTATGACGAGGGATCAAACACCATTTTAGCAGGAAATGCGGGTTTACCGTTCACCGGAACTTGTGAGACGTGTCACATGAACGGATTATTGGAACGTCGTATAACTTTCGTGAATGGAAAAGAAAACGGGAACGATACGACGTTTTATAAGTCAGGTTGTTTAGAGGTTGTGCGCAATCATATTCAAGGGGTTGAATCTGGCACTTGGACATTTTACTACGACAGCACCACTTATATTGCCTGGGAAATGAATTACAATCTCGGCCAAAAGCATGGTGTACAGACCTATTTTACGCGCCATGGAGACACGACAAAGTTGGAGACATACAGCAATGGGGTACTCAATGGTGTAAAGAAAACGTATTATCCGAAATCAAAATTAGAGAAAGAGGTATATTATGTAAATGGCATCTTTGAAGGTTCATTCAAGCGTTACAACACGGAAGGGAAATTGCTTCAGGAATTGCAATACAAGGAAGGGAAAAAGCACGGTGAACAAAAGTACTACTACGAGGATGGCACCTTACTTTCAACGGAACGTTGGACCATGGACGTGAAGGATGGAGAATTCAAAACGTTATTCTTTAATGGGACCATACAACATTTGGAGAATTACCGCAAAGGACTTCAAGAAGGCAGTTTTGAAGAGTACTGGCCCGATGGTCGTCCGAAACGTAAGGCTTTGTACAAAAAAGGCGAGCTGATTGAAGACCATGTATTCGATGAGCAAGGCAATGAAACTTATTCGTTTGGCGCTCCAACAACCTCGGGTGATGAAGACGATGCCATGCCGACCAATCACAAGAAAAAAGGTAAAAAGAAGAAAATCTAGATGCCTAAATCTATTGCAGTCATTGGGGGAGGAGCAGCAGGTTTCTTTGCCGCGCTAAGTGCGAAGTCAGCAAACCCAAACTGCAATGTCTTTATTCTGGAAAGATCAGCTAAAGTGTTGTCCAAAGTGAAGATTTCAGGAGGAGGTCGTTGCAATGTGACCAATGCCACTTTTGAGATCGATGCCCTCTCAAAACATTATCCACGAGGTGAACGTTTTCTCCGAAAGGCCTTTGCACAGTTCAATGCTCAATCGACAGTTGACTGGTTTGAGTCGAGAGGTGTGAGGATGAAAACATACCCCGACAATTGTATTTTTCCACAGTCAAACACATCCCAATCAATCATCGATTGTTTCTTACTGGGAACTACGGCCAAAAACATTGAGATCATCTATCAGTTTCACGTGCAGTCGATTTGCAAGAACAAGGAGGAATTCATTATAACTTCGATCACAGGGAATGAAATGAAGGCGGATGCTGTAATTGTAACCGTTGGAGGACAACCAAAGCGCTCAGGAATTTCGTGGATAGAAAATTTAGGCCATACGCTCATAGAACCGGTTCCTTCTTTGTTTACGTTCAACATGCCCAATGAAACCATTCGCGAGTTGATGGGGAACGTCGTTGAGAAATGTACGGTTAAAATCGAAGGAACAAAATTAATGGGACAAGGCCCCTTGCTCGTGACCCACTGGGGTATGAGCGGTCCTGCTATCTTGCAATTGTCTGCTTGGGGAGCGCGGGTATTGGAAGGGATGAATTACAATTTTCATGTCTTGGTGAACTGGTTAAATGAAACATCTGAAGAAACACTCCGAGCAGTACTTTCCGCTACAATGACGCAACATGGAGCGAAGAAAATAAGCAACTTAAATCCCTTTCCCGTGACCAATCGATTGTGGGAGTTTTTATTGAAACGTGCTGAAATCAATCCTGAAAACCGATGGAATGAACTGGGTAAAAAGTCCCTTAATAAATTGGTCAATACCTTACTAAACGATCGCTACGCGGTGTCAGGCAAAACAACATTCAAGGAAGAATTCGTTACGGCAGGAGGTGTTTCGCTCTCTGAAATTGAGGTAAAGTCTATGGAAAGCAAGGTCATCCCTGGACTATATTTTGCGGGAGAAGTGATGGATATTGATGGCATCACGGGCGGATTTAATTTTCAAGCTGCGTGGACCACTGGCTTTATCGCTGGAAAAAGTGCCGCGTTGGATTAAATCTCCGAATGGTGGTTTTCTAACATGGCCTCCATCTATACCAGAACGGTTCTTACTTTAAATTTATCTCGTTCTACAACTGTTTTAAGCAGGCCGTCAGTAATCGTTGGGGTACTTACTCCTTTTTGTTTTTCTTGACGCGCAAACTTTGATAGTCCAACCAATAGATGACTTTTACCGAAAGACTATTTAAAGGATCGTTTTTAAATAAGCCATTGATATTCGAGATATATGCAGCTTTCACAGCCTCATCACTCGAAAAAATGGCATTTTTCCAAACCACATTAATCTCACTTCCGGGCTTAAACACCCAACGGTAAACGAAGTCTATCGTAAAAGCATTGTAATTTGTGTTGTACACCAAAACCCCTTGGTCATTCAAACCTGTCATCCCATTTTCTAAAAGGCTGCCATTGTCCTGCAAATCAAAGAACTTATGATAGGAAACAATTGAGCGATAATGTCTCAATCGGAAGGTGATTCCCATTCTGTTCGTGATGGTGTACAAGAAATTTATGGTATTGGTGATATTTCTCCTGTCCCGCGATCCGAAGACAATATTTCCAGTAGTAAAGCTCGGTGTTCCAAACGCAACCGCATACCCTTGTTCACTCAATGTTAGTGTTTCTTCGTAGTTGTAGATGAGGAAAATCTTCGGGCTCAAGCGAATTCTTGGGCCGAAATTCCACGAGTAATTTTTCCAATCGGGACGACCAATAAACGAAAAGCTTCCCCCTGCATCGAAAGCAAGCCGCTTTTGGTAATTGGTCGAAATCCACGGCGCAAAATCCAACCATGTAGGACCTACAAAATACCTTCCCGCAACGCGTGGTTCAAAATAATCGTATGACTTGGTCAGTCCGCTGTTAATGCTTATACCTGAAGCATGGAACTTTCTGTTGTTGTTGAAAAAGTTGATGGAAAAGTAGGTACCCGTATAGACATTTGGGGCATACAATCGCTCAAAGGAGAGGGATGCTGAAAGTGCTGCTTGATTTATTCTCCAAAAGGGTTTAAATATGCGGTATGAAATGCTTGCAGTAAGATTTCGTTTGTTGTTGTTGGCATTGAAACCAAGGTCGTTCGGGTCATAGGTGTTTGATTCTAGGAAATAGCCTGCATTATAAATCAAATTCCCGGTTTGTTTTCCTAGACTTATTCCAGCATTGTACCCATCTTGATTTCCAGTACTGAATAATTTTGCCGAATATGCGCTTCTTCCTGAAATGAAAAATGTATTGTCTTTTGAATTGAGTTTGGTGTTAATTCCTGTGACATTGGCATCGTAAAAGTGCCCCTCGCGCATCACATTGGTATTGGTTAATGTAACTGAACTGTTGTTTTTTAATGTTTGGTCGAGAACAAACACATTGTAATTCGTCAGTGGTGAAACGACAATTTCTCTTTCTAGTCCGCTGTCAAGATTCAAAGCCATGCCTTTCTGTTCGGCAGTAATTCCATTGAACACGCCAATCCCCAATCCTGATTTCGTTCGTCCCGAAACTTTTGTGGCGTTGTACAATTGAGAGGCACCTGGTGAATTCGCCAAAACCTCGTCAGGTGAAAGATTGGTTTTTAATACGTCGTAGGGTGATTGAATTCCAATCCTCCTGGAATAAAAAAGCCCCGATTTATTGAATAACTCAGTTCCTTCAGTAAAGAATTGGCGGTTCTCGTTGAATTGAATTTCATAAGGGGAAAGATTCAAAACTTTATTGTCAAATACCACTTGACCAAAGTCAGGGACCAAGGTCATGTCTAAGGTGAATGCTTCGTTGATGCCGTATTTAATGTCCATTCCACCGTTTAGTGATCGTGTCCAATTGCTGGTACCTGCTTGATTGAGCGGATAATGATCGGCATATCCAGAAATGTAAGGAATCAAGGCCAAACGCAAGGGAGGTTCAATGCCTTGAACTCCCAATAAATCGCCACATTGCGCCAGCCAGTTATCGAAATCGGGTTTAATCGGACTCCACACCGATTCTTCACGTTGACGACTAATTTGTCGATAGAAATTCACCCCCCAGGTCTGTATGTCTTTCTTTGGAAAACGAATGGCAGAGTAGGGAATCCGCATCTCGACTTGATACCCTTTTTCGTTGCGAATGACAGCACTGCTCCATACCATGTTTACCTCGACACTTTCAGAAACCGCGGTTACTTTTGAATCAAACTGAACCCCCATGCTACTTACGCCAAACGAAAATCCATTCTGGTCGTCATTGTAGGTGTCCAGAATGATTTGAAAATTATCTACGTTCGCATTGAAGTCATCCCGCTGACTTAGGATTTTAGAAACATGCTCCGGATTGTCGTAACAAATAGCACTCACATAAAATGCTTGGTCATCATAGATCACACGGACTTCTGTGCGCTGAGCGGACGAATCACCAGGATGAGGTTTAAATTGAACGAAGTTTCCAACGGGGATTGCCTTCGACCAAGCCAATTCGGTGATATTTCCGTCAATATGAATCTTTTCATTGGTGCGTAGGGCAGTAATTGTCTGCTGTCCGAAAACAAAAACATTCGTGAAGAAGATAAATAAACCGAAAAATTGTTGAATCATTTGCAACAAAAATAATAGAAGATTTACTTACTCCGTGTTAAATTCAACTAATACATTTCATGAAAACTCTTTACTTCTAGTCGAGATGGGATGGATCAGCAATTTATACCTTGAATTTCTCTTCGACTCTGCGGAAAAAAGAAATATTATTTTTTTTCAAGTTGAATTAAAAATGAAAAAAGAAGAATGAAAAATCCCTTATCATTGGACCAAATCATTCCGCTTATGCCCTCTGCGCCTCTGCGGTAGAAAGAATAAGTTTATCTAATACTTGAGAATTATAGAACTTTAGACCAGTGTTCGGAAAGTTAAATTGATTCGCGGTTCAAGAACCTTCTTCGATTTTGCAATGCAGTGCTTCCAATGGTGCTGCATTGACCCTCCCATGATCAGTAATGACCCATGTGGCAAAAG
>CAIQQH010000120.1 GCA_903873915.1 uncultured Flavobacteriia bacterium | reverse complement strand
TTTTCTATGAGAAATTTCCAATTTATTACTCTCGCTTCATTGATACTTACGGCTATACTTTTCGCTGCATGTGAAAGCGATAATTCATCAACTTCAATCCCCAAAAAGAAGTCGAAACAAAATGAAATTGAGAATACTCAGAATGAACCCAAGGATGAAAAAGTTGAAACCTTTGACATGACCAACCCAGCATTCATGATGGGGACGAACATTGGTGCGATTTTCAAAAGCTACTACAAAGTTGGCGATTTTAATAAAATGATCACATACACGGCATCTTCCACCATCAAAAAATATGGGCAAGAAAAATTAAGGGTCATTTACCGCAACCTTGATCTTGGCTTCGACATGAAATTCAAAAACATGACGATCGAAAGAAATGAAAATATCTTACACTATGAGGTTGTCATCAATGCCACAAAAATGGTAAAACGTCTGCACGTTATTATTGAAAGCGACACCGCCCGTATTGTTCCTCAGCATTTGGAGCGGGGGGAGATTTTTGAATAGAATGACGGATGAAAAATGAAGGATTAAAAATTAGATTCAAACAGTACTTTTCATTCAATCCTTGTAAATTCTGACCATCCAATTCTCGGTGTCTTTTCCAATAATAAGAAAATATACCCCTGCTTGCAAGATTCCCAATCCAGAGATGTGTCCGCCCTGAATACAATTCTGCTCAAAAACCAACCTTCCTGCCGCATCTAAAATGCTGCACGATTGAGGCATTATTCCTTTTACAAACAGTTCATCCTCAAAGGGTATTGGATAGATTATCAGAGTCGAATCCACATCGTCCATCTCTAAAAACCCAACGGTAATTTCCTGAACAAGGGTATCACTCTTACACAAATCAGATTCAGCGATCAATGTCACCGGAAAAACGCCTGAAGTCGTGTATTGATGTCCGGGTGACTGAACAGTCGATTGTGTACCATCACCAAAATCCCAGGTATACGAAACCGCATTTGTGCTGCTATTCGTAAATTGAACCAAGGCATTGGGCAGCGATGCAAAATAAGTGCTTGGTACGAATGCTGCTGTTGCGTTTGGCTGAATCACGAAGTTCACATTTTGGGATGTTTGATTGCTCCCGAAGGCATTGCTCGCAGTGAGGTGAATAGTACAAACTCCGTTCGTTTGTGGTGTAAACCATGTTTCTGCAGCTGTCGCATTCGAAAAAGTACCGTCGCTAGATGTCCATGAAAATGCGGTCGCATTTAATGAGCTATTCACCAACAGAACAGAATCTCCTTCACAAACATTTAGCGATTGAACGGTAAATCCTGCCACGGGAGGGCCTTGTTGACATTGATAGGTGGCATTGAACCCTGGCTTCGTGGTGGAAATGTCTGAAGTAAATCGAAAAGTCAAGGCTCCTGTGGATGACACAAAGTTTCCTGGTGAATTCATCCCTGTAAATGGACTTCCCGCTATTTGTGGAGAAGAAACATTTGGACCATCATAAATATAAAGGTAATCGTAACCCGTTTCGACATCAAAACTGGAAAAGTTCACTGCGATGGATGCGGCTCCCGACGGTGCAAGTGTCCATGTGTAAGATTCATCATTGTAGTAATTTTTCTCTGGGCCTCCAAAATCGTGGATGATTCCTGCGCAAGGTTCTACATAACAATCGGTAAGGTAATCTTCAATTGTATTCCACATCGCATTATATCCCCCATCGTAACCAAGCGCCCAGATGCCAATGCCAGCAATTCCACTCCGACGAATGTGCGCCAAGCGTTCCGCAAAAGCTGTTTCCTTGGTGATAAAACATTGCTTGGGAATTCCACCACTGAGAAAGCCATAGTGGTCTGATCTGCAATCGTTTCGATAGGTATGATTTGCGGTAGAATAATTTCCAGAAGCATTAGATCGAACGGTTGAATAGGTTCTCGCCACCCCCGATGCCGTTGTTGCCGAAGGAATTGACAGCGATGTCGTCGACCACTCACGTCCATAATAGGGCAATCCCATGACCAATTTTTCGGCAGGACAGCCATCGTGGAGATAATCTGTAATCGTACGAGAAAGGGTATAGTTGTAGCTTGTCCCGAAATGATACAAAGGATCTTCAGGTCCTGCCGTTGCGCTATTCGTGTAATAGTAATCGTAGCCCATCACCACATATTGATCCACCTCCGGCTCCATAATGGAAAAGTTAAACACGGAATTCCAATCGACTGCATAGAGTACGGTACTGACTTCTGATCCGGGAATCGCGGCATGCATCTGATTTGCAAGATCCACCATGAAATTCGAAAAGTTCACGGATTGACTTGTAGGAATTCCTTCGAAATCAATGTTCACCCCGTGTGCTCCTCGAGCAGAAATGAGGTTGATCAGTTGTGTGATTAGGTTTTGTTTTGATGTCGCACTGTTTAAGAATGTTGAATGTCCAGAGAACAAGGTAACACACAAAGTCACCTTCACACCTTGATCTAAGGCTGTATTTACTGCTGCACTTGTTGACCAACCATGCGTTGAAATGGGATTGCCACTTGCCGGATCCACTTCATAACTAAAGAAACACAGATGACTCAATAAATCCCAACGGTAATTGGTATAAGCGCTCCCCATCCAGTAGGGATGCCAACCGTAGACAGTGTAATCGAGCTGGCAATTCAGTTTGTCTTCAGGCACCGAATGTCGAACAGCATTTTTTTCATAGTCTGCTGCCTCTATTTTTCCAGACGAATTGTAGCGTTCGAGTTCCTCTTGATGGATGGACTGTGAAAAACCGGAAGTAAATAATGTGAAATGTACAGCAAGAACTGCCGCGAGTTTGGATTGTGGTTTCATGTATAAAAGTTTAACTACTCTAAGATAGGGCAGTTAAACGAAACATCCAAATTAAGATCGATCTTCTTCGAATAAAATTTTGGTATAGTGTTTCAACGATCTCAGCACTAAAGAAATAGCCAAGGCAATACCGATAATGATTCCTTGACACATTGTAAACTTCACTTCTCCACTTGTAAACCAAGAGCGAAGAAACTCAACAAACACGAAGCTGATGATGGTTGCTGTCACACCCGAATACTCGCGTCGAAGAATCGTTTTCATTGAAAAAGGAATTTCAGTTGGAATGTAGCGCTTGTAACTCGGCCAGAATGCTGGGACGCTATTTGACCAATCAACATAAGGCTGCCCAAATTTACGCTCCAAAAATCGCTCTTCTGCAAACATGATGCGCTCGTAATACAGCCAGAAAATAGCCGAAAAAAGTAAGATAAACCAGATGTTGTAGGTAAACATGACAATACCAATCCACATGAAATAATTGCCCAAATACAATGGGTGCCTTACTGTAGAATAAATTCCTTTCGTATTTAATGCTTCAGCGACTTGTTCCTTTGTGTTTCTGCCGGATGTATTTTTGTTGCTTGTTCCTATGGCTATAGCACGGATGACAAGTCCGACAAACGAAAACACACAACAAGTTATCAACAAGATTACAGAAAGCTCTTTATTCTCTCTTAAACAATGATAATCAGTGAAGTAGACAGAAGGAACAGACAATAAAAATAGAAAGATTGGCAATTGTCCGCGGTATTTAAAGAGCGTGTTTCCGGATTTTTCAAATGAGTGAACGAGTGCCATTGAGAAGATTTACTTATATTGCGATAACTAACTGCGAAATTAAACAAAATGGCGACTATTGTATCTGAAAAAGTGAAATTCGATTTAGAGTTCCTTTTAAAAACCTCTCCACGTGTATTGGACAACATGATTGGGACGCCAAGTGGCCTTTCTGAATGGTTTGCTGATAATGTGAACATTAAGGATGACGAATACACATTCTTTTGGGATGGCAGCATGCAAAGTGCACGATTAATTAGCCGTAAGCCCAATGCTGGAATCCGTTTTCAATGGCTTGAAGATGAAGAAGAAGGATTAGATACCTACTTTGAAATCACCATTACTGTTGATCCAATGACCAAGGCTGTAATTCTTACTGTGACTGATTTCGCAGAAGAAGATGAAGTGGAAGAGTCACGTCGTTTATGGGAAAAACAAATCAGCAATCTTAAGCGCGTTCTGGGTGCCTAAATCCCTGAATAAATTCCTTTTATTGGCTTCATCCAAGTGAGGTCGCTTTGTCCCCTTACAATAGTGTTCGCTTGATTTCGTTTCTTAACTTTGTACGATATATTTCATTCGTTTGAAGCGTCTTTATGTATTCAGTATCCGATCGTTTGTAGGTCCATTTTTTGTGACCCTGGCGATTTCAATGTTCATACTGATCATGCAGTTTCTGTGGAAATATATAGATGACTTGATGGGTAAAGGATTGAGTTCCTTAGTTATTCTTGAACTTCTTTTTTATGTCTCCGCCAGTTTAATCCCCTTGGCCCTGCCTCTCGCTACGCTGCTCTCTTCAATCATGACTTTTGGAAATTTATCTGAGAACAATGAACTCACTGCATTAAAAGCCAGCGGACTATCCTTATACAGAATCATGCGACCACTCGCCTTTGTAGTGCTCATTATTGCTTGCGGTACATTTTACTTTGCAAATTATGTAATCCCCGTAGCGAATCTGAAATGGCACTCACTCATCTACGATATTCAAAACACAAAAATTTCTGCAATTCTAACCCCTGGCGTATATAGCAATGAATTGGACGGTTATGCCATAAAAGTAGACGAAGGTTCAGACAATAGCTTCAAAGGAATTCTTCTGCACGACCATACAGATCCGCAAACGATCAAAACAATTCGTGCTGCTGAAGGCAAAATCTACAAGTCTGAAAATGGCAAATACTTATTCTTCGAATTGAAAGATGGTTATGTCACGGAGGAATTAGCTCCTCAGTCCCCTGTATTTATGCCGAATGGTCAAATGTTGCGTTCTGAAAATAGCAATCGGCCATCAAGGCGCTCATCCTTTGAAGCAGCTACCTATAAAATTGATCTTTCTGGTTTCGCCTTGAACAGATCTGATGAAGGTATCTTTACAGACAAGCACGAAATGCTGAATGTATTTCAAATTTATAACGCGGTCGATTCAGTGCGAACGAATGCCACAAAAATCACGGACAATTTCCTGTCAAGCATTAAGAATGACCACGCCTATTTTCAATCGCTGTATTTCAAAGGTGAAAAAACCAATGTTCTGCCGAATCAAGCGTTTATTGATGAAACACCGCACGTCATTCGCTACCAAGAATTGAGCGAGGCAGATAAAACAACTGCTCTTCAATCTGCTCAGGTAAAAATTCGAAGAAAAAATCAAAATCTAGACGGACAAAACGAATATATCCGGGTGATGGAGATTGACTTGAACACCTACTGGATCGAGTTTCATCGAAAATTTGCCTTAACCTTCGCTATTATTGTCTTGTTCTTCATTGGCGCACCTTTGGGTGCCATTGTCCGTCGAGGTGGATTTGGCGCACCCGTGGTCATTGCAGCACTTTTGTTTATGGTGTATTTCGTCCTCATCAGCGTTGGAGATAGTTTAGCTGCATCACAAGTAGTTTCTCCTTTTATTGGTATGTGGTTCGCCTCGATGGTTTTGCTGCCCATTGCTATTGTTTTAATGCGCTCTGCGGCCAACGACTCCCCTATTTTTGATAAAGAGGCATGGGTCAAACGGTTTAAACGCAATACGTCAAAATGAAGTTGCTCTACATCACCAGTAAACCAGCTTACCCTACTTTAGATGGCGGGTGTGTTGCCATTCAGCATTTTCTAGATGCCTTGCTTCTGGGAAACCACGAGATAACGCATTTAACCTTCGAAACACACAAACATCCTTTTGATCAACATGCTTGGCCTGAAGAGCTTAAAAAAGCAATTGACCTTCAGTCGATTTTTATAGACACGAAAATCAATCCCTTCACCATGTTGACCAAAACTCTTGGAGGAAATTCATACCATTTAAGTCGGTTCCGAACACCAGATCTTTCGCTGAAAATTAACCAGCTCCTACAATCAAATCAATTTGAGGCCATTGTCTTTGATGGACTTTATTCTGCTGCTTGTTTAAATGATCTTCGATTGCATAGCAACCTAAAGGTCTATATCAGAACCCATAACGTGGAGCATGAAATTTGGAAGACCTTGGCGCAAAATTCAAACTCCGCTGGGAAATCTTTCATTATCCGACTACTTTCGGAAGCACTTCAAAAAGATGAAATTACCCTACTTTGTGAAGTGGATGGAATCTTTTCCATTTCGTCTGAGGACACCAAGAAATTTAGAACATTAGGGATTGACACACCAATTTTTGACATCCCCGTCTCCATCGAAACAGGTGAAGCACCGACTTCAGTCACCGCAACCAATTACTTCTTTATTGGTGGAATGGATTGGATTCCGAATAAAGAAGCTGTTAATTGTCTTATTTCCGAAATCTTCCCTCAGATAAAAGCTGAAATTCCAAGTGCTGAATTGCACATTGCTGGTGCAGGAACGGACCAACTCAAAGCTGGGAATGGAATTGTATGTCACGGTTTTGTCCCTGATAGCATGGCGTTTATGCGTGAATCAGGAACTCTACTTCTCCCCTTAAAATCGGGTTCAGGTGTGCGAATAAAAATTCTAGAAGCCATGAGTATCGGAGTGCCTATCGTTACAACCAGCATTGGCAAAGAAGGAATTAATGCATTGGACTGCATGAGTATAACCGATACGACTGAAGCATTTATCACTGCATCGATTGCATTGCAAAACAACAGCGAATTGAAAGAAAAATACGCTCAAAATTCAAGAGCTTACATAAAAGCGAACTATTCACCCACTACTGTTTCTATAGCCTTGAATGAAATCCTTCACTAACGATAAACCAACTCTAGTGGTCGTTTTGCCTCGATTTCCCTATCCATTGGAAAAAGGCGATAAATTGCGCGCGTACCATCAAATTATTGGACTATCAGAAGTATATAATGTTGTACTTTTTGCTATTTCCAATGCTTCTGTTCCAAAAGAATCGATAGAAAAATTGGCGGTTTATTGCACGCGGATTGAAGTTTTCCAGCGAGGACCTATCTCAATATGCTTCAATTTGTTTCTGTGCTTGTTTTCTCAAAAGCCTTTTCAAGTAGCTTATTTCTACTCTTACCGCAATGCGCGTCGGATGCAATCACTTTTGAAAGACATTCAACCAAACCGCATCTATTGTCAGCTCATTCGTGCCGCTGAATACATCAAAGATTACCACGATTGCCCGAAAACAATCGATTACATGGACGCCTTATCCAAAGGCATGGAGCGGAGAATTGACAAGGCACCGTGGTATGCAAAACAGCTCTTTCGGATGGAGTCTATTCGCTTAAAAAATTACGAAGTTCGGATCTTTGATTATTTCGAGCATGCGTGTATCATTAGCCGGCAAGATCAAGCATTTATTTTTCACCCAAAAAGAAAGGACATTCATTGTATCCCCAATGGAATAGCCCCTTCGTTTTTCGAACGGCCAAAAGTAGAAACCGATAAAGACATTGTTTTTATAGGAAACCTCAGTTACGCCCCTAACATTGAAGCTGTTGAATATATATCCTCTGAAATTCTTACAAAAAACTCTGCGATAAGCTGCCTTTTAGCGGGGGCAACACCGAGCGCTTATGTGGAGAGACTCTGCGCGAAAAACAGCATCCAATTGCTCGGTTGGGTAGACGACATCCGTGAGGCCTATTGTCGGGGAAAGATCTTTGTCGCACCAATGATGATTGGTACTGGGATGCAAAATAAATTGCTTGAAGCAATGGCACTAGGCATCCCTTGTGTGACCACCAACTTAGCTGGCGATCCAATCGGCGCGGTTGATCGCGAATCGATATGCATTGCAAATACCTCTGAAGAATTCATTGAAATTATTCAAGAACTTCTGACAGATCAAGATCTTTACGAGAAAATCGCGAAAAATGGATGCGAATTGGTGCGAAAAAAATACAGTTGGTCACATGCCAACGCGCAATTGATTGGCCTGATCAACGAATCAAAATCCAAATGATTTATCGAGCAAAACCATGCACTCAATGATAGATTTAGTGTAATTTTATACCACGAAAAAAAAGCAATGGACATTAAGCTGAATACGATTGAAGAGGCGATTGAAGAAATTCAACAAGGTAGAGTGATTATCGTAGTGGATGACGAAGAACGCGAAAATGAAGGAGACTTCTTAACTGCAGCCAGAAATGTAACGCCAGAAATCATCAATTTCATGGCAACACATGGACGAGGATTGATCTGTGCACCCTTGGTGGAAGACCGCTGTGATGAACTTGGATTAGATCTTATGGTTCGTTCAAATTCAGCGACTTACGAAACCCCATTTACAGTATCTGTCGACCTCAATGGACATGGCTGCACCACGGGAATTTCTGCCAGTGATCGCTCAAAGACAATTCAAGCATTGATCAACCCAGAAACCCATCCAGATGAACTTGGCAAGCCAGGACACATATTTCCTTTACGTGCCAAAAAAGGTGGCGTCTTGCGTCGCGCAGGACATACAGAAGCCGCCATTGATTTATCACGTCTCGCGGGCTTTGAGCCGGCTGGTGTTATCGTTGAAATATTGAATGAAGACGGAACAATGGCGCGACTTCCTCAACTCATGGAAATTGCGAAAAAATTGGACTTGAAGATTGTTTCAATCGAAGATTTGATCGAATACCGCATCAAAAATGAGTCATTGATTGAACGACTTGTCAACGTTAAGATGCCTACCGAACATGGCAACTTTCAGTTACACGCCTTCCGCGACACGAATTCAGGACAAGAGCACCTTGCTTTGGTGAAAGGCACTTGGGAAAATGATGAGCCTGTGCTTGTGCGCGTTCACTCCTCTTGCTTAACCGGTGATATCTTTGGTTCTTGCCGTTGTGATTGCGGCCCACAATTGCACAAAGCGATGGACATGATCGAAGCTGCTGGAAAAGGCGTAATTATCTACATGAATCAAGAAGGTCGAGGCATTGGTTTAATCAATAAGTTGAAGGCCTACGAACTTCAAGAACAAGGTTTTGATACCATGGAGGCCAACGTGAAACTTGGCTTTAAACCCGACGAGCGCGATTATGGCATCGGCGCACAAATCATCCGTGATCTCGGTGTCAAGAAAATGCGACTGCTTACGAACAATCCAACCAAAAGAACTGGTTTGGTCGGTTACGGTTTAGAGATTGTTGAATCAGTTCCACTAGAGATTGAAAGCAACATCCATAACGAGCTGTATATGAAGACAAAGCGTGATAAGATGGGTCATACCTTAAAAATGAATAAATGATTTTAGTTGCCAAGAATATTCACAAATCATACACTGATTTACACATCCTTAAAGGCATTGATTTGTCGGTGGCGAAGGGTGAAATTCTTGCGATTGTAGGATCTTCTGGCGCTGGAAAAACGACCTTGCTTCAAATACTTGGAACCCTTGATTCACCCGATCAAGGCACATTAGAAATTGGCGGAATAAATCCTTTTACACTCAACGGTAAGAAATTGTCAGCATTTAGAAACCAAGAGATTTCCTTCATCTTTCAGTTTCATCAACTACTTCCTGAATTTACCGCTGTTGAAAATGTGATGCTTCCTGCTTTAATCAAAGGTGTTAGCATGCAAGATGCGAGAGCCGAAGCGCTGATATTGCTTGATCGTCTTGGATTGAAAGACCGTGCAGACCATAAACCCTCTGAATTGTCGGGTGGTGAACAACAAAGAACAGCGGTTTGCAGAGCACTCATCAACAAGCCGAAAATCATTTTTGCAGATGAGCCTTCAGGGAATTTGGATTCTCAAAATGCAGCTGAATTGCATGCTCTGTTTATTCAGTTAAGAGATGAATTTGATCAAACTGTGATTATCGTCACACACAACGATTCACTTGCCCGAATGGCAGATCGCATGTTGACCATGCGCGATGGTACCTTTGTGAACAATGACTGATCAAGAACTCAAAGAATTTCTCGATTTTAAGTCCGAACAATACGAAAACTCGGCTTTCATTTCATCTGACCCCATTCAGCTTCCACATCGTTTTGAACGCAAAGAAGACATAGAAATCATAGCATTTCTGGTATCGACAATTGCATGGGGAACTCGAAAGGGAATTATTTCAAGTGGTGAAAAGTTGATTGAAATCATGGAGCATGAACCCTTATCCTTTATCCATGACTATTCTCAAAAGATGCTAAAGCACAGTTTATTTGTTCACCGTACATTTAACGTCGCCGATTTAAATCAATTCTTTCTTTCTCTAAATCGGATTTATAAGAGCTCAAACCTAGAAGACTGTTTTTCTGCTCATTCTGAAATTCTTGGAGTCAAAGGACGAATTGCGAACTTTAGGCAAGCATTTTTCCAGGAAGGCGATTTAACTCACAGCATGAAACATGTATCTGACCCCTTGCGGAACTCAGCGTGCAAACGCATCAACATGTATCTGCGATGGATGGTTCGGGACGCTTCGAAGGGTGTTGATTTTGGGTTATGGAAAAGCATTCCGACCTCTGAATTGTACCTACCTCTTGATGTTCACACCTCACGAAATGCCAGAGAGCTCGGATTATTAACCCGCAAGCAAGACGACTGGAAAGCATTGGATGAACTCATGTTGCGTTTGCGCGAATTCGATTCCAATGACCCAGCCAAATACGATTTCGCACTATTTGGCATTGGCGCATTCGAAAAGTTTTAAGAAAGCCAAAGGAATAGCTAGTTCAAAGCACATTTTTTACTATTTTTGAGTCATGAAATTTGTCTATCCTGAATTTCTTTGGGCCCTATTCTCTCTTGCGATCCCCATTATTATTCATTTATTCAATTTCAGAAAGTACAAAGTATTGTACTTCTCTAGTCTCAAGTTTATTCAACGGCTTGAACAGCAAACACGCTCCACACAACGATTAAAGCATTTACTCATCCTGGTATTGCGCCTTCTGGCACTTACCGCATTGATCATTGCCTTCGCGCAACCCTATAAGGTTGTTGAAAATAGTCAGTCCAAAGGTGGAAGTCCAGTCATAGCCATTTACATCGATAATTCATTCTCTATGACCTCCAAAGGAGCTGAAGGAGAGTTAATTTCAGAGGCATGTGAAGCAGCAAGAGGTATTGTCATGAAGGCTGCAGCTGATGTTCGAATACTTCTCAATACCAACACGATGGGAGGTCTAGAGCAACGTTTGATCACCAAAGCCGAGGCCCTTGAAATGATTGATAAAATCAAGCCGACTGCTTTAAATCGTTCCATCGAGAATGTTCTAGATTGGCAACGTAGCTTCTTAGATCGAGAAGAAGAATCTGGTGAAAAACTCGGTTCACGTCAGTACCTCATTTTATCGGATTTCCAAAAATCAACCAGTAAATTTAAAAACATCAAAAAAGACGAGGTCGGCTTTTATTATCCCATTCAATTTACACCTCAAGAACAAGGAAATCTTTTCATTGACTCCGTTTGGTTCTCTACACCTATCCACCGCGTAGGACAAAACAGTGAATTGACTGTGAGAATGATTAATTCAGGAAAAGAGTCGCTGACCAATGCCGAACTGTCGTTTAAAAGCGGTTCCATTCAACGAGATGTTTTTGTTGATTTCCCCGCAGGAAAAAAAGTTGAAACTGTCATTAATTTCACGGAGAAACAAGCTGGTTATCAATCAGCAACATTGACCATCAATGACAAACAATTGTTTTGGGACGACGATTTCTACTTTTCTTGGTTCACAGACAACGAAACAAAAATTCTAGTGATCAATGGCGAAGATGCTTCAGCATCTGTTGCTCAGGTCTATGCGCTCGAACAATTTTATGCTGTGACTTCCATCAATCAGAATGAATACACAGCCAATCAGCTCAAAGGTGTTGACTTGGTTTTTATTAATGGGGTGAATGAACTGCCGTCGTCACTCGCCGCAGATCTTAAAACATTTGCAGAAACAGGTGGAACCCTTGCACTTTTTCCAGGTGCTAA
This sequence comes from uncultured Flavobacteriia bacterium, assembly GCA_903873915.1. GTDB lineage: Bacteria > Bacteroidota > Bacteroidia > Flavobacteriales_D > Crocinitomicaceae > M0103. The sequence goes on along the minus strand of CAIQQH010000120.1, from coordinate 13,492 downwards.
ATGCGCTATGGGATCTTGGAATTCACTGCTTTCAGACATTCAGATGCCTGGGATCACTGGTAAATTTTCAACCGGGGTTAAAATTGATCGCTTGGAATATGACGATGCGTTTTTCTATGGCATGTTTGAAAAGAAAAAAGATGATTTAAATCTTCCGGCAATTAAACAAGCGTATCGAACGTCCAAACCAGCTTCTGCACAAGTATATGAAATCATCCACTTGCAAAATGGCTCGCCTTTACTTATGAGATCAGGCGGGTCGGTGAATGCCTTTTTGTTCGCAAGTGCGTTAACAGATGACTTCGGAAGTTTTACAGACGACGCGCTCTTTCCTGCCATCGTATTGCGCATCGCAGAAATGAGTCAGCGAAAAGCTCCAAACGCACTTACCATAGGAAAAGAATCTGTTTTTCCACTGTATAAAAAGAACGAAGGAGAAAGCCCAATTCATCTGAAAAATGGCAAAATTGATTTCATACCAATGACACGTGTTCAAGGACAAATCACCTACATTTCATTAAGTGGAAATCAAGCACTAGAAAATTTAACTGCCGGAACCTACTCTATTGTTGATGAAAAACCTGAAGGTATGCTTTCATTGAATTACGACCGAGTGGAATCGAATACGGATTGTTTAACTGAAAATGAAATCATTGAAGGACTCGAGGCGTGTGGTCTAGAAAATGTCACGTATACAAAAGTGAATGAAGGAAATACAATGGCAAAATTCGACATTGAAAAACCGCGTGAATACTGGAAACTATTTGTTTTATTGGGCCTTATCTTCCTCATTGGAGAAATGCTCGTTCTTAAGTTTTGGAAATAACAGATTATGAAGATTCTAATTAAAAAAGCAAGCGTCATCGATTCATCTTCAGCACACAATGGAACGATTAACGATGTATTGATCAATGAAGGAAGAATTGAACGTATCGAAACTGACATCAATGCGGACGATGCTCATGTCATTGAAGGAAGCAACCTACATATTTCACAGGGCTGGGTTGATTTAAAGGCAGACTTTTGTGATCCAGGAGAGGAGCACAAGGAGACCATTTCTTCTGGTTTAGATGCCGCAGCAGCTGGAGGATACACCCATGTTTGCGTGTTGCCTTCCACTCACCCTGTAGTAGATGGAAAAACCTTGATTGAATATATGCTTCGTCGAGGGGAAAACCATGTCACTTCAATTCATCCAATAGGATCCATTACACAACAGATGAAGGGCGAAACACTTTCTGAAATGTACGATATGCAACAGTCAGGTGTGGCACTGTTTTCAGACGACAATGTGCCTGTTAGTTCGGGGATGATGTTTAGAGCGCTGCTTTACGCCAAGAATTTTCACGGGACAATCGTCGCCTTTTCTAGAGACGCATCTATTGCAGGCAATGGGATGGTCAATGAGGGAGAGGCGTCAACGAAAACTGGATTAAAAGCAGATGCAGATGTTGCAGAAGTTATTCAATTGGAACGAAACTTGCGGCTTCTTGAATACACAGATGGTAAAATACATTTAACAGGAATCTCTTGCGCTGAAAGCGTTTCACTGATACGTCAAGCGAAGAAAAAAGGGCTTCAAGTGACGTGTGATGTGCATGTGATGAATTTAATCTTCAATGAAACTGAGGTACTTGACTTCGATACCAACCATAAGGTAATACCTCCATACCGCCGAGAGGCAGACCGAAAAGCACTATGGGCAGGATTGGCCGACGGGACTATTGATACCATTGTATCCGACCACCGGCCCCACGACACCGAAGAAAAAGATGTTGAATTTGACCATGCGTCGTTCGGATCACTTAATCTTCAAACCGTTTTTGGAAGTTTAGGAATGTGTGAAGAATTCAATTTACACGCCTTCATTCAGTCTGTTTCAATCAATGCTAGAGCGATTGCAGGCATTCAACCCAATTCCCTTTCAGAGGGGGCAAAGGCGGATATTACTGTATTTTCGCCTGACACCAATTGGACTTTAAAATCCAGCGATATCTTATCAGGCACTAAAAACACCCCTTTTATTGGCCTTGAATTGCGTGGTATGGTTCACGGTATCGTGAATAACGGTAAATTAGCACATAAGGAAGATTAACTATGTCAAAGAAAAAATCCTTTTTGCGTCAATTTTGGCGAGAGAAAAAAATGGTTGGTGCAATGGCACCAAGTTCTCGCTTTCTTGCGCAAAAAATGCTTAAAGACATTGACTTTGAAACTGCACGGGTTATCATTGAATTAGGACCTGGAACGGGTGTTTTTACGGATAAGATTGTAGAATTGATGCATCCCGATGCACTTTTGTTGGTTTTTGAACTCAACGATCATTTCATGGATCAGCTTCGAAATCGCTACACTGATCCGCGAATTCGTCTCATTCATGACAGTGCTGAAAAAATTCAGGAATACTTAGAAAAAGAAGGGCTAAATCACGCTGATGTGGTTGTCTCTTCTCTCCCCTTGGCCAACTTCCCTAAAGAATTGAGAGATTCTATACTGAGCGCTGCAGATCATGCCTTAGTTGACAATGGACACTATGTGCAATTTCAATATTCGCTTCAATCCAAAAAGCAGATCCAAAAGGTTTTTAGAAAAACCAAAATCCGTTTTACCCCTTTGAATTTCCCTCCTGCGTTTGTTTACGCGTGTAGGAAGTAGAACAGACACTTCTTCGCTCGTTGAGCTTCGAAGGACAAGGGACCGCTTCGCTGAAGGACAAAAGACCGCTGCGCTGAAAGACGTGATTGTTCTTCGAAGAGCCAAATGGGCAACTCGTAATTGGACAAAAGACTAGTTGCATAGTAAATTCGAAGCCACAACATCCATTTCACTATGGGATGAAAGAATCAACCGCCTTGGCAAAATCAAAGTCTTAAGGATTAATAAACTTAAATCTCTTTCTTTTCTTTTCTGTTCATTTTTTATAAACTTTCACTATCCTAATCCGATTGATAGCTCACAAACCTAATCTCTTTTTTCAAAATAAAACACCTACTTATTTAGAATTTACATGTTATTACAACACAATTATCATCCTTTCCCGAATCGTTTTGAATTGCATTTCGGTTTTTATAATTCAAATTAACTATTTTCGCAAAAAACTTTATATAAAAAACCCTTGAAGGGTTTTGAATAAATCTCTAAGATATCCATGAAAACATTTTTATTTTATACAACCCTTTTTACTTTAATTATAGCTAAAAACACATTTGGTCAGTGTTTTTTAACCCGAATTTCTGGAAACATGATTTGGGATCAAACCTCAGGTAACATTGATTTAGATAATATTTTATCTTCTCAAAAAAAAGATTTAGAATCCTTTTTTGGATTGAACATCAACTTATATTACGGTACCGAACTAGATCAACAAGGGAATGCCTTTTTTACGCCAAATTGTTACAGTTTCAACTGCAATGGTGAAATTGTATTGGGTAAATATTTAATGAGTGAACTTTCTACAAAAAGTTTTAGTTATGCCAGGCTTGTAGCTGTTTTTGCACATGAATTCGCTCATGGAATGCAGCATAAATATGGTTGGTCTGGTAATTCAAAATGGAGAGAATTACATGCCGATTATTTAGCTGGTTATTATTTAGGACGATCAAATTCATTAACTGAATCACAAGTCATTTCAATTTTCAATGAATTCTATTCTCGAGGTGATTATGGTTTTAATGATCCAAGTCACCATGGTACTCCAGACGAACGAAGTTGTGCTTTCCTAGAAGGATTTAAATTTGCATATACAGGTAGCACAACTGTTTATGATGCATATAATTCAGGCAAACGATATATTTTTGCCAATAATCCTTGTAACCGCTATTCTCCTCAACGAGTTAGTGCACTAGATATTATATATCTTTTTGGTGCAGCACCTGAAGCTACTATTTTAGTCGGTGGGATTGTTTTATTTGGTTCTGTATTTTTACTGAGCAATGATTTTTATCTTCACCCAACCTATGCGTTTCACTTTAATAAAAAAAGTAATCCTTTCAAATACAAGAATGGCTTCGGGTGGTCTTATGGATTGCGGAAACAATTTAATCGATCGGCACTCGAATATGGGATAACTAGTGTTTCTTTTAAACCAAAGTTAGGAGATGCGACATATAATTATGGTGAAAAACAATTGTTATATTTTAATCTCAACTATATACATAACTTCAACTTTAGCTACATACCAAAGAGAATTCAACCTTACGCTGGTGCAGGAGTTAACATTGGCGATGGAATAGGGTTTACAGGAATTATTGGTGCATATATGCCCGTTATCGATAGGTTAAGTGTGGATTTTCGATATGAAGTGGGAAATAGAACAAATCAAGTACATTTTGGACTAATTTTCAAGTACCAAAAGGAATATCTTTGGCACAAGAAAAAACAAAGATAATCACGGAGGTCTGCACACTTAAAATTACAAGGAAGCAAATTATTCTTATTGCTCAAAGAAAAATAACATTTCCTTTTTCTGTCTAATACTATCTAGTAGAAAATCACATATCAAACCCTCCGCCGTCGCCGCCAGCTTGTTTCTTGCCAGACATTTCCAGTTTTCCAAATTTGTAGGAAAAGGTCAAATAATACTTGCGGGTTAACCACTTATATTCAACTACTTGATCGATTCCGGGTTGGTCTACGGTTAGGTAGAATCCTTGACGATTGAAAATGTCTGTCACCTTAAAGCCAAGTGACCATTTGCCGTCTTTGAATGTTTTTTCACCTGAAATATCAACCGGTCCGCGACGCTGTGCACGACCTTGTACTGAAATTCTTGGCGCATTATAGGCCGCATTGACTTGAATAGATGCTGTTTTCTTCCAAAACTCCACTGTTCCCGCATACTTGACATTCCAGTTGATTCCGTTTACGTTCCAATTCACTCCCGGCGTATTGTCCACATATTGGATGTAATTCGCATTGGCTGAGATCGTATTTTTCCACCATTTGAAAGGCTTAACGACTGCGATGAACTCGATTCCAACGGAATGGCTTTTATCAATGTTTGCAAAAGTAACGGCAGCCGTATTGTTGCTATAAAACTCTTTCACTCGCGTAATCACTCCAGTTGTATACCGATAAAACACGCTTGTTGTCAGGGTCACTTTTTTCATTTCATTGGAGTACCCCAAGTCGTATGAATCGATGTATTCTGGCTGTAAGTATGGATTCCCCTTTCTTAGGTTGAAAGGATCTGAATAATTGGTGAATGGGTTAAGGTCTCCAGAATTTGCTCGATTGATCCTCCGCGAATAACTCAAACTCATTTCAGAATTTGGCGTAAATGCATAGCGCAAATGCGCTGAAGGAAAGAAATTGAAGTAGTCGTTGACAATACGAATGCTATCGCTTACCAGCTCTGGGATTTGGTATGCCTTTTCTACTCGAATTCCAGCTTGGTATTTTATTTTCCCGATCTGCTGACCAAAAATTCCATAGGCGCTATAAATCTGTTCGTTGTAACGGTAAAGAAAATTGGCCAATGTATCTTGAAAAAAATTGCCTATAGAGGGATCAAAAGTCTCTGAATGGGTATTTACTTCTTGCTGACGGATGATCGTTTTTACTCCTGTTTCGAGTCGAGCACCAATTTTTGGATAGAGGTAGGTAAAATCGACTTGTCCAGTGGTGATGTTGTTTTTTTCCTTGTTGAACAATTGCTGCTGCGTAGAAACAAAAAGTGGTGTAATGGAATCAGATGCAAAATAGGTTTGTCCGTAATACCCTTCGATATTCTCTCTTCCTAAGGATTGATTAAAGTCTAACACAATGTTTCCGCGATCCTCTTTTAAGTCATACCGGTAATTCAAGTTAAAATCGTAATTGTGCTGCTGGGTTGGATCATCTGAAGTACGTTTCCACAAGGCTGTTTGACCCGCTATACCTTGAGAACGGGAATTCCATTGTTCTCCAGTACGATTTCGCTCTCCGATATTCCCTGTTGCAGAAAAACCGAGAACGTGACGTGTTTTCAAATAAAAATCTGCCCCAAATCGGAAGGTATTGCCTGAGTTTAAATCTGTACCTATTCGATCTTGTCGAATGGATGTGACACTGTCGTTGGCATCCACTTGGCGCAAGTAAGAATAACTATTTCGATATCCGGACATGTAACGTCCTGAATAACTACCATAGACATTAAAAAATCCATTGCGGTAACTCAATGAAGCGCCGCCATCTAAGACATTCCCCCCCGTTAAATCACCTGAGCCTCCTGTGCCATTGATCATGCCATTGAACCCCTTTAGTTTATTCTTTTTCAGCACAATATTGATAATTCCTGAGGTACCATCTGGATCGTATTTCGCTGAAGGATTGGTTACCACCTCGATACGTTCAATAGATCCAGCAGGCAAGGCATCCAGCAAGGTTTTTCCATTCCCTCCCGACAAGGCACTCGGACGGCCATCAATCAAAATCGTAACAGATCCATCTCCACGTAAGGTCACCCTTCCTTCTTGATCCAATTCAACCGAAGGAACATTGCTCAACACATCGTTTGCCGTCCCTCCTCTTACCGACAAGTCTTCACCGACATTGTAGATTTTCTTATCAATACCTGCCTTCAAAACGTCGAGATTTGCAGATGCATTAACCTCTCCAAGGGTTTGCACCTCAAGTTTCAATTTTACCGTTCCCGCATTGGCTACCTTCAAACTCGATGACAATTTAATGTCATCAATCCGCTCTGGCTTAAAATCCGTGAACGTAAATAGTGCATAGAAATTCCCGTAAGGAAGATTCTCTAAGATAAATTTACCTTCAGAATCTGTGTAAATTCCAGCGATAACAGTTGAATCTTTTATTGAGAACAAGCGCACAACAACAAACTCAATGGCCTTATTGCTTTCCAGATCAACAACACGTCCTGAAAACACACCCTCTCCTATTTGATTTTTCCCCGGTTGAGCAAATGCCCCTAGGGAGCAAAATAGTAAGGCAATAAAAAGTGAAAATTGACGCATGTAAGAAACTTGAATTTTAAAACAAAGGTAATCTGATTATCGGTCTTTAATGAACTAAATTAAGCGTTGTGCTCGTATGATTCACGCAATTTATCCAACAAATCACTCAATTGAGCAGCCTCTTGATCACTGATCATTGGATGAGTTAAATGAGAAAAATCAGGGGTTTCATCAATTTTACTCAACAATTCTTGGCCTAAATCACTGATGTTCACATACACGACACGGCGATCTTGTTCACAGCGAATGCGCTCAATCAAACATTTATCAATAAGCTTGTCCATCAACCGCGTGGTATTGGGCGAGCGTTCAATCATGCGGTCTTTCACGGTATTGACATTGATCGGTCCCTTTGCCCCCCGTAAAATCCGCAAAATATTGAATTGAGGCAGGGTCAAATCAAAACGATCCATGAACTGTTGCTGGCACGCTGCAATGAAATTGGAGGTAATTCTAAGATTGATGATGACCTTTTGTTGTTCCGAGGAAAAATTGGCTTTTACACGCTCTTCGATTTTCATTCAACTAAATTAACTACCATGGTAATAACTTCAACTGAAAATCACAAATTTATTTCCTTCTTCTTACATCCACATGAAATCGAAATCAGACAGTAAAGGCAACTCATCAAACTGAATTTCAATCAGATGTTCACCAGGAAGTAAGTCAATGAAATTCTCAGAGAACTGAACCCCAACTTCATCTGAAAACAGCCAGAAATGATGCACGTACTTTGTGTTCTCAATTTTTAGCACAGCTGTCTTTTTCTCGGCATTCATTGAAACAACGTCAACTTTAATATCTTTTCGTTCGGCCTTATTGCGATTAGATGGTAATCTTGAAAAAGTTCGGGTGTGATTAATCCCTTGCTCATCATTCCACTCGAAGCGCACTACACAATTCTTATTCTTTAATTCTCCCATAAAGCAAGGCGTGGAAAGCACGATACTTTTTGCTCCATCAAATTCATGAGTAAAGTCCTTTTCACAAAGTGTTTTACCTGCCAAATCAGTCACTTTCATTTTGATGGTACACGTGAATTTCACTGGGGAATCATTGATCAAATGGTAGGCTTCGTAATCCTCCGTGTTCACCGCGCTAACGACAGCAACATCTTGATAATCCTGTGTAATTCTGTAATGCAGCGCTTTCTTGTTCCAATAATGATCGATGCTTGACCAGGTCGGTGCGGGCCAGCAATCGTTCAACTGCCAATACAAGGTTCCCATGCATCTTGGCGCATCCAAACGATGACCTGTCACTGCCATTCCCACTGCCTCTGCTTGTGTCAATTGGGAGAAATATACAAACTCGAGGAAGGATTTTGGTTGCCCAAACATGAGTTTTGCATGTTTCAGAATCATTCCGTTACCTACATAACTTTTCTGATGGTGTTTCATCACGGCTGAATCCAATGCCCATTGACTTTCGTGCGCAAACATCAACAAGCTTGAAAATTCAGGAAAACTTTGAAAGCCAAACTCTGCGTTGAAGCGTCCAATTTTCGTGGCAAAATTGCTCATGGGATCCTTGCCGTGCCACACTCCCCAATAATGCTGTGAACCACTGTTGTAATACTCTTCTTTTCCCCAATTGCTCAAGGGTGAAGTATGCACATAAGACGCACCGGACCACTGTTGAATCTTCGTTGGTATCAATTGTTTGAACAAGGCATCATACGAATCCTCTATGTAGCGGGCGTCTTTCCCATAAATATGGTAGCGCACCTGAAATCCCCAATTTTTCCAAGCCACATCGACTTCGTTATTTCCATTGAACATGGTCAATGAGGGGTGAGACGATATTCGTGGAATCTGGTAGTCCAATTCGCCAGCGACATTCGCTAAAAAAGCAGAATCCCCAGGGTACATCGCACAAGCAAACATAAAGTCCTGCCACACCATGATTCCAAGTGAATCGCACGCATTGAAAAATGCTTCATCTGGATAATACCCTCCACCCCAAACACGTACCATATTGAAATTGCTTTCAGCCATCGTTGCTACCATTCTTCGCAGGTCATTGTCTGTGACTCGCGCTGGGAAAACATCTTGCGGAATGTAATCTGCGCCTTTACAAAAAACTGGACGACCGTTAAAGCGGATCAAATAACCCGTTCCCCATTGATCCTTTTCCATGACAAGTTCCGCTTTTCGAATGCCGAATCGGACTTCTTTTTGGTCATAAACAATGTATTCATCGCGTACCAGTGGAACCAAATTCCATTGATCCGTATAGAGATATTGTTCTCCTTGTCCTCTTGGCCACCACAGCTTCGGGTTTTGCACAAGTACCTTTCTGCTTGCCGAACTTGAGTCTTTTTGAATGATTAGGTCACCAAAAAGTTTACTTTGCCAGATAATTGATTCTGTTAACGGATGCTCGAGGAATACTTCGATGTTCAATTCAGCACTAGAATCAGAAATTGAAAGGATTTGAACATTCGTCTGTAGAATTTTCGCACTGTTGTAGGTGTCAATTTTCACAGGCTTCAAAAACCCAATCGTATTCATCCGCAAGGCCCAATCCCACCCAAACTGATATTGTGGCTTTCTGGTGTACGGTGAAATCGCAATAGAGTCCGGATCATTTGGCGCAGGAAGATGGTATGCCTCCTTCAAATAAGCCTCTTTATGGTAAAGTACAGGAGGAGTAAAAACGACACGAAGTTGATTCTCGCCAAATTTCACATTGGATTTGATGTCCATCCCGTAAGGACGAAATGCATTTTCAGCACTTAAGATCAGGGTGTCGTTGAGATACACCTTGGCATAGGTATCAATTCCCGGAAAGGTGATCTGAATAAAATCTTTGGTCAACATGTCTTTGGTCACCGAGAATGAACTCTGAAACTCCCACTCGTGCTGTTCTATCCAAGCAAATTCCCTTTCATTTTCCCCATAAAAGGGATCAGGCAATTCATTTATCGCGATCAATTTCTCCTGGACTGAACCGTGCGTTCCTGCTGTGATTTTTGTTTTTTCAATTGGATGTATGATGCTCCACTCCAAGCTTATGGGCTGTGCCAAGACATTCATGCCAATCAGAATAAAAAATGAAAAAAAAAGGCCCTGCATCAATCCCAATTTCTATTAAAGGACGCATCTACCATTTTTTCATCCGTGGCCGTTTTTAAGGCATAGTTGAATCCGCTATACACGGAGTATGAACCCACATTTCCGTTTTTATCCATCGCCAAAAAGCAGCATTGAAGATTCGTCAAATCCTTGTGTTTCGCAATGATTCGATTCACCGCTTCCTTACACGCCTCCATTGGAGAATATCCGTGTCGCATCAATTCAACCACTGTATGACTTCCAGCGATACGAATGATCGCTTCCCCCAATCCAGATGCACATGCGGCCCCTACCTCATTGTCCACAAAAAGTCCTGCGCCAATAATTGGGGAATCACCCAAACGTCCATGCATCTTAAATGCCCAACCGCTTGTCGTGCAAGATCCTGCTAAGTTTCCTTTTGCATCCATCGCCAACATACCAATCGTATCGTGATTTTCGTGATTGATTTCTGGCTTTTTGAATATGTCTTTGTTTTCCTTCTTCCACTTCTCGTATTCCTTTTTCACTTCAGGAATCGGTGTTTTTATGGTGGCAAAACCGCGGTCCAGCGCAAACTTCTTCGCACCAGCCCCAACGAGCATGACGTGCTGAGTGGTTTCCATAATTTCACGGGCAACAGAAATGGGATGAGCAATCCCTTCCAAAAATCCAACTGCGCCGCAACGAGAGTCGTGGTCCATGATGCACGCATCAAGCGTGACATGACCGTCACGATCAGGCATTCCCCCAATTCCAACACTTCGGTTGGTGAGGTCGCTTTCGGTCACCCTAACCCCTTTTTCAACGGCATCGAGCGCAGAACCACCATTCATAAGTACCTTCCATGCTTCAGCATTTGCTGCAATACCGTGGTTCCAAGTAGAAATCACAATAGGACCTTTCACCTTATCTTCAAAGGCAACACCAATCAATTCTGATGCTTGAGATGGCTTAACAAGGCTAATGGCAGCTCCTGCCAATCCTAATTTTATAAAGTCACGCCGCTTTGTTCCCATCACTTTTTAGTTTAATGTTGTTAACCACTTTTGGTAAATCTTCGCATACCGCTGATGCATGGCATAATCCTTAGCAAAATCATGTCGCTTCGAAAAATCTGGCTTGGCCATCATGAAGATGTACTCATGTTTTGTCGGATTCAATACAGCATCAACCACATCGGCTGGAGGAACACAAATCGGCCCTGGAGGTAATCCTTTGTAGAGATAAGTATTGTACGGACAGTCTCGATCACGATGCACATACAGAAGGCGCTGCACTCCATTCAACTCATCTCCCCAACAAAACTTAAATGTTGGATCAGATTGCAATAAGATTCCTTGTTCGATCCGATTCAAGTACAATCCAGAAATTACCGGCCATTCATCTGCAATGACAGATTGTTCCGAATAGACAACACTCGCAAGTGTAACTGCTTCAGATGGACTTTTCAAACCTATTTTCTGCAACTTCATCATTCGGTCTGCCGTCCAAAACTTCTTAAATTCAGATGCCATACGCTCAACAAAAGCAGCTTCATCCGTATCGTAATACAATTTGTAGGTATTCGGAATAAACATCGCAGGAAATTGCTCTGGCGAAAATCCATATTTGTTCATTGTTTCTTGCTTCGACAAAAGCTTCACCAAAGCAGCAGAGTCGAGCATGACACTTTTGCTGACTTTTCCTGCGATTTGCTGGAGATCACGACAATTGTTAAAGGTAACATCCACCTCAACTTCAGCATTTCCATTTCCGGCCTCATTCAGCGTGAATCCATTCAAAAGATTTCTATATTGCGTCTTCGGGTCGATGATGTATTTTCCTAGGGCAATTTTCGATTCATCCAAGCCCTTGTATTCAGCAACATCCTGAAAGGCGGCGACATCATCCAGGACACCAGCTTCTTTCAAATCGCTAGCCAATTGCGAAACGGTTGTTTTCTCTTTAATGAGGATGGTCACCTGTTGTTCGTTCACAGACTCCTTTCTACTTTTTAGGAACAATCCAATTTTCGGAAGGGCAATCATTCCAACGATGAGTAATACTGCTGCTACCGAGATAATTAAAATTCTCTTTTTAGACATAACTGATAAATAATTTCATCTTCGCGTTTCCCATTTAATCGAAACCAATCCTTTCGAACACCAACTTTGGTGAATCCCGCCTTTTCAAACAATTGAATGCTTTCCACATTGGATGCTTGAATGGAACACTGAACAGTGTAAAGGTCTAAAATTTTCATGGCATATTCCGTCAGAAGTTGTAAGGCCTGAGAAGCATATCCTTTATTTCTTGCAGATTTCTCACCGATTAAAATTCCAATGGAGGCATTGCCATGGCGGAAATCGGCATCATACAGATCTATGGCACCTATTGAATTTCCGGAATTTAACTCACAAATCATAAAACGCAGTTGTCCTGTCGAACGAATGTGCTGTTGCTGATCAATCAATTGCATGATTCCCTGCAATGAAAAAGGCACTTCCGTATCAGTCACCTTCCAATTTTCCGTGTCATTTTCCCACAACATGAGCATTGTTGCATCGGATGGTTCCACCGCACGAAGTATAATTTTATCGCCTCTTAACATCAGTTAAATTCAATAATCGTTGTTCAATATCTTGGTTTGAGTAATAGGGTAATGTCGTGTAATCTTCGTTCAAATGTAGTTTAAAAACTTCCTTCAAAAGCGATTTTTCCTGCAATAATCGGAGTAAATCAGACAACTTCTTCACACGATCACCGCATTCAAAGAGATCAATTACAGGTGAGAGACATGTATTTTTACCTACTTCAATGGCAAAATAATTCTTATAACAGCAAGCGACTTCAGCGCAAGAAATGTTTTTGTTTACTCGGACAAATAAAGTCGGTACTTTTTTCAATGACAGCGCTTTGAGTAAAGATGTAACATCGATCGACTCATCCTTCCCATTCACTTTTAAACTAAAAAACTGACCATCGACAAGACACGCGACATGAGGTGGGATTTTATCCGCATGCAAGACACAAAGAAAGAATCCTGTTTGAAGAGTATCAACAGAGGTAAGTGCAACCAATTCTGGAAAAGCAAATTCAGACATTTATTTCTCCTTCAAATACGAAAGTTGCAGGTCCCTGCAGGGTAACATCTGAAAAACTACCATCTTCATGACGTATAAAAGAAACGTGAAGTTGACCTCCAAGCACATCAACACAAACGGAATGATTGCCCTCTGAGAATGCTTTTCCTTCTACGAGTGCGCAAGCCGTAGCTCCCGTTCCACAAGAAAGAGTTTCATCTTCTACTCCCCTTTCATAGGTGCGGATTGAAATGTGCTTGGGATAGTTTTTCTTTACAAAATTGACATTGATACCTACTTCACTAAAATCATCCGAGTAGCGAATTTCTCGACCTAAACGAAGAACATCCAATGTGAGCAGATCATCAACATACTCGACATAGTGAGGAGAACCTGTATTCAAAACAAAAGC
>CAIQQH010000119.1 GCA_903873915.1 uncultured Flavobacteriia bacterium | reverse complement strand
ATAATGAATGCTGAATTACAAGAAAAAATCTTGAAATTAACAGAATTCGTAACTGTTTCTGAGTTAGCAAGTATGATGAGCGTTTCTCCAACGCAAGTAATCTCTGCTTGTATGTCTTTAGGTATTTTTGCTTCAATCAACCAACGTATCGATGCGGAAACGATTCAGATCATTGCAGAAGAATTTGGTTTTGAAACAGAATTCGTAAGTGCAGAAGTGCAAGAGGCAATTCCTACGGTTGAAGATAAGGAAGAAGATTTGGTGTCAAGACCTCCAATTATTACGGTAATGGGTCACGTCGATCATGGTAAGACTTCATTATTGGATAGAATTAGAAATGCGAATGTAACTTCAGGTGAATCTGGAGGAATCACCCAGCACATTGGTGCTTATTCAGTGGTATTGACGGATGGTCGTAAGATGACCTTCTTGGATACTCCTGGTCACGAAGCCTTTACAGCGATGCGTGCGCGTGGTGCACAAATTACGGACGTTGCAATTATCTTAGTTGCTGCGGACGACGACGTGATGCCACAAACGAAGGAAGCAATCTCTCATGCGCAAGCAGCGGGTGTACCAATGGTATTTGCAATCAATAAAATTGATAAAGATGGAGCGAATCCTGATAGAATTCGCGAACAATTGTCTGCGATGAATATTTTGGTGGAAGAATGGGGTGGTCCTTTCCAATGCCAAGAAATTTCAGCGAAAAAAGGATTGAATATCAATGAATTACTTGAAAAAGTATTGCTTGAGGCAGAGATTTTAAATTTAAAAGCAAACCCGACTAAAAATGCGGTGGGTACAGTTATTGAATCTTCGTTGGACAAAGGTAAAGGGTATGTGACGAACATTCTCGTGGAAGCGGGTACTTTGAATGTTGGGGACGTAGTATTAGTAGGTAGAAATTTTGGTAAAGTGCGTGCAATGCACGACGAGCGCGGTAAAGTAGTGAAATCTGCTGGTCCTGCTACGCCAGTTTCGATACTAGGAATCAATGGAGCACCGAATGCCGGTGACAAATTCCATGTAATGGACGATGAAAAAGAAGCGCGTTCCATTGCGACAAAAAGAGAACAATTGTACAGAGAACAAGGTTTACGTACAACGAAACATATTACATTGGAAGAAATTGGTCGTCGTTTGGCGATTGGAGACTTCAAAGAGTTGAATTTGATCATCAAAGGAGATGTGGATGGTTCGATCGAAGCACTTTCCGATTCATTGCAAAATTTATCGACAGAGCAAATTGCTGTGAAGATTGTACACAAAGGAGTAGGTGCAATTACCGAGGCGGATATCAACTTAGCGTCTGCTTCAGATGCAATCATCGTTGGTTTCCAGGTACGACCTTCCACTTCAGCGCGTAAATTAGCAGACCAAGAACAAATTGATATTCGTTTATACTCTGTCATCTACAAAGCAATTGATGAAATTAAAGCGGCAATGGAAGGAATGTTATCTCCTGAAATTGAAGAAGTAGTAACGGGTTCTGCGGAGATCAGAGAAACATTTGACATCACGAAAGTTGGTACGATTGCAGGTTGTTTCGTAACCCAAGGTACAATTAAGCGTAATGCAAAAATCCGAGTTATCCGAGATGGTATTGTACTTCATACAGGTAAATTAGGATCATTGAAACGTTTCAAAGACGATCAAAAAGAAGTGAAACACGGGTACGAATGTGGTTTGAACATCGATAAATTCAATGACATTAAAATTGGAGATATCGTTGAAGCCTTCGAAGAAAATGAAGTAGCTAGAAAGTTGTAATTTATAAGTTAACAAATACAAAAAAAAAGGGGAGATGTTCATTCATCTCCCCTTTTTGTGCGATTTAACATCTCCTATAATTCACGAAAAATTAATTTCATTCATAAATCATAACCCCTAATTCATAACCATCTCTCCACCTTGATTTTGGTTCTTTTGATCAAGCAAAAGAACAAAGATTCCATTTCATTTGAAATCCTACTATAATTCACGAAAAATTAATTTCATTCATAAATCATAACCCCTAATTCATAACCATCTCTCCACCTTGATTTTGGTT
>CAIQQH010000118.1 GCA_903873915.1 uncultured Flavobacteriia bacterium | reverse complement strand
CCCCCTTACTTTAAAATCACTTCTTAAAACCAATGATTTCAATGGTTTCAAGAAGAGCAGTAAATTTTTATCGGACAACAGTAACTCGTAACTCGTAACTTTAAAAAGTCTTTCAGCGTAGCGGTCTTTTGTCCAATTCAGAATTTGTTGCTGCGTCCGCCACGGCGGAATCCCTTCAGGAATTTCAGAGCGTCGAAGCTAAAATCCAACAACTCGTAACTCGTAATTCGAATTCGTAACTTTAAAAAAGT
This sequence comes from uncultured Flavobacteriia bacterium, assembly GCA_903873915.1. Taxonomy (GTDB): domain Bacteria; phylum Bacteroidota; class Bacteroidia; order Flavobacteriales_D; family Crocinitomicaceae; genus M0103. The sequence goes on along the minus strand of CAIQQH010000118.1, from coordinate 22,980 downwards.
CTTTGAGTTTGCTTCGGCTGACGAGTCCTTTGTCTTTCTCACCCACCGAAGCTTGAAAAGCGCAGGTGGATTGTCCTTGCGTCCTTTGTCCTAATATACTAACTTTGCTCCATGATCAAACGATGCATCCTTTTATTTTTGCTTGTGTCAAGCTTCACTTCTGAGGCACAAGGATTGTATTTTCCGCCAACACTTGGTGACCAATGGGATACGATTGAGCCACAATCATTGGGTTGGTGTCAGCCACAAATTGATAGTCTTTTCGCTTATTTGGACACGAACAATACAAAGGCGTTTATCCTGTTGAAGGATGGAAAAATTGTTCTGGAAAAGTACTTTGGAACACACACAGCCTCAACCCCTTGGTATTGGGCATCGGCGGGAAAAACAATCACCTCCTTTATGATAGGAATGGCACAGCAAGATGGGTACTTGTCCATCGATGATACCACCTCAAACATTCTTGGTCCAGGCTGGACAAATTGCACACCGACGCAAGAAGAAAAGATTACCGTCCGCAATCAATTGACGATGACTAGTGGACTTGACGATGCTGGAATAGATCCCTATTGCACCTTGAATACGTGTTTGGATTATGTTGCCGACGCTGGAACGCGCTGGGCGTATCACAATGGTCCCTATACCCTACTCGATAGCGTTATTCAGATGGCTACCGGTCAAACGCTCAACGCCTATACTACGCAGCGTCTAAAAATTCCGACTGGAATGACGGGGTCATTTTACACCGTTGATTACAACCATGTGTTTTTGAGTACAGCACGCAGCATGGCGCGTTTTGGCTTGCTCATTCAGAACCAAGGAAACTGGAATGGGAACCAAATCATGACGGACCAAACCTACTTCAATGACATGGTGAATACATCGCAGAATCTGAATCAGTCCTATGGTTATCTCTGGTGGCTAAATGGAAAACAAAGTTTTATGGTGCCGCAATCTCAATTGGTTTTTCCGGGTAGCTGGAGTCCAAACGCGCCAAGTGATATGTATGCCGCCCTTGGGAAAAATGGTCAATTCATCAATATTGTACCCTCGCAAGGTATGACATGGATTCGTATGGGTGACGCGCCTGATATTTCTTTTGTTCCTTTCTTGCTGAATGACTACATCTGGCAATACATCAATGACTTGTCCTGTTCAAGTGAGACATTCGAGTTGACTGAGATGAAACTCAACATCGCACCTAATCCGTCAAATGGTAATTTTTCAATTTCCTGTTTTGAGCCTTTGCGTATTTCCATTACTAATGCTTTTGGACAAGAAGTGATGCAGGCAAAAATCGTTGAAGGAGAAACACATTTATCCCTGAAGGAATCAGGCATTTATTTCCTTCATTCCACAGATAGCAATGGGCAACGATCAATTCAACGCTTGATCATTCAATGATGACCTCAGTTTTTCACCATCGCTTTATCCTCATTGGAATTTGTGCCCTATTGAGCTCCTATGCCCAACAAAGCTTAGCGCAGATTCTCGGTTGCACAGATCCTGTAGCGAACAATTTTTCAGCCACGGCCATGCAAAATGACGGGAGTTGTACCTATGCAAATGCTGCGATTTCAGCGCTTACAAGCGTTTCTTTAGGCAGCGAATTGGTGGAAACATCTGGGTTGATCTCCTGGAATTCAAGTTTGTGGACGCACAATGACAACAGCGATTTGAATGTATACAGCATCGATTCACTTACAGGCAACATTCTTCAAAGCACATCAATAACAGGTACGCTCAACACCGATTGGGAAGAAATTTCACAAGATGCCAATTACATCTATCTCGGTGATTTTGGAAATAACGGAAATGGCAATCGAACAGATTTACATATTCTGCGCATCGAAAAATCATCGCTAATCTCTGGTGCACCCTTGATTGATACCATCTATTTTTCCTATTCAAATCAAACCGATTTTACAGGAACAGGAGCCAACAGCACCGATTTTGATTGCGAGGCCTTCATTGTTTCACAAGACAGCATCTTTCTGTTTACCAAGCAATGGGTGAGCACGAAAACCAGCATCTACTCCTTGCCGAAGATTCCTGGAAGCCATTCGGCTGCACTTCGCGGAACCTTGGATGTTCAAGGATTAATCACAGGAGCGACGTTCGTGGAAGACAAAGGTCTTATTGCCTTGTGCGGATACACTGCTGTTTTACAACCCTTTTTATTTCTACTTTACGATTTCACGGGAACGGACTTTACATCAGGGAACAAGCGCCGATTGGGATTGAATCTATCCTTTCATCAAGTGGAAGGAATCGCTACCACCAATGGTCTGAAATACTACCTTACCAATGAGCACTTTAGCCAATCAATTCTCGACTTTCCACAAAAACTTCACACGATTGATCTCAGTACTCAATTGGGAAACTACCTGCTCGACCCTCAAAATGCCATTGAAGTGATTGCTGGACAAGCATTCATCATATATCCAAATCCAACACAAGGTGATGTTCACATCATTTCGACAACTGCTCCTATACGCTATCAATGGATCAATGCACAAGGAAAGATTGCCGATAAGGGGAGCATTATGCCTCAAGAAACAGCCATTGGAACCGAAAAACTTCAGCCTGGAACTTACTTGTTAAAACTACAGAATGTGAATGCGCAATTTCAAACCTTTCAGGTTATAGTGCGCTAATTACTCTTCCAGTAATAGACCAATGTCGTGAATCAATTTTGTCACATCCTTGGCCGAGGTACCGTCATAATAACCGCGAATACGCATCTTTTGATCGACAAGCACAAAGTTGTTGGTGTGAATAAAATCACTTCCGACATCTCCTTGGTTGATAGCTTCGGCAGGCTTCAGCACGAAGAATGATTTTCGAGCCAATTGATACAACTCCTCTTTTTTTCCGGTTAAAAAAATCCATCGTCCAGCCTTGGCTCCATGCCCATCAGCATAGCGCTTTAGTTGAGCCACGGTATCCGTTTCTGGGTCTACAGTAAAACTCAAAATGCGAAAGCGATCGTCCCGCTTGAATTTGCCATGAACACGTTGCATTTGCTGGTTCATTTTCGGGCAAATTGTCCCGCAGGTAGTAAAGAAATATTCAGCAACAAAGACTTTGCCTTTCACCCCCTCTTGAGTTACCGTGTTGCCATTTTGATCGAGGAAAGAAAAATCCCCAATCGTATGACCGAGACCCAATCGCTGCAGCTCAGGATCAACCATTTCCTCGTTCAATTCAGCAGGATTGATGATCGGTAATTTCTCTTTTTCCGGCGCAGGACGGTTGTTGAAGTAGATCACCAAGATTGCGACGAAACTAAAAATGATGAGGAAAAGGATTCGTTTCATTGCACAAAGGTATGAAATATGACAAAAGACCCGTCAGCCGTGGCTGACTATAGGACAAAAGACAAAGGACAAAGGAGACTTCTGCGCTCTTTGAGCTTCGAAGGACAATGGACTGGATTTCTCTTCGCTGTCGTAATGATTTCTTCAAATTTGCGCAGCAATCAAATTCCAAATTCCCGCAGGGATTAAATCGTTAATTGCGTAGCATCAAACTCGTAATTCGTAACTCGTAACTCGTAATTAGTCACTCTTTCTTCGTGGGTCAACGCTTCTTATGAAACGGTTTCTTGTTTTTCGGTCTAGATTGAATAGCAAACTCCGGTCCTTTGCCCACTGATTCTGGCAATGGCACTTGTTCGATTTCTGCTTCAATCAGGCGTTGAATTTCGGCCAACTTGCGCATGTCCTTTTCATTCACCAAGGTAATCGCCTCTCCTTTGGTGTTCGCGCGCGCTGTTCGTCCAACACGATGGACATAATCTTCTGCATCGAAAGGCGTATCGAAATTGATGACCAAGTTGATTTCTTTGATGTCAATCCCGCGGCTCATCACATCAGTGGCCACCAAAATACGGATGCGCTTTGAACGGAAGCCGCGCAAAATCTCTTCTCGTTCTTCTTGATTCAGGTTGGAAGAGACACCTTGTGATTTAATGCCATTCTTTCGCAAGCCTTGCACAATTTCACTCACCCGACTTTTCGACGAAGTGAAAATGATGATGCTTGTATAGTCTTCGCGAGCAATTAAAATTTCTTTGATCAGCGGAATTTTTTGATTGTCGAAGGTGAGGTATACCGACTGCTTTACTCCTGCTGCTGGCTTTGAAATGGAAAGGGTTATTTCCTCTGGATTCTTCAAGATGCGTTTCGCCAAATCACGTATTTTGGAGGGCATTGTGGCGCTGAACATTAAGGTCTGGCGGTCGCTTGGCAACTCGCTGATGATGCGAACTAAATCGTCAGAGAAGCCCATGTCGAGCATTTTATCCGCCTCGTCCAATACCAAGTGTTTTAGCTTCGAAAAGTCAACATACCCCTGTGCGATGTGTGAGAGCAATTTCCCAGGAGTAGCCACAATGATGTCCGTTCCTTCTTCCAAGGCCTCGCGTTGCGAATCCCAATCTTTTCCGCTGCCACCTCCGTAAATTGTTTTTGATCCCACCGAAACAAAATAGGCCAAGCCCTGAATTTCTTGCTCGATTTGAATGGCCAACTCGCGCGTCGGCACAATGATCAAGGTGTTGATGGAATTGTCCTCCTTGTTGGTGATCTTATCCAAAATAGGCAAAATAAATGCCGCTGTTTTTCCTGTTCCTGTTTGCGCACAAGCAATTAAGTCCTTGTTATCAAGGATTTTCGGTATGGCCAATTCCTGTATCGGTGTCGCATTGACAAATCCCATGTGTTCGATTGCCTCGAGAATCTGGGAGTTGAGAGAGAGTTCTGTAAATTTCATTCCCCGCGAAGTTAGTCAATCTATGCCCTAAAATGCACAAATACCTTTTTTATGGTATTTCGGCTTATTTAGATTGATTCTAAATTTGCTGAAAATTATTCGACTTATGAAAACGACATATATCAAATCAATGGCTCTGTGTGCGCTGTTTTTTGCTGTGGACATGACAAACGCTCAAGTATTGACAAAAGAAGATTCATTGGCCGCAGGAATAATTGCTTCCAATACGGCCACAGTTCTTTCGGGCTATGGAAATGTCAACTACACCAACAACCTGACAGACAAATCTGCGAACATAAATCTCGATCGAGTGGTTTTGTTTGTCGGCCATAAGTTCAGCAAGAAGATTTCGTTTTTCTCTGAGTTAGAAATTGAGGACGCAAAGATTGTTGGGGGTTCAGCGAGTGGAGAAATTTCCTTCGAACAGGCCTTCTTGAAGTTCAACATCAACCGCAACAATTACATCACCACAGGACTATTCATTCCGCGCATAGGGATTATCAATGAAAACCATTTACCGACAACATTTAGCAGCAATAATCGGCCATTTGTAGAAAAATATGTCATCCCAGCGACATGGCGAGAACTCGGAATTGGCTATTATGGAAGCAGTCAGCGCATTGCGGGACTCAATTACAGCTGCGCCATTGTGAACGGTTTGAACTCTCCAAGTTTTGAAAGCGGCACAGGAATCCGAGAGGGACGTTTTGAAGGCCGAGATGCCAACGCGAATTCGATGGCTGTAACAGGTGCTCTTTTGCATTATTACAAAAACTTCAGAACACAAATCTCCGCCTATTATGGGGGATCATTGGGTATTTCTAAAGCATCGGCTGACACCTTGGGGTTGAACACAGGGCTTTTTGGAACACCTGTCGGACTGTACGAGGCCAATGTTCAGTACAGTGGAAAGCACCTATTTTTTAAGGCACTTGGCTGTTTTGTCACCATCCGTGATGCAGCGAAATTAAATGCTGCCTATGGCACAAATACCCCTGAACAGTATTTCGGAGGATACTTCGAAGCAGGATATAAGCACACGACAAAAGGCTCAAAAATCTGGCAAGCTTATGCCCGTTACGAATACATGGACCTCAACTTAAAACTTCCGACAAATGGTGTTCTCGATCCATCATTAACCCGTCGCTACCTTGTTGCAGGAGTAAATTTTCAACCTGTTGCCGGAGTAATTGTTAAATTTGACTACACCTTGATGGTTAGCAATGCAACGCCCATTTCAAACACTCCGGTGATGAAGCAAAAGAATTTTATTAATCTCGGTGTGGGGTATAGTTTTTAGGGAAGAATTAAAAATGAAGAATTATTGACAATTTGGTTGCTTCGCAAATTTGTTCCTTCCAGGAATTTGCTTTAAAGTCCGCTGTGGCGGGATGCCTTTGGCAATTCGAAGAATGATTGAGTCTTTTGTCTTTGAGCGCAGCGGTCTTTTGTCCAAAATAAAAAAATGAATCCAGAAAGAAGAGCATTTCTAAAAAAAGCATGTGGGACATGTGCGGCCTTGCTAACTTTGGGGGCGATTGTTCCTGCGGTGCAAAGTTGCGCTCCATTGATGTCGATTCGTACCGATGTGAAATCGGGTGATGTTCAAGTTTCAAAGCTATTGTTCACTGCAGAAAACAAACTTGTGCTGATCCGCAATGGTTCTTCTGAATTTGACATCGCCGTTGTTCAATTGGCTGAAAATAGTTTCAAGGCTTTTGAGATGCAGTGTTCACACCAGGCAAATCCACTTGTTGCCACGCGAACTGGTTTTTTCTGCAACGCCCACGGCAGTTCATTTACCTTGGAAGGGAAGGTGAAAAATCCACCTGCGACAGCAAGTTTGCGCGAATACCCTTGTCGGCTTGATGCGGACCTTGTCACTGTTACCCTATAGGTTCCTCCAAATCTTTCATGTCCAATTTTCGCAGTTTCGGCGCCATCCGTGCGGTGGTTGCTACGACAAGTACGGTCATGATTCCTCCAAAAACAATTGCCCGACGAATTCCCATAAAATCGGCCGTTGCACCCGATTCAAACGCGCCAATTTCATTCGATGAACCGATGAAGATTCCATTGACAGCAGACACCCTTCCCCGCATGTGATCAGGGGTGGAAAGTTGCAAAATGGTGTGACGAATCACCACACTCACATTGTCAAATGCGCCTGTAAGCAACAAACAGAAGAATGCCGCCCAAAACGATTCGGACAAACCAAAAAGTATGGTGGCGACGCCAAATCCAGCCACAGAAATAAACAAAGATCTTCCCGCTTTTTTACCGACCGGACGATAGGCAATGATCAAGGCCATAAGGGTAGCTCCCATGGCTGGTGCCGCGCGAAGAAACCCCAACTCGACAGAACCCATGTGTAAAATTCGATCAGAAAATGCAGGCAATAAAGCCACAGCGCCGCCGAAAAGCACAGCAAACAAATCCAACGAAAGCGCGCCTAGTATCAATTGATGACTAAAGACAAACCGGATTCCTGCACGGATGCTTTCGTACATTGTCTCGGTTTTTGCTTTTGCCTCCAGTGGACGATTCGCGATGAACAAGAAAGCAATAAAGGATAGAACAATGAAAAACAAATCAATAAGATACGCTGTTGAGTAACCCAAAGCAATCAGCAAACCCGCAAAGGCAGGGCCGACTACTGCTGCAATATGCCATACTGAGCTGTTCCATGTAGCGGCATTGCTATAGGCCTTTCGCGGAACAATTTGGGCAAGAATCGAGGGTAAAGCCGCCGACAAGAAGCCGCGGATCACACCCACCAAACATACCGCTGCATAGATAGGCAAGGTACCGTACGATTCAAAGACCGTTTGCGCGTGCATGGATAAAAACAACAATCCGGCTGTCATCATCACAAACAATCCCGTGAACAGCAAAATGATTTTTTTTCGGTTGTAATTGTCTGCAACATGACCCGAAAAGAGCGAGGTGACAATGAAGGGGATCGCTTCTGCAAGACCAATTAAACCGAGTGCCATGACGTCATGAGTCCATTCGTACACTTGCCAACCAACGATGACATTTTGCATTTGAATGCCAATCGTAAGAAAAAATTTATTCGCTAGGAAGAAGTTAAACTCGCGATAGCGCAAGGCCAAAAACGGATCGTGTTCATTCGCTTGATCTTTGAGCGCGCTCATACCCTCGATTTAAGTTCTTCTTGTAAAATGAATGACTGGAAAGCGGTACAAAAATACAGAATCGTGATTGGATTGCGCGAAATGTTTGGCTGTAGCGATATTTCATTGTAAATTCGAGTGCTTTTGGCAAAAAAAATGATGCGCGCAAATGTACGGACTAGTAAATAAAGCAATAAAAGACTTGGTGGTAACCAATCACGGAGAAGAAATCTGGAAAGAGATTTGTCACCGTGCGGACTTTTACGATGAGGATTTCGTTGGAATGAATCCCTATCCCGACGCCCTTACCTATTCATTGGTCCGCCACGCCGCCGAAATTCTAAAGGCCGATGCGGCCGATATTCTCGAGGCCTTTGGTGAATACTGGATCCTCTACACGGCGGATGAAGGCTACGGTGACTTAATGTCCTTGACCGGAGACACCTTTGTTGAGTTCTTGGACAATCTCGACATGTTGCATTACCGCATCAACAACTTGATGCCTGGATTGATGCCGCCACAATTTTCTACGCGCAACGAAACAGCCAACTCCATCGAACTAGAATACCGATCGCACCGCGAAGGAATGGTTCCAATGATTTTTGGTCTCATCAAAGGATTGGCAAAGCGATTTAATCTCTCGGTGACCATTCAACAAATTCATGAACGTGAAAACACGGACGACTGTCATGTATTCTACATTACATGGGAAGCCATATCATGATCCCGCCAGAAATACCCTTCAATGAAATAGAGCGCATTGCTGCGTTGAAAAGTTATCATCTACTTGATACACTTTCAGAGGAGGAATTTGATGAATTAACCGAGTTGGCGGCGCAAATTTGCGGAACGCCCATTGCAGCAATAACGCTCATTGACGAGCACAGACAATGGTTCAAGTCAAGGCATGGTTTCACTGTGAATGAAACGCCGCGAGACCTTTCATTTTGTGCCCACGCCATCAATAGCCCTTCGGAAACGATGATTGTTCCGAATGCCCGCGATGATGAACGTTTTACGGACAATCCTTTTGTTACGGGAGAAGCAAATTTTGTGTTTTATGCAGGAGTTCCCCTCGTGGATGCCGATGAATTTGCCCTAGGAACACTTTGTGTTATAGATAACACGCCTCGAGAGCTGAGCGAAGCACAACTGAAATCCTTAAAAATAGTCGCTAAAAATGTGGTTAAACTCATAGAACTGAGACGTAGCAATCGCGATTTAGACGAGAGATATGACTTGATGTTGGAATCGCTCGAACTCAATAACCCTTTCTATTTGGTGCTTAACGACGCTGGATTCATTGATTATTTTGGCCGCAGCTTTAAAAAATCGGTGCCATCAATCGAACAAGGAATGGCTTTCGACTCCTTCTTCTTTTTTGAACGGAACATTCCATTAAGCGATTTCAAAAATGTCAAAAGTGGCAAAAAAAGAATGGTCTTCTTCAACACATTGGATGGAAACCAGCGCTACAAATGTTCCATTTCTGAAATTGGAAATCGCTTGGTCATCTCCGCCATGCCGCTGCTCAATGTAAAGTTTCCGCTGGACAACTACCATTTGACCATCAATGATTTTACCCAACACGATTACATCGCTGAATTTCTTTTCCTACAAAACACCAGTGAACGTTCATTGAAGGAATCGCGCGAACTCATGGATCGAATGGTCACAAAGAATAAAAAACTTGAAGCGGCACGAAAGGACATCGACATTCTCTCGCGTTTCCCAATGGAAAATCCGCATCCTGTTTTGCGATTGACCACAGACGGAGATATCTTATTCAACAATGAGTCGGCAAAAAAACACTTTTTGAATGACTTCTCGATAGAAGAAAACCGCATTCATGACGAAGAACTCAATGGCTTGATTCGCTTGTTGATTGAGAAAAAAGACAAAAGCCGATTGAAAATGTTTCATCGGAATAACCGCCATTATTCGATCACACTCCGCTATGTTGAAGAATATCGGTATGTGAATCTATACGCCAATGAGATTACCAGTTTCATCGAAATGGTACAATCTACAGAAAAGGAACTCATTGGACTTACAAAAAAACTAGAGGAACAAAAGAACTTCTACGAACATGTGTTGAACAACATTCCCTCAGACATTGCGGTATTTGATATAAACCATAAATATTTATTCATCAACCCACAAGGCATCAAAAACCCAGAAATCAGGGCTTACATGATTGGGAAAGATGATTTTGATTACTGCAAACTCAAAGGAATTCCCAACGACATCGCCATTCAGCGACGAGATTTATACAATAAAATTATTGAAGGGGGAGAATTCGTGGTTTGGGAAGATGACTTTAAATTGCCCGATGGAAGCCGAAATATTGTTCGACGAAAAATGGGCCCCGTTTATGACGAGAAAGGAGAGATCCGGTTCTTAATTGGCTATGGTGTCGATGTCACCGACAAAGTCTTGGCCGAGGAACGCTACCGTTCATTGTTTGAAAACAACATGGCCGGCGTATTCCGAACGGGGATGAATGGAGTAATTCATGACATTAATCCAGCTTATGCAAAAATTCATGGATTTGATAGCGTAGATGAGCTCAAGAATGTGCGTTCAACCGCATTTTTCAAAAGTGAAAAAACGCGTAATGAGTTCGTTGCCTTATTAAAAAAAGAAGGCAGCTTGAGAAACCATGTCCTCTTGAACGTTGATCGATATGGGAAAGATTTATGGCTTTTGATCAACATCAGTTACCGCATTGCACCGACAGGTGAAGAATTTTTAGAGGGAACTTTAATAGATATTACGGAGCAGAAGCAAGCTGAGATAAGTCTTCAGCACGAAATGGAAGAAAAGCTAAATGCCGAAAAAGCACTAAATGCCAAGTCCTTGTTCCAAAACCTGTTGATGGAAATTTCTTCCAAATACATTAACCTTCCTGTAAATCAAATTCAATTTGCCATCAATGAATCTTTGAAGCAAATTGGACAATATGTGAAAGTGGACCGTGTCTATATTTTCAATTACGATTTTGCTTCTCAAACATCATCCAATACCTATGAGTGGTGCAATGACGGGATTGAACCTCAGCTGAAACTGCTTCAGAACATACCTTTCAGCGACATGCCCATCTGGATTAAAACACATAGTGAAGGGAAACCGATCATTGTGCCGAATGTCAAAGAGCTTCCCGAAGGAAAATTTAGGGAGTTAATCGAAGTCCAGGACATTTTAAGTTTGTTGACTCTGCCGCTGATGGATGGTGATCAATGCCTCGGTTTTGTTGGCTTTGACTCCGTTCGTACGATTCGTCGATTTACCGAAGATGAACAGCTACTTCTGCAACTGTATTCGCAAATGCTTGTGAATGTAAAGAGCCGAACAGAATACATTCAACAAATTGAGACCGGTAAAAAGCAAATCGAGATCATCAATAGTGAGCTTGAAACGCGGGTTGTTGAAGAAACAAAAAAGAACCTTGAACTGGCAAAATCCATTACAGACCAAGAAAAACTAGTTACCCTCGGGGAGATTGCAAGTGGCATTGCCCATGACTTAAACACACCACTCGGCGCCATTAAAAGCGGGGCAGAAAGTATCCTATATACCTTTGAGCGCTTGTTCAATGACACCATAGAATTTTGTTCGGATGAACAAATCCACTTTGCATGGTCACGAGCAGCAAACAAACAAGTAGAACTCTTTATCGGGGGAATGCAGCAACGTCGAGAGGCAACTTCTACCCTCAAATTTCTGAGTGAAATGTACCCCTCTTTGAGCAATGAGAAGCAACACGAAATGGCTGAAGGATTTGTCAAAGCGCGCATTTCTGTTGAAGAAACCGAGTTGATCGATCAAATTATCGAAAGTAAAAATTCCACACACTTCATCAACCTGATTTATCACACATCGATGATTCGAAATTTCATCAATGCGATCTCGATTTCAAATGAACGCGCAACAAAAGTAATACAAGGGCTACGAACATTCATAAAGGACCACCAACACGGCACGAAGGGGCCAATTAACTTATACAAAAATATTTCAACAGTTCTAAGTGTCTTTGATTACGAGATTCGTCGAAATACAGAGTTGCAATTTGAGGTAGATCATAACTTGACCGTCCACGCTCATGACATTAAACTGTTTCAGTTGTGGTCAAACATCATCAAAAATGGCTTAGAATCCATGGAAGACCGTGAGGACAGAGGATTGCTCCATATTTATTCGTCAACAACAAGCAAGACAATATCTATTCACCTGGAAAACAATGGGCCAATGATTTCAAAGGAAGTTCAGGCTAAAATCTTTGATAAATTCTACACCACAAAATCCGCAAAAAATGGAACAGGCTTAGGATTGAACATTGTGAAGAATATACTCGATGAACATGACGCATCTATTGCGTTAGATTCCAACGAATTATTAACTACATTTACTATCTCATTTAAGAAATAACCCATGGATAAACTACGCTACGCGGTCATTTGTGTTGACGACGATTCACATATCTTGCAGATGCTCAGTTTCCAATTGGAAAAAATTATTGATGTGAAATGCACACTCCTCGAGTATTTCACGGATCCTAAATTGGCACTTGAAGGGCTTGATGAATTGATCAGCATACCCTTAGATGTGATTTTCATCATCGTTGACTACCAAATGCCAGAGATGAATGGCGCACAACTCATCCGTGCCATCAAAGAAAAATACCCCAACTTGGAGTGCATCATGTTGTCTGGCCAAGCCAATTCTAGCCAAGTGAATGATTTGCAAAACGACAAAATGCTCTCTCACTTCATCAGTAAACCTTGGGAGGAAGCTACACTTTTTCAGGCCTTGAGACCTATTATTGAGAATAAAGCTTGCTAAGAGAAATTAGTGACGAGTTACTAATGACGAGTTACTTTTTGTACATTCGAATACTTCGTACTTTTTTACCAATGAATGCAGCAAAGTAAGTCTTTCATTAAGACAATGGACATAGAAGACAATGGACAAATGACTTGAACATTCTTCGGTGTGTATTGGACCAAATTCGTAATTCGTGGCTTCGAGACTGCTGCGCACCTCACGTGTCCGCTGCGGTGGAGCCACCAAATTCGTAACTCGTAACTCGTAACTTATTTATCAAGTACCTTGGGAATTCTGAAGTAATCTGAATCTTTCTTCGGCGCATTTTTCAATACTTCTTGTTGAGATAGACTTACTTCCGACACATCGTCGCGCAGCGAGTTGTATTCATCGGTCATGAAAATCAATGGTTCGACATCATCGGTTGGAACTTGCTGAAGTGTTCCCATCATGTTCACGATGCGCTCAAGATCCTGAATGATCACTTTTTTGTCTTCACCTTCAAATTCTAGGCGGGATAAATGTGCAATGTGATCAATGATTTCTTCCGTTATTTTCATGGGGCAAATATACACAACCGAGTTGAGAATTGAATCAACTCTCCTCAGTTTTCACCCATGGGCACTCCGCCAGCAGGGGTGCATTGATGCGGTTAAAGCACAATTCTGTGAGTTCCTTTACTGACAATTCAGCCATTTCATCGACACCAATCGATGGAAGGATGTGCACCCTTGAAATCCCCGGATGTGCTGGCCCGAGGATGTTTGTTGGGTCGGAAAACAGGCGATAATTGTTAGTAAATGTGACGGGGACAATAGGGATGTTGAGCGACTTTGCCAGCTTGAAAGCACCTTCTTTGAAGGGAATCATCTTGGGGCAATCGTCGTCTGGAATAGTGCCCTCTGGGAAAATAACAATCGACCACCCCTGTTCAACCGCTCTTTTCGCTAAAACAAATGAGCGTCCAGATTTCATTTTATTGCCGCGGTGCACAGGGATATTTAACCTTTAAAATAAGTTCGAATGATGGGGTAACTCAAAATCTCACTTTTTCCAAGAAACAAAAAGGGGTGTTTAGGTAGAATGGAATGCATTAAAAAAATATCGAGGTAGGAGGAATGATTGGCCACAATGACATACGGACCATTTGGCTGCTGCGCTACACTCACCTTTTTAACCGGATAGAAACAGAATATTCGCATCAGCCAGCTCCAAAATACAAACAGTCGAAAGCTGCTTTTTTTTCCTTTTGGACTTAATAAAACAATGAAAAAGAAGGGATAAAGCACCAATGCCAGCGCGCAAAACACGATGCCAATGTAGCATTTCCATAAAAGGGAAAAGATTCCGCTGAGTACTTTCATTTTGAGGCTTACCACGCCAAATCGCCGTGGAATTGTTCCGAAAATAGTTAAATTCGCTCAAAGTAAAAAACATGGCAAGGATACTCACTGGCGTACAAAGCACGGGAACACCCCATTTGGGCAACATTCTAGGGGCAATTCTCCCTGCAATTCACATGACCAACACTCCTGCAAATGACTCCTTTTTGTTCATTGCAGACATGCACTCCTTGACGCAAATCAAGGATGGAAAGGTGATGAGAGAAAATACATACAGTGTTGCCGCTGCATGGCTGGCGTGTGGATTGAATACCGAAAGAACTGTTTTTTACCGTCAGTCCGATGTGCCTGAAACCGCTGAGCTATCTTGGTACCTCAGCTGCTTTTTTCCTTATCAACGATTGACACTTGCACACTCTTTCAAGGACAAAGCAGACCGATTGGAGGACGTCAACGCTGGTCTTTTCACCTATCCAATGCTCATGGCTGCAGACATTCTTTTGTACGATGCCGAGTTGGTTCCAGTAGGGAAAGACCAGTTGCAACACATCGAAATGACTCGGGATGTAGCGTCTCGCTTTAACCATCAAATGGGTGAAACATTCGTGTTGCCTGAAGCGCGTATTGAAGAACAAACCATGTATGTTCCAGGCACCGATGGACAAAAAATGAGTAAGTCACGCGACAATTGCATCAATATCTTTTTGCCGGAAAAACAACTCCGCAAACAAGTGATGGGAATTGTTACGGATAGCAAAGAACTTGAAGATCCAAAAGATCCAGACACCTGCAATGTGTTCGCTCTCTATGCACTTCTTGCGAGTGACCATCAAGGCAATGAGATGCGCGAAAAATACCTCGCTGGTGGCTTTGGTTACGGCCATGCCAAGCAAGCCTTATTCGAATTGATCATGACTCGATTTGAACAAGAACGAAAGACCTACGAACATTTGATGAAGAATACAACTCTCATAGATTCTGCCTTGGCAAAAGGTGCTGAAAAAGCGAGAAATGTAGCCCAAAGTGTCATTCGACGTGCCCGAGTGAAACTAGGTTATTAAGCATTTGCATAATACCGTGGAACGGCTATCTTTGTCAAGTACCAATCTGCCGCAACACATGCGTGTACTTCAGTTTTCCATACTGCTTTTCTCTGTGATTTTTCTTTTCTCCTGCGGAGATAATGCTGAAACACCGCAAAAAGAAGGTGTCGGAGGGAAGTTTTATGGTGGAACATTTCGTTTCATGTCTTCTGAAAAGGTTCAAAAGCTTTTCCCTTTGGCATCAAACGACATCTATGCACAGCGACTAAACGCTCAACTATTCGAAACCCTGCTCACCCTAGACAGTAAAACTCTTGAAGTAAAACCATGTCTCGCGTCGTCGTATCAAGTCAATGATGATGCGACGTGCTTTACGTTTAAAATTCGAAAAGGTGTACAATTTCATGAGGACCCCTGCTTCCATGGAAAAAAAAGGTTTCTAACAGCAGAGGACATAAAGTTTTCCCTCGAAATGGCATGCTCTCCGAGTATGTACAACGACATGACCGATATCTTGGTGGCACATATTGTAGGCGGAGACTTATTCTATCGTTTAACCAATAACAAACATATATTAAAGGGGATTCCAGGAATTCGCGTGCTCGACACCTACACCTTAGAAATCCGTTTAAAGGAATCCTTTCGCAGTTTCGATAAAATAGTAACGAACATCACATTGGGGATTTTTCCAAGGGAGGCTTTTAACCAGTATTCAGAGAATATTGGGCTGCACCCTGTAGGAACTGGTCCATTCATGTTTGAATCCATGACGGACAAACAGATCGTTCTAAAACGGAACCCAACTTACTGGCGCACAGATGATCTTGGCAACAAGTTGCCTTTCTTAGACCAGGTGGTCATGACGTATGCGCAAAACAAGCGCAGTGAAATCATGGCCTTTAGGCACAAAGAAATCGACCTTGTTCTCGAGATTCCAGTCGATGAAATTCAAAATATTCTAGGTTCACTAAAGGACGCTCAAGCAGGAAAAAACGTCACCCATCGAGTAGAGTCACATCCGGGCATGAAAGTGAGTTTCTTATCCTTCGATTGCAGTAGCAAGGAGTTCCGCGATGTTCGTGTGAGGCGTGCGTTTCATCTTGTCCTCGACCGCAAGCGCATTGTAGAATCTTGGCTTTCGGGCGAAGGATGGGCGACACAGAATGGTTTTGTTCCGAACATCCCTGGTTTTCATGCAGCCAACGTAACAGTTGATCCGCTCAGCCCAACACGTGCAAGAACATTGATGGCTGAAGCAGGTTATACCAAAACAAAAAAATTTCCTTCATTAGACTTGTATGTCAATGCAAAAAAGGGATCGGCGCAACATAAAATGTGTTTGGGTATTGTGGCCCAATTGAAAAGCTCGTTGGGCATCTCTCTCCGCATCCGATTGTGCACATACAAAGAGTGGGAAAAAGCAGTTTCATCTGGTAAGGCTAAGATTTGGCGATCAGGGTGGGTGGCTGATTATCCCGGTGCTGACAACTTCCTCGGCTTATTTTATAGTGGTAAATTGCGGTCTGATAAAAAGATTGACAATGAATTTCACTTTCAAAATGAACAATTCAATACGCTCTTCGAAGAGGCGGCACGCGAAGGCGATCCAGACAAGCGAGAAGCGCTCTTTATTGCATGTGATCAGTTGATTACAGACGAAGTCCCTGCAATTCCAATTTTAACAGATGACATACTGATCATGATCAATGCTCGAGTGCGGGATTTTTACACGAATTCGATGGAAGTGCTTGATTTTTCTTCTATCTTTATCAAAGAGCCACGTCGTTGATTTGGCCTAATTTGTTTCACTAATTTAAAGCTCTCAGCTTGCACTTTAAAGCCATCGGCATTGTCTTGATGGCTTTTTTAATGGTACAAAAGAGCGCGAATAATCTCCAACGAAGCATCCACATTGAATCGTGGGATATGTACGCTGTAAAATTGCAGCATTGTTTCAAAGGCCTCCTTGCGCAGCTCTAATAATTCCTCCGCTTGTTCATGCTCCCCTTCAGCCAAGGCCCTTAATAAGTGCGCAACCTCCCCTTCAGCAGTCAAGTGTCCCGAAGCCAGATGATTACTAAAAATACCCTCTTGAAGATCAAAATAGGCCGCGTTGTCATCATCCACGGATGGGCCAATTCCAAGATGAAATGAAAACTCCATTAGAAACCGAGTAGGAAATAAACGTAAATCTTCCGTTGTGTCGATATCGCGAACGGTTTTCTCTAGAAAGCGAAATAAAGGTTCATCCTCTAAATCGGTTTGAATGCACTGCTGCAGGATATCTGCAACAAAGAACGCAATGGCCGAACGCAGCGGATCAAAACGCAAGCCTGTTGGATTGAAAAGAAGGTCTGTTCCGGTAATTTTTCCTAGTTCGGATGAGGGATGGCGATAAAACGTAATTTCGCAATACGCCATTGGAAAGAAGGGTTGCGACTTTTTTTTCGCTCCTTGAAAGATGAATTTTTGAATTCCCTTGTTGAGTGTAAAACACGTCAGGATGACGCTGCTTTCGGAATAATTGATCCGACGAAGAATGAAGGCTAAATCTGTATTTTTCAAGGCGTAATCAACGTACTACTAACACCTTTCCAACCTGCCGTCCTTTTCCTTCATTGATTGACGTCCAAATCAAATAAACACCTGTGGTAACCTTATCGCCACTCAATGTTCTCCCGTTCCATACGGCTGTCCCTCCATTTGACGTTGTTTTGTAGACTAGATTCCCCGCCACATCTGTCACTTTAACATCCGAATCATAACGGATCCCTTGTATTGTTATTAACCCGTCATATTCTGGACGCACAGGATTTGGAAACACCTTTACATCACTGTATTCTGGATCTTCGTAAGAAGCATCTGAACGGTATGAAATGAGTCCTTTATCGGTGATGATAAACAATTCTCCCGTAGATTGGTCGATCTCCAAATCAATGATGTTGTTTGAGATCAAAGGTGAATTGTCCGTTGTGAACTGTTTGATGACCTCCAAACCATCCGCCGAAAGCAGAATGATTCCCGAATTGGCTGTCCCAAACCACTTTCTATTCCCGCCATCAACTTCGATATCGGTAATATTGGTTGTTCCAAGCATGAATTCTACAACTCCATCAACGGGGATTTTAACGCGTTGTGCATTGTAATCACCTGGTCCAGCATCGAACGCTGCATCGGAGTTGTAAAGTATTGCAAAGCCATTGTCGGTGCCAATCCAAATTTCATTGTCAAAATCAACTGCAAGGGCCGTAACCGTATTTGAAGGCAAAGCACCAGAATAGTCTCCCGAATTTAAATTGATCACTTGGTCGTCTGCAGCACTCACGGGCGTCTTGTTGTGGTTGTATCCGAAAAGTCCCGCAGCATCCAATGCAAACCATTTGTGCCCATTGTAGTCAATAACCATATTCCCAGAAAACTGATTTTTCGCAGCGCCACCACAATCGAAGGAATACCATGTGTTTTCGTGGTACAATTTCAGCGGATTAAGTGAATATCCATTCAATACCCACAAGTCCCCGTTATCGTCATATTCCAACGCGGTTACGAGCGACTTTGTACTTCCTGTGCCTGAGAATTCCATGGGGGAATTGAGTGGTGTAAAGGTGTCTGTAACTCCAGTTTCAAAATTAAGGATAGACACCGGATAAGAAGAAAATGTTCCCACCGCAGCTTTTTTTGCCGCGTTTGGTTCAATCGAAACTGCTAGAAAATCCCAAATGTTTGCTCCATTCCAAAGGTTCATATTGTCACGGTCATACAAGTCCCACGCCTCATCTTTAAACCGATAAACCCCTGAGCTACTAAAGGTCGAAAGCTTTTCAGACATTCCTCCTCCCGCAACAATCATCGTGTTTTTTTTCCAATCCATGGCATAGAGATCAGACTTTGGCGGACCGCTAAAATCAACACGTGTGAGCAAGTTGTATTCGGTCAATCGTTGCAGTCCATTTTTCCCATCTGCAATCCAATACCCCGAATTGCTGTAGATCGCATGTTTCGGTTCAAACCACTTTCCAATAAAAAAAGATGAGTTGACTAGATCTAACGTGAGGTCTGAAAAGTAGCGGTAAATTGCACCGTCAGAATTAATAATCAAACGGTCTTGATCTGAGCTCAAAGAGTTGATTTGCAAACTAAAATTAAGGTCAGAAGCCGCGCTATTTCCTGAATAGTTCAACTGATAAACAGTATCTTGACCGTAGGTGTCCAATTGAAGCAAGGCATAGATCTTATCTCCAACCTCTTCAATGTCTGTGTATTTGTTATTTGAAAGTACGGGTAAACGGGCGTCGATAACCCATTGAAAAGGGTCTGCAACCGCTGGATTGCTGAGGCTTGCTTTCAATAAACGGTCCGCAGTCAATGCGTAAATCGTATCCCCTATAAACGCTACATCAAGAATCGCATCCCCTTGAGGTGTTGGATAATACGTGTCCTTTACTTCATTGTTGGATGGGTTAATACGAACGATGCCAAAGCCCGTAGCGAAGAATACGTCTCCGTCAAAGTTGACAATGCGGTTGATGCGTTTATTTCCTTGGATTTCTGCCAAACGAATTGCTGGAATATTGGTTATTGTATTGTTCGCAATCACATCAATGTTGCCATTCGCATATCCCACAAATACCTTTTTGTTGGACAATTCACGTCCCAAAGCACTTAGTTTTACATCCGATAAGCCATTTACATCTGTCCAAACACTCGTTTCACCGGCAGAAGGATCATATTCCAACAAGCCGTTGTCAAACGCCGCAAACACCAAATCACCATCAGTCGTTACATCGATTGCCTCCCGATTAGGAACGTGAATCCGCCATTGGTCCATTCCAATTTGACCGAAGGAATAGAAAGTACATGACAAGAATGCAAAAATAAAAAATCTCATAACGATAAATTTTCCGAGCAAATAACGCGGTAAGGGCCGATTTATTGGGTGCAGCAGAACATTTCAAAGGTAATATATTCCGGAGATTCAACATCTATGTCAATCCTTGTATCTTTATCGAAATGTTTTTATCCAACAAATGATGCTTTCGCCTTATAGCGGCATGTGTTTTGAGGTTAGGGCGCGACAAAATTTCTTTTTTATGAAACAAATCTTTACCCCAGTACTTGGCTTAATGCTTACGATTTCAGCCATTCATCCCTCTTGGTCACAAGACCGATTTTCGGAAGAATTTACCCCCGTGAAAAAGGAATTGACCGCTTGGGATCCCGTTCGTGGTGAATGGTTGGCAAACAGCATGGTGGCTATGGCACAGCATACAGAAGTTCCCACGCGCACCTTTCCTGAGAACGTAACACCGATGGAAATGCTCCGCTTGGTGCCCCCTGTAAATCAAGATGCAATCCGAGAGCAAATCAATAGTGGTCAACGAAATGCAACTGAAACGTCCGCTACACAATGGGATTTGATGCATACCATGATCAGTCGCACGGGATGCACCCCTAATCAAGGACGTTCTTATGGCGATCCACATTTATCTTCATTCGATGGAGCACGATATTCTTTTCAAACAGTTGGTGAATTCGTGATGGCACGTTCACGTTCAGGTCGCTTCGAGGTGCAATCACGACAACAAGCACAATCGGATGATTTTTCGTTGAACACGGCACTTGCGATGAATGTTGATGGCGATCGTGTGACGCTTTATGCCATGAACAGACCCGATAACAATGCGCAAACAGCATTGCGCATCAATGGGGAACCGATGATGATGGTACGCGATGTCTATTTCTTGCCTCGTGGAGGTACTGTCCGCTACAGCAACCGCAGCTATGTGATTACCTGGCCTACAGGAGAAGTGGTAACTGCAGAAATGCGTAGTTCAGGCATGATGAGTTTCATCAATGTCGCAGTTCAGATTTTTCCATGTTCTGGTGAGCAGTACGATGGATTATTGGGCAATGCAAATGGCATTGATCGCGATGATTTTGAAACAGGCACAGGAATGAATCGTCCTGCTTACATGTCTTTTTCATCATTCGGAAACGACCAAATGCAGCAGGCCTCGAACGAAATGGAAAAAGAATACCTTGCCTTCTTAGCGCGTGACTTCGCACGAGTATGGCGCATTACTCCGATGACATCCTTGTTTGAATACCTTCCAGGAGAATCTACCTTGACCTATACAGATGAGCGCTTTCCGCGTGTACATCGCACACTCAATGACTTGACGCCAAACCAACAAGCTACAGCTCGAAAATCGTGTGAAGAAAATGGTGTTTCTGGAGATGACATGAAAGGCTGTATTTATGACATGGCCTACTTGAACATTCCAGGGAATCCGCGGCCAGCCATTCATGATCAAACAACAGGATTAACCCTTGGAAGAATAGATGGTGTTGTTCGAAACGACAACAATGGCGTAGTGATTAACTCGGTGAAACAAGAGCGCGGAGAGGGCACGCCACAAGCACAGCCACTTGGACAACAACAAGGGGTTGAAAGAAATGCACAACAAGAACAAAAAGCCGTAACACCTCCAACCCAAGAAACACAAGAACGTCCAGCTCACGAAAAACCAGCGCAAGTGCCTATTCAAATCATCAATGGTGGCGGAAAAGGAAGTGGAACTCCTACCAACACAACGCCAACAAGAGGTGGTGGTGGAACAACACCTGTGCGCACAACGCCAACGATAAAGCCGGGGAAAGGGTAGGTGTGGATGTTAAGACATCAAGACAATGGACACTTCTTCGCTCTTTGAGCTTCGAAGGACAATAGACAATAGACAAAGGACTTGATGGTAGGTTACGAGTTAGAATGAACTTCGATTTTGATGCTTCCAAATTGCTTAGAAAATCAAAGGGCACTATAACACAAAAGGCGAAGAGTTTTCTTCGCCTTTTGTTATTCATTGCTATTTTCTTATTGCTTAATCACTCGGAAGATGGTCACATTCGATGCTTCGTTCATTCGCAGCATATACGTCCCCACGGTTAGTGATGATAAATCGAGGACCTTGACTGTGCCATTGATTGTTTCGTTGAGAACAACCTTTCCGTCCAATGAGATAACTTCAATTGTTGCATCAACTTGCTGATCCGATACTATGTTCAATTTACCTGTTGTTGGATTCGGATATAAAGAAATCCCCATGGCGTTCTCAACGATTCCTGAACATGGATCAACAGTCACAACTACCGCATCACTGGATGTGCAGCCATTGACTGTAACTTGAATGGTATAAGTACCTCCGGAAGAAACACTAATTTGAGGTGTTGTTTCAGTGGTGTTCCACAGGTAAGTCACACCTAAATTCGGTGAGAATGCCGACAGAACAATCGGCAAGACATTCGCACAAACCGTTGTATCCACACCAGCATCAACAGTAGGTACGGCATCCACTGTTACAGTGGATGTCGAAACTGCTGAAGTGCACCCATTAGCGGTGTACGTTACTGTATATGGTGTTGTGGCTGACGGGGTGATTGTTATGCTCGATCCTGTTCCTCCTGTTGACCATGCATAGGTTCCTCCTGCTGGAGTTCCTGTTGCAGAAATCGTTGCTGCTGATCCCGCACAAACAGTTTGGTTGGTACTTGTCAAGGTCGGTATGGCATTCACCGTTACGGTAGATGTAGATGCGGTAGATGAACAACCGTTTGCGGTATATGTCACGGTATAAGGTGTTGTTGCCGTTGGAGATACCGTTGCGCTCGATCCAGTTCCTCCGGTTGACCATGCATACGTTCCTCCCGCTGGTGATCCTGTTGCGACTACCGTGGCTGGTGATCCCGCACAAACAGTTTGGTTGGTACTTGTCAAGGTCGGTATGGCATTCACCGTTACGGTAGATGTAGATGCGGTAGATGAACAACCGTTTGCGGTATATGTCACGGTATAAGGTG